>JAPOTI010000061.1 GCA_026709265.1 Paracoccaceae bacterium | reverse complement strand
ATGCGCACCGCATCCGGTCTCCGGGTCCGCCGTTGTGTCTGGCTGTCAGGCGTGAAAGCGCTGACCGGAGCGATCAGCTGGCGTGCGACCCTGTCCGCGATCAGTTGTCCGACCGTGGCCGCCGGAATACCGCGCCCGACATCCGAACCTTCGTCATCGACCGCGGACACCGCGTCGGCGCCCACCCGACGAAGCGCCAACCGCTGCCCGGGGTCAAGAAGGTCTGGCAGGGACTCGAGAGACTCAACTGGGGAATCCAGATGCGTCACGCCCGCGGCGAAAAACAACTGGAATAAAATCCCCGATATAAGTGTGAACCGTTGCAAGGTCCCAGACGGGCGAGTGCACGTACGTAGAAACGTCACCGTGCCGAACAGGGTCGTTGCCCGACCCGGCGAGGCCGCCGCTTGGCGAGTGCTCTTCCCGTCAATCTGCAACCGGTCCCCATGATCATCGCGTGCCGCACAGGCCTGACCCCACAACCCATGGGCCCAACCCGCGACCGCATCACGCAGATCAAGCTCCCCCTGATGCGGATCCTCCCACAACAGGCGGGTCAGATCCTCTTTGAGGCCCGTGTCCGGCAACTGCGTAGCTGCGACCTACATTGTGTCCGTGATCCGCTGTCGCGCCTGCGCCCTGTCCAGATCGGTCTTGGCAATAGAGATGTCAGAGTGTCGATTGGTCATCCGCGTGTTCCGTCTCAGAGGTCTCCATGAGGGAGAATTTTCTTCGCGGAACACTCACCAATTCCCGGCCACCATGGCCAGCAATTCCACCCCGATCGGGTTAAATCCCACGATTTTTCCCAGGATTCCGCCAAATCATCAGAACGCACGCCATCAGCCTGTGGCCGCTCAACGACCCACACAGAAGCGACCCAAATATGTACCGGGTCCAATGCTGCAAAAGACTCGGATCAAAGGGGCTGAGTATCTTCGTCAAACAGAATTGTGAAAACTCCTGTGCTTCGGGTTTGACGTCATTTCCTGATCGGCTTGAATTTCAACCGTGAATTCCTGTGCCGCGGCGGCGACCGCGGCCGCACCCCCTGTCCCCTCGAGTTCAGTCAAGGTTTCGAAAAATCGACGGCCAAAAAGAGCGGGCGGCCTCGATATTCCATCACCCCAAGCCAATCGACAAATCTCACGCCCATCTGAAGGGCTGAAGGCGGCAATCAATCGATCCAATTCATCTGCAGTCACATCTGGACAATCTGTTGGCAAAAGGAGGACAGCATCAGTGGATGGGGCCAGCTTGTCAACGGCCATGCGGATCATCGATCCCCGCTCACGGCTGGCAGCTGTCACCACGGCAATGTCTGGAAACTTGGACGTCAGTTGGAGAATCCGATCGTGTGGCGAGACCAGTCGAACCTGATCCGCGCGGCTCTCCAACGCCATCTGCAACAGTTGAGGTAATGATTGTCCTTTTTCAGTATCGATGACTGCAACCTCTACGAATGGCCGCCCGTCATGCGACTTTGAAACCGCGCGTGGATGCGGGCGGGTCGGGACTTCCTTGAGAAGCCCACCTATTCCCATCGCTGCAATGTCCTGCGTTCCAACTGGAATTCCACAAATCGTGCGTTCCAACACCCAGTCAGTTCCATTGAGGGCCGGTGACCGCGCACAACCCGGAAGACCGATGACCGGTCGATCTGCGATCCGGCCGAGAAACAACAGATTCCCGGGGTCCACTGGCATGCCAAATCGGAGCAGCTTCCCCCCTGCCTTTTTTAATGCGTATGGGCCGACATCCTCCGAATCTGATGTCGCGGAACCCGTCAGAAGCAGAACCAGATCACCGCGACTCTGACTGATGGCACGGCTCACATCATCAACTCTATGGTCGACAACAGACGTTTCTGCCAACGCAACATCGAGCCGATTGAGGCGTGCTTCAACAGAATCCTGACCTTTCACGACGAGCCGTTCGGGCTGCCCGGGAACGCGCGTCAGGATGAGGCTGGCAGTTTGCAACACCGGTCGACGCAGACGGATGGCACACGACGCTTCCCGTGCCGCCAAAGCGACCCATTCCTGTGCAACTGCATAGGTGATGATTTTGACCGTTGCCACCAACTGGCGTGCTCTCACACGGCTGAATTGTGGCAACGTCGCGAGTGTCAAACTCTCATGCACATTGTTGAGCCGCAGGACACGATCCTGGTCAATTTCAATAATACCGCATGACATGGCATGCAGGTTGACTCGCCCGGCAAACGGCGCTGTGCAGGTCAGCCCACACGCTGCATCGGGCGCAAGAGCAGACGCGATCCGACTGGCAGCCGCGTCTTCGCGCAGGTCATGATCTTCCAGCTCGGCAACAGTGACTTCACGGATCCCGCAAGATTGCAGGATATCAATATCACCTGTTGTCAGAATCGTGCCCTTTTTGAACCGATTTTTGCCGACCATCATCGAATGCGCAAGAATTGTCCCGGTGGCATTTTCAGTCGGTTTGGGACCGAAGATCATTCTTGATCCCTGAATTTTCTCAGTGTTTCGGTCACCTCTGCCATGATCGCAACAGCAATTTCTGCCGGTGTTCTGGCGCTGATATCGAGACCAACGGGCGCGTTCAATCGTGCCAGTTGATCATCATCCACACCGGCATCAATCAGTCGTCGGCAGCGCTTGTCATGTGTGCGAACGGAACCGAGGCAGCCAATATAGAAGGCTGGTGTCGGCAAGGTCGCCTGGATGGCAGCATCGTCAATCTTGGGATCATGGGTCAAAGTCACAACGGCAGTCCGCGTGTCCGGTTTCAGCGCCGGAATGGCCTCATCGGGCCATTCGGTTATCATGGTTTCGCCGGGAAAACGTGCACTGGAGGCAAAGGCCGATCGTGGGTCAACAAGCGTTGGCTCATAACCCGTGAGCCATGCCATCTTCACCAGGGATTGCGCAATATGAACGGCACCAACCACAATCATTCGTAAAGGGGGATTGTGCACCGCGACAAACCAGTCACCATCCAGACCAGACCGATCAGAGACCATACGCTGCTGCGCCACGAGATCCAGCCCCACACCACCCGAAACATCAATCTGCCGCTCCCATGTGCAGATATTGACGCGATAGAGCGCGGGGATCCGTTGTGCCCGAAGATCGGTCAGCGCTACCAGGATGTCTTCAGGAATACCATTTTCGCCCCCTATCGGCTCAAGCAGCACGCGAATCCTCCCGCCACAGGCCAGGCCGACGGAAAAAGCCTCGTCGTCACTCACGCCAAATTCAAGAATCCGGCTCCGACCTGATGTGATCGCGTCATCAACTTCGGCAACGACAGCTCCTTCGACGCAGCCACCGGAGACTGATCCTGCCATGCGCCCATCAGCTGCGACCGCCAGTTGGCTGCCAGCAGGGCGCGGTGCTGATCCCCATGTTTCAATGACAGTTGCAATGGCCACACCGCCGGAGCGATGCCATTCAAGAGCCGTTTCCGGAATTGCGTCATGTTGTGCGGTCATCATGAATTCACCGTGCCGTGCCGGATACTATCGGTTGAGCATTTTTCCGCAGCTCCATCATCAACCGGTCTTTCTCTCCGCTATCCCCCCTGAGACCGACAACAGCAGCCAATTCAGTCAAGGAGACGATATTGTGTGCCGAACGAAAACTGTCAACATACGGCAGCATTTCCCGTATGCCTCTTGCCTTCGGCAGGAAACCATCCCATCGCAGGAGGGGGTTGATCCAGATCAGTCGCCGCGACGATAATCGGAGTCGTTGCATCTCCACGCCGATCCTGTCGGAACAGCCGCCGTCGAGGCCATCTGATATCAACAACGTGATTGCGCCCTGACCCATGATCCGGCGTGACCAAACTGTATTGAAGCTGCGCAGGCAGTCACCGATCCGGGTCCCGCCATCCCAGTCAGGTGTTTCTGTGCCAACAGCAGCCAGCGCCGCGTCTGCGTCCCGACAATGAAGGTGGCGGGTAATATTGGTCAGGCGTGTTCCAAAGGTAAATGCATGGACACGATTCCAACCCGTCTGCCGGCGGTTCGCCGCCGCATGCAGAAACCGCAGGATGGTACGTGAATAGACCGACATACTCCCCGAGATGTCACACAGGACAACCAGCGCAGGATAGCGCAAGCGATGATGTCTGCGCACCAGATCTTGCACCTCACCCTGCGCCGCCGCAGCTTGCCGCATCGTCGCACGCCAGTCCGCATATCGACCGGCGAGCGCAGGACATCTCCGCCGCGAGCGGATGGGTGGAACATCCAGGACAAGCCCTGCGATGACTTTCTCTGCCTCCAATATTTCTTCATTGGTCATCTGTTCAAAATCAAGTGACTGCAGGCGATCGGCGGCCGCAGCGGTCCCTGTTGCATCGATACCGATCTCCACTTCATCCGATGATCCTGTGGGTTGCGATTCATCCGCCATGTGGTCACCAAGCAGGGCATCGGCGGCACGACGCGCCGCTGCCTCAGCCGGATTCTCAGCCTGAACTCCACGAATTGATGGCAGCAGCATTGCCATCATCCGTTCGTGATATCGGGGATCACGCCAATAGAGTCTGAAAATCTGTGCAAAGAGCTCGTACTGTTCTCTGCGAGTCACCAGGCATGCCTGCAAAATGCAATAGAAGTCGTCTTGACTCGTGAAACCCACCATCGAAACCGCACGCACGGTATCCAAAACCTGTTGTGTCCCCACCGACATTCCGGCGCGGCGCAAAGCGCGCACGAAATGCGTGATATTGTGAACCAGGCAACCGTCTTGTGCTGGGTCTGACACGACTGACGTCGACATCAGGTGGATTCCGTTTCAGCTTTCACCTGATCCAGAATGCGATTCAATTCCCCATCCTGAATTCTCTGAATATCATCCTGATATTTCAACACCGCACCAAGCGTATCTGCGATGACAGCGGGAGACAGTTCGACCGCATCAAGGGCGAGAAGACATTTGGCCCAATCGATGGTTTCGGCAATTCCCGGTTTCTTGAAAAGATCTTCATTGCGCAAGCTCTGGACGAAAGCGACGATTTCGTGGCTCAGGGATTCAGAAACTCCGGGAGCCTGCATCCGAATGATCGTCAATTCCTGTGCAAAGGGAGGAAATTCAACCCAATGATACAAACAGCGGCGTTTGATTGCGTCGTGAACCTCTCGGGTGCGGTTCGACGTCAGAATGACGGTTGGTGGTGTCTCAGCGCGGATCGTACCCAATTCGGGTATCGTGATCTGAAATTCGCTCAGTGACTCAAGCAGAAAGGCTTCGAATGGCTCATCGGTCCGGTCAATCTCGTCAATCAACAATATTGGCGCGATGCCATCGCGGGGACGTAAGGCTTGCAGCAAGGGGCGCGCAATCAGATATTCCTCGGAAAACAGCTCACTCCGCAATTGGCTGCGGGAGACGTCGCCCGCTGCCTCCGCAGTGCGAATCGCAATCATTTGTGCCGGAAAGTTCCATTCACAGACCGCGGATGCTGAATCGAGTCCCTCGTAACACTGCAGCCTGACCAGCGGCCGATTCTGCATCCTCGAGATTGCACCTGCAATTGCTGTCTTCCCGACACCGGCTTCGCCTTCAAGAAACAGCGGGCGACCCAGCTTGAGGGACAGAAAAACAACCGCTGCCAGCGGTCGCGGGCAAATATAACCCGTGTCTGCCAGCTGAGACTGTACGCTGTCGATCGATAAATCTTTCATCAGACCCCGCTTATCCGTATTGGCTGTGGAAATTGCAACTCTGGCAACGGCAAAATACGGATGCACAGCAACCGCCGCCAGAGGCCATCGGGTTACTGGACCAACAGCGTTGAGCCATACCGGAATATAGCGGCGCGCATGTCGTCATTTTAACCCGGATATCTCGAACAGGGGCAGCAATTCACTTTGAAATTCAGGTAACTACTTGCCCCCGTTATCAGCTACCTTCGTAGAGGCAGTCAACGGCCTTTT
>JAPOTI010000105.1 GCA_026709265.1 Paracoccaceae bacterium | reverse complement strand
TGGGGAATCCAGGTGCGTGATGCCATCGGCGAAAAACAACTGGAATGAAATCCCCTATACAAGTGTGAACTGTTGCAAGGTCCCGGGTCCCCTCCGTTCGGGCTCCGCCCTCACATCGTGTCCCCGGGACGGGACCGCCGCCGCTCAGAATCTCACATGTGTTTGATCAGGTACAGACTGTACCTGATCACACCCTATGAGACGCGGGGCTCTCATGGGTTTGCAGTGATTCGCGGTATTCGTTTGGCGTTATGCCATCCCATGCGTCATGTGGTCTTCATTCGTTGGTCATGTCGCGCTGTTGATCGATCAGGGGCGATCGGCAATGTGGATTGCGGTGTCTGGGACATCGCTGGATTCGCGGTGCTATATGACCTGACTCCTTTTGACCTCCATGTTGTTTTTGAACCTGTGCGGTTTGCGTGCTTCGTCGTGGTTTCCAGGACGTTTGGGTAGAGCAATCCCTATGCTGTCTTATGACGCATTATGACTTGGTTTTATCCACGGCCAGTTGGTTTGTGGTGTTTGCCGAATAACATCGAGCTGTTCTCGTGAGTGGGCGCCCTCGTGATGATTGACTTCGGGAGTCACTTCGAAGCGGGAGGATTGTTCTTTCTGTGACGGCTTCGTTGCCAGTTCGGGGAGAATTCAGGCTGCGCGCTGTGCGGGTGCAACCAAACGAACAATGTCACGCATGATCTGGTTCAATTCGTAATCTTTCGATGTATAGATTGCGGCGACCCCAAGCGCTTGCAACTGCCCCACATCATCAGGCGGAATTATTCCACCGACGACAAGAGGAAGCTTTGCTGCTCCCTCTTGCTCGAGATCAGATATGATCTTTGCCACCAGTGACATATGGGAGCCGGACAGGATTGACAGGCCTATGACATGGGCCTGTTCGGTGATGGCGGTTTTCACGATCGAAGCTGCAGTGAATCGAATTCCCGGATAGATAACATCCATGCCACAGTCACGTGCACGGCAGGCAATCTGCTCCGCACCGTTTGAATGACCATCGAGCCCGGGTTTGGCTATGAGAATACGCAGACGCCGTCCAAGTTTCTGGCTTGCCAAATCCACCTCTGCGCGAATCGAAGCGAGGTCGGCGGTCTGGTTGGAAGGTCGTGGACTGACCCCAGTCGGAGCACGATATTGCCCAAAGACCTGTCGCAGGACTTGTCCCCATTCTCCGGTTGTTGCACCGGCTTTGGCGGCGTCAATGGATGGAGGAACAATGTTATCCCCAGTCTCTGCGGCCTGACGCAGTGCATCCAGCGACCGACAAACCCTGGTTTCATTACGACTGCTACGCCACTCCCTGAGATCGCTGATTTGCTTCGCTTCCGCATCACTGTCAATCTTCAGAGAGATCGAGTCACCAGTCGATAACGGGGAGGTTTCAGATTCGGTAAACTGATTGATCCCGACAACTATTGTGTTTCCTGATTCGATCTGCCGCACCCGTTCACAATTGCTCTCCACCAGACGTGATTTCATATGCTCAATCGCAGCGACGGCTCCGCCCATGGATTCAACGACTGCCATTTCGTTGCGTGACCGAACCTTGAGTCGGTCAACCTCTTTTTCGATTGCGGCACTGCCGTCAAAAATATCAGAAAATTCAAGCAGGTCAGTCTCGAGTGCAAGGATCTGCTGCATACGCAACGACCATTGCTGGTCCCATGGCCGGGGCAGGCCGATGGCCTCATTCCAGGCGGGGAGTTGAATCGCACGCGCCCGCGCATTGCGGGACAATGTCACGGCGAGCATCTCAATTAAAATTCTGAACACGTTGTTTTCCGGTTGTCGTTCAGTCAGCCCAAGACTGTTGACCTGTACGCCATATCGGAAACGCCGCAGTTGACTGTCTTCAATCCCGTAACGCGTACGACAAATCTCGTCCCACAGTTCAGAAAATGCCCGCATCTTGCACATTTCCCTGATGAAACGAATGCCCGCATTGACGAAGAACGAGACCTGCCCGACAATCTGTGGAAAGTCGTCTTTTGTGACCTGCATTCTTAATCTATCGAGAAGTGCAATGGCGGTGGAGAGGGCATAGGCCAGTTCCTGCTCCGCTGTCGCGCCGGCTTCCTGCAAGTGATAGGAACAGACATTTGTCGGATTCCACTTGGGCAATTTTGCGCGGCAGAAGACCGCGATATCTGCGGCCAATTGGAGTGAGGGTTCCGGCGGGAAGATATAGGTGCCTCGGCTCAGATATTCCTTGATGATGTCATTTTGCACAGTCCCGCGCAGCTGCGACGGGTCTATATCCTGCTCTTCGGCCAGAGCGATATAGAGTGCCAATATCCAAGCTGCTGTTGCATTGATGGTCATGGACGTGTTCATGTGATCAAGAGGAATCTGATCGAACAGTCTGCGCATATCACCGAGATGACAGATGGGTACGCCGACTTTCCCGACTTCTCCACGGGCAAGCTCATGGTCGCTGTCGTATCCGGTTTGAGTCGGCAGATCGAATGCCACCGACAGGCCTGTTTGACCCTTTGCCAGATTGCGTCGGAAAAGGGAATTTGACTCGATTGCAGTCGAGTGACCGGCATAGGTACGGAAAATCCACGGCGAATCGGGTTGTGAAAGGACCATGCGCATATGTCCCGGCAGGTGTGATGTCAGGATCTTGTATATTTATCGTGCCGATGAAGCCTCAGCAATCAACACGTCCCTTCCAGTTTGATGTCCAACGGCCAGGAAGAGACATTTCTGCAATGGTCTGGCTGGCTGTTGGCAAATCAGTCAGGATGCAGTCGCAGTCTCAGCAACAAAAAGCCGGGAACTGTTAGAGCGAATCACTCCCAACACCTAATCGCGTGCGAACTTTGCCAGCTATACGGGTTCGAGAAGAGCAGTTATTCGCAAGCTGCCATTGCCAGAGAGATAAGCTGTCGCCCTGAAAACGATCAGCCGTAAACCTGTGCGCGGCAGCGGTCAACGTCATTCGGGGCCTCGGATGGCGATGATCCGGCTGCCAACAATTTTCTATTCGACGGATTCATGTTAGAGTCGTTGCGGATACCGCGATGAAAGTCAGACAATGGGTTATTTTGCTCCGGAATCGCTTGTGGATGCGCTGACGGCGGCGGCGGATGGGGCAAAAATTGTGGGGGGTTGCACCGACTTTTATCCGGCACTTGCACCGGGGAAGATGCCCACGGACATTGTCGATATCACACGGGTCAGGGAAATGCGGCAGATTGCGAAATGTGGCGATGGCTGGCGCATTGGAGCAGCAGTGACCTGGGCCGAGATTGCTGCGTATCCAATGCCCGCATATCTCAGCTGTCTTCAGCAGGCGGCGGTAACGGTCGGCTCGGTACAAATTCAAAATAGCGCGACAATTGGGGGTAATATTTGCAATGCATCGCCCGCAGCCGATGGAATCCCACCCCTTCTCGTGTTGGATGCCAAGCTGGAAATTCAGTCGCAGTCAGCGAACCGTACGATTCCTCTCGCTGAATTTATCACCGGGGCACGACGCGTTGACCTGAGCCAAGGTGAACTGCTGACGGCGATTGTCATCCCAAAGGTTATGTTGCCCTCGGGGAGTTCATTTGTCAAACTCGGCAATCGCAAGTTTCTCGTGATTTCGATCGCGATGGCCTCTGCTCTGGTCGTGGTGCGGGATCATCGGCTTGACGATGTTCGCATTGCCGTCGGCTCTTGTGCGCCGACAGCTGTACGCTTACCTCTCCTGGAGCAGAAACTGTGCGGGCTTTCTGTCAATGCGGTTGCACGATGCAGGATTTTGTCTGCGCATCTTGCAGCCTTGACGCCGATCAGCGATATGCGCGGCACGGTTGAGTACCGGGTTATGGCGGCTGGTGAGTTGTGTCGTCGTGCCATCATCGAAGCCATGCCCGACGGGTAACAAAATGGCCGCTCCGCCGATCGAATTTTGTCTCAATCGACGCCATGTCGTCACAGACCCGTCTACAGGCGAGAGGCTGTCTCATACGCTGCGCGAAAGACTTGATGTGAAGGATGTCAAGGTGGGATGTGATGCAGGCGATTGTGGTGCATGCACCGTCCTGCTGGATGGACAGCCCGTTTGTTCCTGCCTCACGACAACGCATCAGGTACAAGGCCGGCATATCGAAACCTTGACCGGAATCGTGCAGTATGATGAAGGGGCCAAGCAACTTGCCCGGGCCTTCCAGAATTGTGGCGCATCACAATGCGGAATTTGCACGCCGGGAATGATCGTGTCTGCGGCGGCTCTTTTACGACGGGAAAAGTCACCTGACTTCGATCAAATTGAGGGTGCTTTGGGAGGAGTCCTGTGCCGATGTACCGGATACCGAAAAATACTTGATGCGGTGCATGAAGCGGCACATCACGATATGAGGACTGACATACCTTTGTCTGCGGGAATTGGTGGTCGTTGCCAGCGAGTCGATGGGGAAGCCAAGATTCTGGGGACAGAGATGTTCAGCGATGACATCGCGGACGCTGATTGGCTGGCGGTACGGATCGTCCGCACGCCGCATTCCCATGCTGCGTTTGAGTTTGGAGACCTGGAACGTTTCCAGAACCAGAATCCGGGTATCTCGGCGATTCTCACGGCAGCGGATATCACGGGCAGCAACAGGTTTGGCGTCATTCCGGGATTTATTGACCAACCCGTCTTTGCCGTTGCCAAGACTCGATTTCGTGGTGAAGCTGTAGCCGCCTTGGTCGGCAATCCGACTGTCGTGACCGCTTTGGACCTTGATCGATTTCCTGTCAGCTGGCGGGTGCTGCCAGCAGCTTGCAGTCTTGATGATGCCACCGACAATGATGCGCCGCAACTGCATGACACATACACCCACAATGAGATGTGTCGTGGCTATGTGCAGTGCGGGGATGCGGAAACTGCCCTCGAACAGGCGGATGTCACCGCTGAAGGTACATTCGAGACCTCATTTGTTGAACATGCCTATATCGAACCGGAAGCTGGTTGTGCCCGCTTGAGCGCAGGGCGCATTGAAATTCAGTGTGGGACGCAAGCACCAATGATGAATCGCGAAAGCCTTGCTGAAATTCTCGGAATGAATCCGTCTGATATTCGTATCATCCCAACTGCCGTCGGCGGCGGGTTCGGGTCAAAGTTGGATTTGTCGGTGCAGCCCTTTTTGGCTCTCGCTGCGATCAAGACCGGTCAACCGGTACGCATGGCCTATTCGCGCAGCGAGTCTATGCAATCCACGACCAAGCGGCATCCGGCGCGTATTCGTATGAAAATTGGTGCGCAATCTGATGGAACCCTCTCAGGCTTGACATACGAGGGCCAATTCAACACCGGTGCCTATGCATCTTGGGGGCCGACAGTGATCAATCGTGTACCGGTGCACGCTTCCGGACCATATACCGTGCATGATTACCGTGCCGATGCCCGCGCTGTTGTCACCCACTCGCCGCCTTCCGGTGCCTTCCGCGGCTTTGGCGTTCCCCAGAGTGCGATCGCGCAAGAAACCTTGTTTGAAGATTTGGCCATTGAGCTGAAGATGGATCCATTGGAGTTCAGAATCCACAATGCTCTTGGCAATGGAATGCGCACGGTTTGCGGGCAGGTCTTTCAGCAAGGAGTCGGGATTGGAAAGTGTTTTCAGTCCCTCCGGCCGTCATGGCGTGCGGCCCGTCATGCGGCAGAAGAATTCAACCGTCAGGCTGTTGCTGATGGGCACAATTTACGAAGGGGTGTCGGTGTGGCGGGTGGCTGGTATGGTTGTGGCAATACCTCGCTACCGAATCCGTCCACGATCCGGGCTGGAATCACCCCGGATAGTCGTATCATTCTGCATCAAGGGGCGATGGATATCGGACAAGGTGCCAATACCGTCATTGCCCAGATCTTCGCCGAAGCATTCGGGGTCGAGGTTATGCAACTCACTTTGCGGGATGCGGATACCGATATCACCCCGGATGCCGGCAAGACCTCTGCGTCCCGCCAGACTTTTGTCAGTGGTAATGCGGCAAAATCATGCGGCACGTCGCTACGTGAGCGGGTCTTGCGTCTTTGTAATGCATCCGCCGATTCGACAATCATTCCGGAAGAGGGGATGCTGATAATCTGCGATGGCAGTGATCGGCATCAGCTGGACCTGCGGCGACTTCCCGTTGATGATCTGGGCTACGTGATCTTTGCCGAAGAGACTTACGACCCGCCCTCGAGCCCCCTTGACGACAATGGGCAGGGCGCACCTTATGCGCAGTTTGGATATGCCGCTCAAATCTGCGAGGCAGAAGTCGATATAGCCCTGGGCACGGTTCGGACTCGCCGTTTTGTCGCTGCCCATGATGTCGGCAAAGCGATCAACCCGCTGTTGGTCGAAGGACAGATTGAGGGTGGAATTGCACAAGGATTGGGAATGGCCCTGATGGAAGAGTATGTGCCGGGTCATACCGAAAATCTGCACGATTATCTGGTGCCGACCATCGGTGATATCCCGCCGGTACAATCCATCATCATTGAAGAACCCGATGCTTTTGGCCCCTATGGTGCGAAGGGGCTTGGTGAGCATGCCTTGATTCCTACTGCACCCGCGATCCTGAATGCGATCCGCCATGCCTGCGCTGCGCGCATGACCCGCATTCCAGCCACACCCGATCGTGTCCTCGCGGCAATGGGTACGATATCAGATGCCTGAACCGCGTGCATCCGCAACGACGGATGAGAAGATTCGGTGCGACGCGTGTCCGGTGATGTGCTATATCGCTGACGGTATGGCAGGGGCCTGTGATCGTTATGCCAATCACGGTGGACGACTTGTTCGGCTGGATCCGCTGACTGTTATTGAATCAGCGGTGGAAAGCGGGTCAGATGCCGTACCGTTTCTTGATCCGTGTGGCTGGGACGGTGATGCGTTGCAGTCAAACCGGACATTTGTGACCGCGATCGGCGCCGGAACCACCTATCCGGATTATAAGCCGGCCCCCTTTATCGTCAGCAGTGATTACGACGGGACAGACATGGTCACCGTCGTGACTGAGGGAATCTTTAGTTATTGCGGCGTGAAGGTGAAGATTGACACCGATCGCGATATTGGTCCCGAACGTGCCGAAGTGCGATCGTCTGGAGAAGTCATCGGTCACGTCACCTCCAGCGAATATGGCTCAAAAATGCTGTCGCTCGGGGGTGTAGAACATCTGACTGGTGGGACCAAGACAGAAGGAAGGATCACATGCGAGTCGTTGCTGCAGCTGTGTAACCGTGCACCGCTCGATATCGCGGTGGACCGGGGAGCAAATTTACGCATTCAGGCGGCCTGTCCACCGGTGATTAATGGTGAGGAAGAAAGACGAATGCGTGTCGGTTGCGGCTCGGCAGCAATCGGTATGTTTGCCAGACAGTGGGCAGAAATTGTTGACGAGGTCATTGTCGTTGACGACCATATTACCGGCGTATTGACTGAGCATGAAGCGGGACGTCAGTTGGATCTTCCACCCGCAGGTATTCGTGTAAACGGCCGTCGCTCGACACCAGGACGTTACTTCCAGGCCGCGGATTCCGGAAGCGGCTGGGGTGGCACGAATATTGAGAATCCATTGGAAATTATTCGGCGAGTTGATCCGAAGATTGCCTGGCCGGGGCTGCGTCTGTTAATGGTTTCAACCACCGGAGAGCAATGTGCATATTTCCAACTTGATGAGGATCTGAACCCGACGCCAGCAGATATGCCCCAGATCGTGCATGAATCAGTTGTCCGGATTGCCGAAAATTGTGAGCCCTCATTATGTTCAATCCTGTTCATGGGGGGTGCGGGTGGTTCACTTCGTGCCGGTGTCACCGAAAATCCCATCGGATTGACGCGATCTGTCAGGGAATTACTGACGCGCGTGACCTGCGGCGGTGTCGAAGCGTTTATTTGGCCTGGTGGCGGCATTACCTTTATGGTTGATGTGGCAGATATGCCCGACAATTCATTTGGTTATGTTCCCACGCCAGCCTTGGTTGCGCCCATCGAGTTCACAATGCGCAAGGACGATTATCTGCAATTGGGTGGGCATGAGGATCGGATTCGCCCGGTCGAGTCTGTTCTGGGTCCGCAGGTCCGCCGGGTCAAGAAATCCAACATAAGACCTGGCGGGATCAATCCGCCAGACCTCGTAAAACATGGTGAAAAATGATGAGCGCAGCGGCGCGGCAATTGCCTGATGGGCGCCTGCACCTGCATCATGGCCCGATTGACCTGATTATTTTTGCCGACAGTCGGCAGCAAGCGGTTATTGTCACGGCTCTGCGGGCGGCATGGATGCGGTTTCGGACAATCTTGGAGGAGTTGGTTCAGGAACTCCCATTGTTGAGAAGCGGTTGGTCAGAGGCCAGTGAATTACCTGTTGGTACGACGGCGCGTCGAATGTGTAAATCGGTCACGCCCTATTCCAGACACGAATTTATCACGCCAATGGCTGCGGTTGCGGGTGCAGTCGCCGAGGAAGTCCTTGAATCCATGACACGATCGGCAGATCTCGATCGCGCTTACGTCAACAATGGTGGCGATATCGCTCTCCATCTGTCTCCCGGCCAGTCTTACCGCCTCACGATTGCCGATCTCAATGGAAATTCGCTTGGAGAGGTTGAAATTTCTGCCGATACACCGGTGCGTGGGATCGCAACGAGCGGGCGCGGGGGACGGAGTCATTCATTGGGAATTGCCGACTCCGTGACTGTCCTGGCACCGACAGCGGTCGCGGCAGATGCGGCGGCGACACTCATTGCCAATGCCGCCGACTTGCCTGACCACCCGACTGTTGAGCGCTGCCTTGCCGAAGAACTCAATGCCGATACGGATCTTCGGGGTTTGTCGGTTGTCAGGGCATGCGGACGTCTGACAGAAGACGACATCAGCACGGCCCTGCAATCCGGCGTCGAGGTGGCCAGGACGATCTGTTGCAAGGGGCGTGTTTGTGCAGCAGCATTGTTCCTGCAGGGACAATCCAGGTTTGTCTGCGAAGAGAATTTTCGTACGCTGAAAGATTGGTGGAAATTACCCGATGCCAGGCATTGAGATTCGTAAACTGGTCCTTTGCCAGGAGGAAGTGTTTCATGAAGGCGGCCCATCGGCTTCCAATCCATTGCTCAAGGCGGCGGCAATTGCAGTGATCAACAACCCGTTTGCAGGCAGATATGTTGAAGATATTGCAGGTTTCATGGAGGATCTGATGCCCCTTGGCATCAACATGGCGGAACGCCTTGTCATGCTTCTGGGTGGGGATGTCGCAATCATTGAAGGTTATGGGAAAGGTGCCATTGTCGGCACCGGTGGCGAGATCGAACATGGTGCATTGTGGCATGCGCCTGGCGGTTACGCGATGCGTGAAATTCTCGGCAACACCAGGGCGATCGTCCCTTCAGCCAAGAAAGTGGGAGCGCCCGGAACTCGACTGGACCTGCCATTTGCGCACATTAATGCCGCTTATGTGCGCAGTCATTTTGACAGTATGGAAATTGGACTGGCAGACGCACCATGGCAGGGGGAAATCTGCTACATATTGGGTATGTCAACGGGCCCGAGGATTCATAACCGCTCACTGGGGCTGGCCGCCGCTGACATCAAGGGAGAGGATGGATTGCGATGAAAGCAGATATCAGAAAGATC
This sequence comes from Paracoccaceae bacterium, assembly GCA_026709265.1. GTDB lineage: Bacteria > Pseudomonadota > Alphaproteobacteria > Rhodobacterales > Rhodobacteraceae > JAPOXR01. The sequence goes on along the minus strand of JAPOTI010000105.1, from coordinate 34,533 downwards.
CTGGTCGTTGTTGAAGAGACGCGCCGCGAATCAGATATCGTGATAGAACCGCCGACACGCAAGGCTGCAGCGGCGGCCGTGATCGTCAATCCATTTGCCGGTCGTTATGTAGAGGATCTGACACTCCTGATGGAAATAGGCGCAGAACTCGGGAGTCTGCTCGGCGGCCGGTGTGTCAAAACACTGGGGATCTCTCCGGAAGATGCACAAAGCTACGGCAAGGCCGCGATGGTCGGTGAGAACGGGGAATTGGAACATGCGGCCGCGATCCTGCATCCCAAACTCGGTGGGCCGTTGCGTCAATCTGTGGAAAAAGGCGCCGCTTTGGTTCCCTCTTCCAAGAAGATGGGGTCGCCAGGGCAGGTGTTGGATATCCCGCTTGGACATAAGAATGCAGCCTATGTTCGTTCGCATTTTGACGCGATGGAAATGCAGCTCAACGATGCACCGCGGTGCAACGAGATCATGGTGGCAGTGGCAATTACTGACAGCGGGAGACCTCTGCCACGAGTCGGCGGTCTCACCATTGATCAGGTCAAGGGTGAGGATGGATTGCGTTGAAGGCAACTGATCTCAGAACGTTCTTGAGTTCTGATCCGATTTCTGACAATGCGCCCCATTTGACGATCAATAGGAGGATTCAAAACTGTCTGGATTCATAAAAACTGCAATCGTTGGTTCACTGTCGCTGGCTCTGGCGGGTGAGGCAATCGCCACTGAATGGAATGTTTCGCTTTGGGGCACCCGGCGTGCCTTCACCGAACATGTCGAGAAGCTTGCCGAGTTGGTGAGCGACAAGACCGGCGGAGAATTCACGCTCAATCTATCTTATGGAGGACTGTCCAACAATCGCGAGAATCTTGATGGAATCTCGATCGGTGCCTTCGAGATGGCGCAATTTTGTGCGGGCTACCATCGTGACAAGAATCCATCCATCACGGTGTTGGAGCTGCCATTTCTCGGCGTGGGTTCTTTGGAACAGGAAGTCGAGATCTCCCGTGCAGTCTATCAGCATCCGGCTGTAGCTGCAGATCTGGCAAGATGGAACGCTCAGTTGCTGATGCCCTCGCCTTTACCGCAATACAATATCGCCGGGGTTGGCGATGCGCCGCGAACGTTGGCTGAATTCGAAGGTTTGGCGGTGCGAGCGACAGGCGGAATTGGTGCTGCGATGAAGGCAATCGGCGCCGTGCCCACTTCAATGTCGGCCACCGAGGTACGCCAGTCACTCGATAGCGGCGTTGTCACGGCTGTAGCCTTTGCCCCGCATGCGCATTTGGCATTCGGGACGGTTGACAGTGCCAAATGGTGGACGACAAATCTGAACCCGGGAACCGTGAACTGTCCGGTTGTCGTCAATACTGACGCGATGAATGCACTGACCGATACTGAACGCAACGCATTGCTGAGTTCCGTCGATGCTTCCCTCGATCACTATATTTCATTTTATAATGACAATACAATGGCGCGTTGGGGGCCCACCCTCGATGAAAAAGGAATTGAGAGAATCTCCTATTCAGCGGATGAGCTTACCGCTTTTCGTAATGCCGTTGCTGCTCCCGCGGCGCGTGATTGGGTCGCGGAGAATTCTGCAAGAGGATTGCCAGCACAGGAGCTCTATGACCTCGTTATTGGTATGGCGGGGAACTGAGAAATTGATGAACGGGTCGCCGCATCGGGGCGACCCGTCTGACTCGGAGTACAGAGAAATTGGCTGGTGCAACAGCGGTACTCACCGATGATTCTCGGCTGAGTCGGCTGGAACTGGGTCTCTACAAAGTTGAAGAGAAGCTTGCGCTGACGGGAGGTCTTGCAGTCTTGTCGCTGATGCTGCTTGCGGTCGTCAGCGTTGGCGGGAGAAATTTCTTCAATCGACCCGTTCCCGGTTATGTCGACTGGATCGAGCAGATCATGCCAGTTATTGCCTTTATCGGTATGTCCTATTGTCAGCGACTCGGCGGACATATTCGTATGGACATGGTGATCGGAAAATTTGGCGGTCGCCCTCTATGGATGGCTGAGTTTTTCGGGACGCTGTTGATCCTCATTCTTGCGCTTCTCATGATTTGGGGAAGCTGGGCGCATTTTGAACGGTCCTTTGAGTGGACCAGTCCCTACTGGAGTCGCGACTCCAGTCTCGATATTCGCCTTCCGTTATGGCCTGCCAAACTGCTCGTACCGATTGCTTTTTCGGTCATGGCTGTGCGCCTTGTTTTACAGGCCTGGGGTTATGGGAAGGCGGTTATTTCCGGTGTTGCCCGCCCGGTTGCGGTCCCGCTCATTCAGGATATGGCGGAAATCGCTGCTGATGAAGCCCGCGCCGTGTCCGGACTTCGGGAAGGCGAGAGCGGAGCAGCCTAGGTTTACAACCAATGAGTCCTATCGATATTGGCTTGATAACGACCGGCATTTTGCTGCTTTTGGTTGTCCTTGGAGTCCGAGTCGCGTTTGCGGCGGCAATTGCCGGTATCATTGGTCTGATATGGATCTTTTGGGACAAACGTGCCTATGATCCGTCGCAGTTTTCATGGGCCGTTGCGGTTGCAGTCAAGACAGCCGGGCAAGTTCCACATTCCAAGATCTCATCGCAAGCCCTGTCACTCATTCCAACCTTTATCCTGATTGGCTATCTTGCCTATTATGCGGGACTGACGCGGGCGCTGTTTGAAGCGGCGAAACGCTGGGTTGGCTGGGTTCCCGGAGGCGTTGCCGTCTCCACCGTCTTTGCGACAGCAGGATTTGCGGCGGTGTCAGGAGCCTCGGTGGCAACCTCGGCAGTGTTCGCACGCATTGCCATTCCTGAAATGACCAGTATCGGCTACAATCAGCGGTTTGCTGCAGGCGTTGTGGCCGCTGCCGGCACCCTGGCTTCGTTAATCCCGCCTTCGGCTATTCTTGTCATTTATGCGATCATCGTGGAGCAAAATGTTGGCGCCCTGTTGTTGGCAGGATTTATCCCGGGGATGTTCTCGGCGATCATTTATGCAGCATTGATTATCGGTATGGCCGTCACTCTCAGGAATTTCGGCCCACCAGTTGGTGGATATTCGTGGGTCGAACGTTTGCAATCACTGCCACCTGTCATCCCAATCTTTCTGGTGATCGCGGTGATCATTCTCTTCATTTATAATCCTTTTGGTGGAGATTCCTGGGGGACACCGACCGAGGGCGGCGCCATCGGGGCATTCATAATTTTCGCGATGGCACTTTATCGCGGCATGCGGTGGAATCAGCTGAGAAATGCACTCCTCGAAACCGCAAAACTCTCGGTCATGATTTTTGCAATTATCTGGGGTGTCTTGATTTATGTGCGTTTCCTCGGTTTTGCAGATCTTCCGGGGCAGTTCTCGCTTTGGATCAGCTCGCTGGAACAAAGTCCCTATCTCACGCTCATTCTGATCCTTATGGCTTATGCCGTGCTGGGCATGTTCATGGATGCGATCGGCATGCTGATCCTGACACTTCCTGTCGTATTTCCTGCTGTCATTGCACTCAATGGCGGCATTGCCGTTTCGGCTGAGGAAAGTGCTTTCGGTATGAGTGCCTTGGAATGCGGCATCTGGTTCGGAATCATCGTCGTTAAATTGGCTGAACTTTGTCTGATCACGCCACCGATCGGACTGAATTGTTTTGTCGTCGCTGGGGTGCGTCCCGAACTCTCAGTGCAGGATGTCTTCAAGGGTGTCACGCCCTTCTTCATTGCTGATGCGATTACAATTGCCGGCCTCGTCATGTTTCCTGGTATTGTCCTCTTTCTGCCAGGCCTGCTGCTCTGATTGATCCGACGATCAATGATTGAAAGAAGCAGTTCTGCTGAATATTTGCTTTGAGATGGGCAACTGTCAGGTCGGTAACGCGGGTGCCTTGATGACAGTGTCCCCGCCATTCGTCATGAACGTTACGGGCTGGTCATCCTGCTCGCCGAATGGATCAGATCAACGCCACCCTGCGTCAGGCAATGACCATGGATGAGGTTTGTGCCTCCCAGCGCGGCTTCGGGCACCCCGGATAGAGCAGTTGCAAATATTGCTGGGCAAGTTGCACGAAGTCATCCTGCCAGTAAGACTGTCGATGATGTGATCAATACGCTGTCAGTGAGCGTCTATCGAAAGTGATGGGTTCAATGCAATGAACTGGCAGCACGTTCCAATGCCGCATCGCAAAGCTCAGTTGGCACGGGCATGAATGTTCGATTTCGGGTCCAGAGAATCGCGGTTTCTACGTCTTTCCCAGGGAAAATCTCAGCCATGACGTCTCTATAGGCCCCCATCTGACGCAGAATAGACTCAGGCACATCCTCAGGCCGTTTCGGCACATTCTTGTTGGACTTGTAATCCACCACCACCACCTTATCGTCACGCACCAGGAGATTATCGATAAAACCATGTAGCTTGCGATCATTCAGTGTCGGCGACGCGGCAGTGAAGCCAGCTTCACGCATGGATGTGCGGTCAAACAGGAATGCAATGGCCGGATCGTCAAGCAGTTCCAAGGCTGCCGTAATGCAGTCCTGGAACTCGGCAGCATCGGCGGTCGGATCATCAAGTGCCAGAATTGACTTTGCGGCGGTTGGCCGTTTTGCCCTTGCAATGCCAGGCAGATGTTCAAGCAGGAGGTGAAGGCGGTCACCAAACCTGGCAGCAGCGTCACGAGACTCGCTGTCGCCAATGATCTCCTCACTGTCGCCATTGCTGCCGCCACCAAGTCTGCTGGGGGACAAGCTTTCGGGCTCAGTTGGAAAGATGTTGACTCTCTGATGGGCCCAGCCGGGAAGATCAACAGAAGCAATCTGTGCCCTGTGTTTCTGACTGATCACCTGCGGCCAATCATCAGACGCCAGTCGTAGACCTGATTCAAGTCCGATGAATGCGCGCGCCTCATCGCAGAAGTCGTGCGGGTCGGCACCGCATTGCCTGAGCCCAGAAGCGATCATATCGTACCAGCATCCGGGTTTGTGTGTTCCCTCGCCACAAACGATCAGCCAGCATTCCGCCCGGGTTAACGCGACATAGAGCAGACGGACAGCCTCCTCGGATTCGCGTTGTTTCCTGGCATCTCGCGCCGCCACGAGGGGTGGCGGTGACAAGCTTTTTTTGACCATTAGCAAGGGGGTCCGATCTGGATTCGAAAGTTCGACCATTGCTGTTGGCATGGAATGAGATTCTTCGGTATCGGGCAAAATGACGATGGGGGCTTCGAGCCCTTTGGCCCCATGAATTGTCATGACCCGGATTTCACTTGTGGTTTGGTCCAACTGTCTCTTGACTTCGAATTCAGTGGTCAGCAGATTCAGGAAACCGACTAGGGAGATCGATGTCTCACTGTCATATATCAGTGCCTGCTGCAGGTAGGAATCGATCGTCTCTTCGACCTCATGTCCGAGTCGCGCAATGAGTTTTTCTCTTCCGCGATGAAAGGTGAGAATGCGTTCCAGAATGCCATAGGGTGTTAATTTTCCCGAAACATCGATCAAGTCGATTATGACGTCTGCGGTGTCTCGAAATTCGTTATTTCGCTCCAGCGATTCCCACAGACTGTATTCACCGCGATCATATGCGATGGCAAAAAGCTGGCTTTCAGACAACCCAAACAAAGGTGAGCGAAGTGCTGCCGCCAGTGCAAGATTGTCCTGATGATTGGCAAGAAACGCCAGGATCGAAGTTAAGTCGCGTACCGCCAGTTCTTCCGCCAACTTGAGGCGATCAGCGCCAGCCACCGGAAGGCCTGCAATTTTCAAGCGATTGATAATTTCGAAGAACAAAGCTGAACGTCGACGGACCAATATCAAGATATCGCCCGGCCGGATCAACCTTCCGCCCTGATCACCGGGCAGCAGCTCGTGATCATTGAACATCCGGCTCACCCGTTCGGTGATTGCCTGCGCAAGTTTCACATGTGATGGAGTCTCCGCGGTTTGTGGAACCGTTGTGAACCAGTCGTCATCCCTCTGCGACTTTTTGGTTTCTGCGAGGAACGGCCAACAGTCAACACGACCGGGTAAATTGTCCTTGAAAGCAAGATGCTTGGTGTCTGGTGCAAATCCAGGTGTCAGGTCCCCCTTGAATATCGCGTCGACGGCGCGAAGAATGATCGGTGACGAGCGGAAGGAATAGTGTAATTCATTTTGAACAAATTTTAACCCGGCATCACGAAATCGTGTCTGGAAATGTTGACACATTTCAGCGAATTTTTCTGGGGCCGCACCTTGAAAACCGTAAATCGATTGCTTTTCGTCGCCAACAGCAAAGACAGTCCGGGTCAGGTCTCGGGCACCGAGTCCGGTGGTAAATTCGCGGGTAATTTCGCTGACAATTTTCCATTGAATCGGGCTGACATCCTGAGCTTCATCAATCAGCACGTGATCAATGCCGCCGTCGAGACGGAAAAGAACCCATTGGGCGAATTCACGGTTCTGCAGGAGAGCGAGTGCTTTGTGGATGAGGTCATTGAAATCCAGTTGTGCCGCCTGGTGTTTCTTCTCTTCGTAGTGGCTGAGAAACGCCTCTGCAAAGCGATGCAGAGACAGAGTTTTTTCCGCTGCCTGAACATTGATGACATCAATTCTTGCTGCCTGCACCCTGCGCTTATATTCAGCAAGCCAGTTATTGAGATCGCTGCCCAATCCGGCGGTGACGGCTTGCCGCGGCGCCCTGTTTGGCGAAAATGGTTGGTTTGCGCCTTCACCCGTGAGAAAGCATTTGGTGAGGTCAAACAAAGTGGATTGGGTCCATTCGGTTTGAAGGATGGAGGTAATCGCGCTGGCCATCTTACGGCTGCCCGAATTTTCTGCGTCCGCATTCAAAGCGGTCATCAGCTTTTCAAGGTTCCGGACATCTGCGGAGGCGAGCAGTGATTTGACGCGCGCGCGCGTTTCCTGTGTGGCGTCGGGTTCGTGCACAAGGCCAAATTCGCGCAGCACATTCTGTGGGTCAAAGGGAAATACGAATTCGTGCCGTGCTGCCGCGATCAGATTGGTGAATTCTGTGAGATTCCTTTCGGAAAGCATCCGGGCAATGGGCCGATAAATATCCGGGCGGTGCACAGCGAGTTTATCAAGGATGGTGTCCTGCAACTTTCGGGATGTGCGGTCGTCAATCTGTTCGAATTTGGGTGATACGCCTGCTTCACGCGGGAAACGTCTGAGCAGAGACGAAGAAAACGCATGAATAGTCTGAATCTTGAGGCCACCGGGTGTCTCAAGAGCCCGTGCAAACAGCGTGCGTGCTTCCGCAAATTTCTCCTCATTCAGTCTGTCTTCTGGCTCGCCCAGTCCAAGCAGCCTTTCCTTCAGCTCTGTGTCGGGAAGCATCGACCACTCTCCCAGGCGATCAAACAACCGGACTTGCATGTTGGCTGCAGCAGCAATGGTAAAGGTCAGGCAAAGGATACGCTGGGGGGGAGCGCCAGCAAGGAGCAGCCGCGCGACCCGGTCGGTCAATACCCGCGTCTTACCGGAACCTGCATTGGCAGATACCCATGATGCCCGCCCCGGTGTGGCCGCATCCACCTGTGGACGGGTGGCATCGTCAAACATAGCCAGTTTAGCCATCTCTGTCGAGCTCCGATGAGGGGTCGGTATCATCCCATTCGCCATAGCGGGCGAGATGATCAAAGGCCTGCCCAAACCCATACTGATTCATGTTGCGACGAGACAGATAGCCGGTAGATGGATTCTGATATTCTTTCATCAGTGCCCGAAACTTGTCTAAGGTATCTGCGAAGCACTCGAGATTGACAGGCGTGATCTCGGCTGTCTTGCCGCACGCGATATAGGCGGCTTCCTTGACCTTATCGGGTGGTCCATCCGTGAGGAATCCACCCTGTTCCAGTATATTGACGGTCAGTGGAATCTGTTTATCACGCCGATTGATTTCAGCGTTTGTCGGTATGCTGCCGGTTTTGTAGTCATAGACGGCGAGACCGCCTTGATGGAGTTTGTCAATACGATCAACCCGTGCCGTCAGCGTAAAATCGACGTCATCCAGTGCGTATGATCCTTCCACTTCGAGGGCAACAGGCACACCATGCTTCGCGCGCACCAACTCTTGTGCAACAAACTCGTCGGCGATTTGTTCCAATTGCCCCAGCCAGGCCTGTTTCACGCGTGGTGCAATGGGTAGTGGTGCGAAAACAGAGCGACTTATGTCGAGCAGGTGACGCGTGGTGCAAAGATTGCTTTCTGTTTGCATCATTTTCACAAATTTCTGCAATATATCATGCAATGCTGTCCCTCTTTGGGTTGCAAATCCGGTAGGTTCGAGAGGATCAAGTTCGCGGAGTTTTAATATTTGACGGGCATAAATCTCGTAAGGGTTGGAAATCAGTGTCTTGACTGCGGTCACCGGGAGGGACTTGGGTCGTATTGCCACTGGTGGTCTGGGATTTGGCCGTGGGGCCGGAGGTTCGGAAAATTGCGGTCGGTCCAATTCACGCGATTGATCAAGAAGTTTGCGGCCCCGTGCGCGCATGGCATCGAGTGATGCCGTGCCCTGGTCTCCGATACCTGCCAAAAGCGTGGTCAACCGGATCAACCAGCGACAAGGTACAGCGGGTTCATCCGCGTATCTTTCACTGCGCGAGAGCACGACTTCAGGGACGCATGCAACCTGCTGAAAGTCATGTGCAAGCAAGCCGATTCGTCGCTCTGGCATCAAAAGCCCCGCTTGATGCCGCAGACTTCGATTGAGCCATGGATCGACCGGTGCGGCCGCTGGCCAGGTTCCTTCGTTCAATCCACCAGCGATGACCAGATCCGGGGACTGCATTCTTGCGTCCAATGTATTCCAGATCAAGATCTGCGATGAATCTCTTGGATGCGGGTCCTGCAAAGTCCTTCGCTGTGCCAATGTCCGAAGCAGATGGCGATATGAATCGCAGTCCAGGATACCGCCTGCGCTTCCCTCCCTTTCCAGTTCGCGCATGAATTCGTACGCGTCCTTGCTGACATGGTCGGAGACAACAGGGTTTGTTGTGTCAGCCGTGCCAGTGACGAGATCTTCGATGATTCGAAGGTGAAAACGGACAAGTTCTTGCAATGGTTTCGCTTGTACAGTTTCCAACCTGTCGAGAATCCGGGTCAGCCACGCCGACCAGTCGTCGAGCATGACATTGTCGGACGAGAACAATGCGGCAACCTGATTGTTGACGTCTTGCGCAAGACCATGACGCCGAATGGCACCTTCAAGGCGTTCAACATGCCAGAGATGCTGTTCCTGTGATTCAATCGCATGGACACATGGATGACGAAGCAGGCTGATAAGTCCAACAGGATCAGGTTTTTGCCCCATGAGATCAGCTGTCAGCAACAAAAGGCGCCCTGAAACTGTTTCCGTCAGATGTATGTCAAAACCGTCTTCCGGTACGATATTCCATCTTGCCAAGGCGGCTGTGACCTGTTTCGCCAGATTGCGATCAGTCGTAACGAGAGCAGCGCGCTCGCCGAATTCAGCAGCGTGCCGCAAACGGAAAGCGATCGCGATTGCTTCAGCGCGAGGATGAGGAGCTTCGAGCAGTGTGATATTTTCTGTTGCCTTGTCGATTCCTTTGAGTCGCGGTCCCTCGGACAGCCACTGATTGGTGACCGGGGCAGGGCGCAAGGCCAGAGACATCAGGCGATTCCTTTCAGGAATAACCCGGCAGGTCTCTCGCCAGGCTTTGACTTCGATGCCAGTGACTTCAAGTTTTCTGACGATTGAGGCCAGTCGAAACTGGGGGTGATCTTCACCTTCTGATGCGGCGATCAGTTGATCCCAGGCATTTTGTGGAAGATACGAATCGAAGCAGGGTAACACGATAGCCCCCTGAGGCAATCGCGCTGCTTTACGCATCAGCAAATTTGTGGCACCGCGCGAGCCTGTCGATCCGGCAATGATGACCGGATGCGCAGGTGTTTCCCGCTGCCATTGCTGAGTCAGGCTTTCAATCACCAGTCGCAAGCGTGCCTTGATGTCTGGTGAATCCACCTGTCCCCAGAAACGGTTAACAATTTCGAGGAATCGCAGGGAATCTTCCCAATGAGCAGAATGCTGTGACACATCGAGCCGCTTGATGGTTTCTGGGCTGACGCCTTCTTCCTGCATCTCATCCATGAGTTCGGCCAGGCTGTCCGCAAGGTCAAAAGCCGCGTTGCGCGCAGCGAACCGCGCATCCGTCTCGAGCAGCTTGGATACCGCTTGAAAGAGTTCCAACCTGCGCCGCAATGTTGGCACGGGCGGGGCAATATCAAAAAATCTGACATCTTTGGCGAGATCATCGATCAGGCGCAGCTTCGGCAAAAGAAAAGAACCGCGTTCAGAAAATGCCTTGATGATACCGCGACGTACCCGGTTGGTGTTCAGATAGATTTCAATTTGTGACATCGACTCTGGTGGTGCATCAGCCAGTCGATCAATCAAACCCTGTGTGAATTCCTCGGCAAAGTCGCAGCCCGGGGGAAGTGCGAAAATGCGCGCTGATGAAGAAGTTGGCTCAAACAGTTTCAAATTCTGTCTCCGGGCTGTTCACTGCTCCTGGTCGTGGCTGTCAACGAACACGGGCAGGTGCGCAGACGAAATTTGCAATCTGGTTCGGGTGTCTACCATGGGCGTTTGCCAACGACATTCACACAATTAGTCAATGTCATGTTATTTGTCAGCGTGAAATTCCTAAAACATTGGGGCGGTTGCAAGACAAGAAAATGCTTGGCTTGCGTTAATGAGTGACGAAACCACACATCACCAACGGGAGTGGTTCTCATCTGGCGGACTTGTGAATTTTCAACCCATTGAAAACGTGTGGTTTCTGAATCCTGCCGCCGCGTGTTCTGATGATTTGGCGGAATTCTGGGAAAAATCGCGGGATTTGACCCGATCGGGGTGGAATCGCTGGCCATGGTGGCCGGGAATTGGTGAATGTTCCCGAAAGAAAACCCTCCATCATGGAGATCTCTGAGACGTATATGGCGCGTCCATCAACCTGATATGGATTGACCGCTGAGATGTCTCGATGATGGCATCATGCGACTCCTCGCAACATCATGACCGCAAGATTCGGACGTGGATTTGTTCCGGTTCTGCACAGGGACCGGTCGTGCGCACCCTCGCAGCCCTATCCTAAGACCTACAGTCTGAAGCCCGGCGAGAGTTGGTTTGACGTGGCAACGACCGACAATCAGAAAGAGCATTATGTTCGGGACAGGGAGAACATCGTGGTGCCGGTTGGTGCACTGGTGGCGCGTACCTCTCACCCAGATTGACGTGCTATACAGCACCACAATTCGTTCCCAATGCTCATAAAACCAAATGCTGTGGTTTCCGAGACAAAATCTGTCACCGGCGACTGTCAGGTCCAATAAATTGGGGGTTATATACCTGACTACCTATCGTACTATATGTAGTGGTTACGGGTAATTGATAATAGAATATGTAGTGGTTCGGGTAGTTAAGTATATAATCCCTATAAATTGAATACGAGGCCCATACACGACCACCAGATGTCCACAAAACCCCACATCAGGACAACATTTCGTAGCTGAATAGTTGCCCCGCTGACGGCCAGCAGCATCCGGGTTTCCCGCTTGGCGGCGACCGCTTCCATTCCGGCGAGACGGGCATCAATGCGTGATTCCATGGCGTTAGTCTCCGCTCTGACGGTTGTGATCTCACCTTCCAGTCGTGCGATCTGTCGGGTCAGATCGTGGATGTCGGGTGTGAGTAGGTCCACGCCATGACGCACTTGATGACATGACACCAAACGAATATCTCAAATTACAGCGAATCACTGCAAACCCATGACGGCCGTGCGTCTCATATGGTGTGAGCAGGTACAGGTCAGTTGTGTCGCAATGATCCAGGTTCCCATGGCAGTGGCGCATGAAGAAGGTTTGGCCACAATTTTCGGGCAACATGGATTGATCGGAAATTGATAAATTCGAATATTAAGATGTTTGAGAGAAACCCTGACAAATCGGACCTGCGCACCGGTTATACAACCGGTTCATGTGCCGCCGCCGCTGCCGCCGCCGCCTGCCAGTCATTGTTATCCCGGCGGAAACTCAAAAATGTCACAATCCGGTTGCCGGGAGGTCAGACGCCCCAATTTGAAGTTGAAGACGTCATGTTTTTTGATGGCGGAGCGCAGGCGTCAGTCCGCAAAGATGCGGGCGACGATCCCGATGTGACTCATCAGTCGCTGATCGTGGTCACGGTCAAACCACTTCCCGCCGGAGCCGGAATTGTTATCAAGGCGGGAGCAGGCGTGGGCACTGTCAGCCGCTTAGGTTTACCTGTTGCGGTCGGTGAGCCCGCGGTGAATCCGGTGCCGCGGCGCATGATATGTGAATCGATTTCCGCCGCTTCGTCAGCATATGGCAGAGCGGCAGATTTTGAAGTGGAAATAGCGATTCCAGGAGGCGAGGAACTCGCCAAGAGAACATGGAATCCCAGGCTTGGTATTGTCGGAGGTTTGTCCATTCTTGGGACCACCGGAATCGTTAAACCTTACTCCTGCGCGGCCTGGATTGCCTCTATCCATCGCGGTATCGATGTGGCCCGCGCTGCAGGTGCACAGCATGTTGCCGCCTCCACCGGATCCCAGTCAGAAGCTGCCATCCAGAAATTCTATCATTTGCCTGATTATGCGATGCTCGAGATGGGCGATTTTGCCGGCGGAATGTTGAAATATCTTCGCCGTCACCCGCTGCCTTACCTGACAATCGCTGGGGGTTTTGGCAAACTGTCCAAGCTTGCGCAGGGGGCAATGGACCTCCATTCTGCACGCTCACAGGTCGATTTCAACTTTCTTGGACAATTGACCGAAAGGGCAACCGGCAGCGCCGAGAAAGGCCGGTCTGTGGCGCGTGCCAATACGGCGATGCAGGCGCTCGAAACAGGGGGGGCTGAACTTGCCAGATCCGTGGCTGCAAAAGCTGTTACCACGGTCGAGGAGGCTCTTCCCGGAGTTTCGATATCGGTGGAAATCGTTATTTTTGACCGTGGCGGCCAAATGATTGCCCGTTTCAGTCGAAACCCATTCCCAATCCCTGTCGATTGATGGTTTCCAGGATTCTGGTTCTTGCCGGCACGCGGGAGGCAAAAGACCTGTGTCAACTTCTCTCCGAGCGTCGGCAGTTTGATGTGATCGCATCTCTCGCTGGAAAGGTCACATATCCTGCCGACTATCCGGTCAAGATCCGCGTTGGAGGTTTTGGTGGTACCGTGGGGCTGGCAGACTATATTTGTCGCAATGGGTTCAGTCTCATTGCTGATGCCACCCATCCCTTCGCCCACCGCATCACGACCAATGCTGTCGGTGCAGCGCGAATCGCGCAGCGTCCCTATCTCCGGCTCGAGCGACCACCATGGGAACCGTATCCGACTGATCATTGGACAATCTCTGACCAATTGGAGGATCTTTTCGCCCGACTCCCGGCGGGTGCTCGTGTCTTTGCACCTTTGGGCAGCGGGGTTCTTCAACCAAAAATCTCGGATTTGCTGGCATCACGACGGGATGTTCGTTTCTTTGTTCGGATTGCGGTACCGAGTACGTATCCCATACCGCCGAATGTCGAGACGGTGGTTGTTGCCAAACCTCCATTTTCCCTCCAGTCTGAGCTACGATTGTTGCGAAAGGAGGAATTGACCGCTTTGCTGTGCCGGAATTCAGGCGGGACCATTGGCAAGACCAAGATCATTGCGGCACGGCAACTGCAACTCGCTGTCTATATTCTGTCACGACCACCCTTGCCGATCAAGGTGCAAGCGGGAAATCTCTTTGGTAACGCGCACGAAGCGGCAGCGGCCATTGAGGCAAGATTGAGATTGACTTGATGTGCGATCTCTCAGGTATAAACGGGACGGGGCTGAGTCTTTCGCTGCAAAGAGTATGACGCGTGCCAAGCCGTCTGGCCACCGAAAAGATGCATTGCAGTCAAGTTTCGCCTGTCGGCGCTTGCCTGTAGTGGCATGGGCAAGAATCACCGCCAAGGGCTATGGAAGGAGCTTATATACATGAGTTGACAGACCACCTTATGGTGTGGCTGCCTTTTGATAAAACTCATTATGCTGTATTTGATCAATTATTCGTTATAAGCTCCTATGGAAGACAATCTGATATTGATAGGACTTGCTCTCCCATGTGGATTGCATATCAAATGCAGTGCGAATCACCGGAAGGCTGTCGTGTGCTGTGCCGCCCGATTTTGTTTTGGCGGCATGCCAGGGCAGGCAAACGCGTTGTCGGGCAGTTCAGTGGGTTCAAGCGATATGTTACGGAGATGATATGGAATGGCAGGACGTATCCCGGCAACCATTGTGACCGGATTTCTCGGTTCGGGAAAGACGACGCTGATTCGCCATTTGCTCAATCATGCCGACGGGCGGCGAATCGCCTTGATCGTCAATGAATTTGGGGATCTTGGTGTTGACGGATCGATTCTGCAGGGCTGTGGGCTTTCAGATTGTGCCAGCGGGATTGTTGAGCTTTCCAATGGCTGTATCTGTTGCGCAGTCGCCGAAGAATTTGCACCGGCAATGCTTGAGTTGATCGAACGCGATATCCCGCCGGAACATATCATTATCGAAACGTCTGGGCTGGCGCTGCCACAACCTCTGGTGCGTGCCTTCAACTGGCCACAACTGCGCGGCAAGGTCACAGTTGACGGAGTTATCGCCGTCATTGATGGACCGGCTTTGTCAGAGGGCAGATTTGCAAATGATCATCACGCCGTTGAAAACCAGAGGCGCATCGACGACAGTCTCGATCATGATACGCCAATTGCTGAATTGTTCGAAGACCAGTTGACATGCGCTGACATGGCCATCATCACCAAGTCCGATTTGCTGGATCAAGCAAGAATGAAGGCCGTGTCCAACCAGATGGAACAGCGAACCGGTGCTGGTGTCTCGGTCATCGTTGTCGAGCAGGGCTGCATCGACCCGCGACTGGTACTGGGTCTCTCGGTGCGGGCCGAGGATGAGTCATTGACTGTCCGTGATGAAGACCATCACGGACATGATGAAGTGCATCACGATCATGACTCGTTTGAAACTTTTGTTGCCACATTGCCGGAAGTGAGATGCAGCAAAAATCTGGTTGCTGGAATAGAAACCATGATGAAGCGGCATCACCTGTTGCGGATCAAGGGATTTGCGGCTGTCAAGGGACGCCCGATGCGGCTTGTTGTGCAAGCTGTTGGGCCGCGGGTCAGCAGTTACTTTGATCAGGAACTGACAACGGCGGAAAAGAACTGCACGCGATTGGTGGTGATCGGTGAGGCCGGGTTGGACCAAAATGCAATCCTGCGCGATCTGTCTTTTGCCGTCCAATAGCGTGAATGCACCTCCTTGCAGCTGAAAGTGGTGCCGTCGCCGATGGCGGCGAGCCAATTGATGTCAACCAGACACCGGCAGACCTCGTTTTTCTGTCATCTGCGGATACCGAACTGGCTGGTCTGTCTGCTGCCAATGATGCACTTGAATTTCCCGTAATTTCACTTCGCCTTGCACAACTGTCATGGCTCTCACATCCTTTCTCAGTAGATCTCTATATTGAAAAAACGGCAATGCAATCACGTCTGGTCATTGTGCGTTCCCTCGGCGGGCGGGCCTACTGGAGTTATTGCCTTGAACAGCTCGCCTCCCGCCTCGATACGACGCGGACATTACTGGCCATCCTTCCCGGAGATGACAAGCCCGATGAGGAATTGTTTGATCTGTCCTCGCTGCCACGACACGAATGGGAAATGCTTTGGGGCTACTGTGTCGAGGGTGGACCGCAAAATGCTGAGAATTTGCTGCACTATTGCGATACCATTCTCAATGATGTTCCCGCCCCACCAGCACCACAACCATGGCTACGAAGTGGATGCTATTGGCCGGGCACCGGAGCGACCACACTCGCTGACATCAGGCCAACATGGACTGCTGGCGGTGCGATAGCAGTTTTGGTGTTTTACCGGGCACTCCTACAGTCTGGAAACACGGAATCCATAGATTGCCTGATTGATGCGTTACGGCAGCACGGTATCAATCCCTTGCCGTTGTTTGTTTCATCGCTGAAGGATCCCCTTTCGGCGGCTACGATCAGCAAAATCCTCGCTGAAGCACCTGCGGATATCGCGATTAATCTGACCAGTTTTGCCGTGAGTTCTCCGGGAAGTTCAAGTCGCAACTGGCAGACGACTATCCTGGATGCCGGTGATCGAATGGTGTTGCAGGCCATTCAAGCATCTCTGGACGAAGATACGTGGAGAAATTCTGAATTTGGTTTGCCACCACGCGATCTTGCCATGCACCTCTCGTTGCCGGAGGTTGATGGGCGGCTGACCAGTCGTGCGATTGCATTCAAATCCCAGTTTCGTCGGGACAAGGAGACACAATTCCCGGTCACTCGTCACCAGCCAAAACAGGATCGGATCGAATTTACTGCCGCCCTGACCGCGAACTGGCTGAAGCTGCGGTGTTTGAAACCGCGGGCACGCTGCATTGCCCTCCTGCTCGCCAACTATCCCAATAAGGATGGCCGACTCGCCAACGGTGTTGGATTGGACACGCCAGCATCCGTGATCAGAGTTATCCAGGCAATGGAAGAGAAGGGCTATGACATCGGTGATGCGCCCACTACGGTCACAGAATTCATGCGAATCCTCTTGGCCGGTCCCACACCGCAAAAATCCCGATCAGGACATGCTCTCGGTTGCTGTCGTCTCGGCCTCACCGACTATTTGGCGCGTTACCAGGAATTGCCGATTGCTGCCCGACAGACAATCGAAGAAAAGTGGGGCACACCAAAGGATGATCCGCTCTGCGTCAATGGCGAATTTGTTGTCTCGGCCCATAGATTTGGCAATCTGGTGATCGCCGTCCAGCCCTCTCGCGGCCATGATCTCGATCCCGTGGCGACTTATCATTGTCCTGATCTGCCACCACCACATAATTATCTCGCTTTCTATTTCTGGCTGCGTTTTGAATTTGGCACACATGCGATCGTGCATTTGGGCAAACACGGAAATCTTGAATGGCTTCCGGGGAAAGCCGTTGCATTGTCAAACACATGTTTTCCCGAACTGGCACTTGGACCGATACCCAACATTTACCCTTTTATCGTGAATGATCCAGGAGAAGGGACGCAGGCAAAACGGCGCAGCCAGGCGGTCATCATTGACCATCTGACGCCGCCGCTGACGCGCGCGGGAACGTATGGGATGCTACGTCAGCTCGAAGGTATGATCGATGAATATTTTGCCGCCGCCGGCCTTGATGCCAATCGTGTCGAGTTGCTGAGAAAGAATATCCTTGAGGCGATGCAATCGGCAAAGATTGATGAAGATGCCGGCATAGATGCGTCTGACGATACCGACAGCCGTTTGCGCAAACTTGACGCTTATCTTTGCGAACTCAAGGAAAGTCAGATTCGCGATGGTCTGCATGTTTTCGGTATCTCACCGGATGACGAACGAGAGCAGGACCTGCTCGCCGCGCTTGCGCGTATTCCACGAGAAAATGGCAAGGGGGGCAATGCGTCTTTGCTTCGTGCTCTTGCCAGTGACTTTCAATTGGGCGCGCAGTTTGATCCACTCGACTGCGACATGTCGGCACCATGGCAAAATGGGTTTCCTTCCGAACTTCAGGGGGTCACAGAAGACCCGTGGCGCAGCTGCGGTGACACTGTTGAGCGGCTGGAACTGTATGGCAGTCTACTGATCGCAGACCGAGCCGAAGCACCAGGGCCCGCATCACGCATGGTTCTGGAGCAGATTCATCAACAATTGGCGGTTGATGTCAAAAAATGCGGAGATCGGGAAATTGAGGCACTTCTTCGTGCGCTCGGCGGCCGCTTTGTCCTTCCCGGACCTTCAGGTGCTCCTTCACGCGGGCGGCCGGATGTCCTGCCGACGGGGCGTAATTTCTTTTCTGTGGACAGCCGGTCAATTCCCACGCCAACTGCCTGGACATTGGGTTGGAGGTCGGCTTCCCTGCTGGTTGAGCGATATGTTCAAGATCATGGGGATTGGCCGCGCACTGTGACTCTCTCTGCCTGGGGCACCTCGAATATGCGCACTGGTGGCGATGATATCGCTCAATGTTTGGCTTTGATGGGGGTACGACCGGTCTGGGATACAAACAACCGACGGGTGACCGGCGTTGAAGCCATTCCGCTCGGGGCTCTCGGGCGCCCACGCGTCGATGTCACCTTGCGCGTGTCCGGGTTTTTTCGTGATGCGTTTCCCCATCAGATTGATGTCGTGGCGGGTGCAGCCAAACTGGTCATGAATCTTGATGAACCACCTGAAGAGAATCCGGCGGCGCAGCATTTCCATTCAGAGCGTGAGAAATTCGGCGATCAGAGAGCCGGAATTCGGGTATTTGGTGCCAAACCTGGTGCTTATGGTGCCGGTTTGCAAACAATGATTGATGAACGAGTCTGGCGCACGCGACGCGATCTGGCAGACTCATATGTTCATTGGGGAGGTTACGCGTATGGTGGTGGCCTCGATGGGAGGGCTGCTCATCAGCAATTCGCTGAGAGATTGGCCACTACAGAAATTGTCGTGCAAAATCAGGATAATCGTGAGCATGATTTGCTCGATAGCGATGACTATTATCAGTTTGAGGGTGGTGCGGCTGCTGCTGTTGCGAATTTACGTGGAACCCTACCAATCATCTACCATAATGACCATTCCCGCCCTGAGCGACCGGTTATCCGGACACTCGAAGAAGAAATCGGCCGTGTTGTTCGCGCCCGGGTGGTCAATCCCAAATGGATCAACGGCGTTATGCGCCACGGCTACAAGGGAGCATTTGAGATGGCAGCAACGGTTGACTATATGTTTGCCTTCGCCGCGACCACAGGCGCCGTCAAGTCACATCATTTTGATCTCGTCTATGCCGCCTATCTGAACGACGAAGAGACCCGGAAATTCATTGCCGAGAATAACCCACCAGCGTTGGTTGAAATGGCTGAAAGACTGAATGAAGCGATCGAGAGGGGATTGTGGCGCCCCAGGCTGAATTCCGTGCAGAATCATCTGACCAGATTGATCAGATCGGCTGAGAATTGTTCCGGCCGGGTGGAGGTGAATCAGTCTGACAACTGATAGAGCTTGCACATCCTGCACGCCATCTCTCGACACAGGCGGTGGCTTCAACAATACCTCATGGACTGAAATTCATGTTATAGTGTACGCGTCGCCTGCCAGAGATGTGAGCCTGAGCAATTGTTGTGGATGAAAATATGCCTGAGCAGCCCAAACGTCCTGCCAATACCAGGTGCAGAAACAGAGTCGTACCACGAATGTTGTGAGCGCCTTGCTTCGCCGGGCATCTTGAAGGCAATAAGTCGCAATGACAATGACCGTCAAATGCATACGTTGGATCCAGGTACCAGCCTGTTCTTCCTTGAACCATGAAATGGGAGCCGTTGACTATGGATGACATGACGCAGCGTCACAAGCGAAAGATGGAGAAAAAGAAGGTGGCCAAAGATAAGATCATGGCGACCAAGACCCTCACCAAGGGGCTCATCATCGTCCATACCGGAAAAGGTAAAGGCAAGTCGTCTGCCGCATTCGGGATGGTCTTCCGGTGCATTGCACATGACATGCCTTGCGCTGTGGTTCAGTTTATCAAGGGCGGCATGAAAACCGGAGAGCGCGATCTGATTCAAGAGCATTTCTCAGCGATCTGTCAGTTCTATACAATGGGCGAAGGATTCACCTGGGAAACGCAGGATCGCGAACGTGATATCGACATGGCGCAGGCTGCCTGGAAAAAGGCACAGGAACTGA
The DNA here is from genome assembly GCA_026709265.1 of Paracoccaceae bacterium. Lineage (GTDB taxonomy): Bacteria > Pseudomonadota > Alphaproteobacteria > Rhodobacterales > Rhodobacteraceae > JAPOXR01. The sequence continues at coordinate 14,771 of JAPOTI010000105.1, read as the reverse complement.
TCTTGTCGGCCAGGCTTCGGTTGGTGTTACTTGACGAGATCAATATCGCAATTCGTTACGGTTACCTCGATGAAGATGAAATCTGTGCCTTTCTGTCCGACTGCAAACCCGACGATACCCATGTCATTCTGACGGGGCGCAATGCCGGAAAGAAACTGCTGAATATTGCTGATCTGGCAACCGAAATGACCTTGCTCAGCCATCCCTTTCGATCTGGCGTCAAGGCCCAGATCGGCATTGAATTCTAATTCTAGATCCACGCGGATTGGTTTGCCAGAATGACCAGGTGCGTCATGATTCAGGGGGTCGGTTCCAATGTCGGGAAATCAGTCATTGTGGCGGGCCTGTGCCGCGCCCTGACCCGTCGTGGCTACCGCGTGCGCCCCTTCAAGCCACAAAATATGTCGAACAATGCAGCAGCGGTTGCCGATGGTCAAGAAATCGGTCGCGCACAGCATCTGCAAGCCCGCGCCTGCCGCGTACCGGCTGAGGTCGATATGAATCCCGTGCTGCTTAAACCCGAGACCGAGACCGGATCACAGGTCATTGTACATGGCCATTATCTGACCACAGTCCAGCCCTGCGAATATACTGAACTCAAACCCGCATTGCGCAAGGACGTATTGACGAGTTTTTATCGCCTCGCGGCCAATTGTGACATGATTATTGTCGAGGGGGCCGGGAGTCCAGCCGAGACCAATCTACGCAAGAATGATATCGCAAATATGGGTTTTGCACGCGAAGCTCGTGTTCCCGTCTTGCTGGTTGGGGATATTGAGCGTGGTGGGGTGATCGCGCAGCTCGTGGGGACCCAAACTGTATTGGAATCCAATGATGCGAAAATGATTCAAGGCTTTCTGGTCAATCGATTTCGTGGCGATATCAATTTGTTTGCTGATGGAATCAAGGACATTGTCCAGCGAACCGGATGGACTTCATATGGCACGATTCCATGGTTTGATTCTATGCATTGGCTTCCCGCCGAGGATGCACAGGACCTGTCTTGCAAACCCGGGCGATTCGGTGACGGAAGAATAACCTGTCTGGTGCTTTCACGTATCGCAAATTTCGATGATCTTGACCCGCTGCGGATGGAACCCAACCTGCATGTTGAACTTCTGGAGTCCGGACACCCACTGCCAGCCGAGACCGACATCGTGATCATTCCGGGGAGCAAGTCGACGCGTGGCGATCTGGAATTCATCAGGAGCAACGGATGGGATATCGATATCCTGGCGCATTGGCGACGCGGGGGGCGGGTTCTTGGAATCTGCGGAGGCTATCAGATGCTCGGGCGCATGATCCGCGATCCGGAAGGAATTGAAGGGAATGCAGGAGATTCTCACGGATTGGGCCTGTTGAATGTCGAGACCATCATGCAACGGGAGAAGCAGGTACGGGAGGTAACGGCAACACTAACCGCAGATGCATCAACCTTTCCTGCCTATGAAATTCATATAGGTAATACCGAAGGAGAGGACACGGCGCGCCCGTTTGCCTGGATCAAGACGAAAGATTCGTTGCGACCGGATGGTGCAATTTCAGCCGATGGTCGTGTTGAAGGGACCTATTTGCATGGCCTTTTCTCTGATAATCAATTTCGTCAGACTTGGCTGAAGCGCCAACGCATGAGCACTTCAGATATGAATTATGGTCAAGAAATCGATAGCGTGCTGGATTTGCTTGCCGAGCATATGGAAACATATGTCGATATTGATGGTATCATCACAATGATGCGCAGGATTGGGTAGCGCTCACCGAAGCCGATTTGTTGTTCAAGAGGCAGCAACCAGCCTGTCGTATTGTTGTTTCCTCGCATGCAGAAAGGGCACCCCGTTAACCACCAGAGTGCCCTTTCCTTCAGTGCAGTCAAATGTATGCGCGATGCGCAGGTTTATCCTTTGGAGAAATCGGGATAAGCTTCCATGCCAAGTTCGGAAATATCCAATCCATTGATTTCCGATTCTTCATCCACGCGGATTCCAATCGTCACCTTGAGGATCGTCCACACAATGAGTGAAGCGATGAAGACGAAACCTCCGATGGCAATGATTCCCAGAATCTGCGTGCCGAAGGATGTATCGCTATTATAGGCAGGCACAATGAAGGTTCCCCAGACTCCGGCAATCAGGTGGACCGGAATCGCGCCAACGACATCGTCAATACCGATCTTGTCGAGCAGCGGAATTGTCAGCACCACGATGATTCCGCCAACAGCACCAATCCATAAGGCACCAAATAGAGACGGGGCCAGCGGCTCGGCGGTAATTGAGACCAGACCGGCCAAGGCACCGTTGAGTAACATCGTGAGATCCACCTTCTTGTAGAGGATCTGTGACAGAATGAGCGCGGCAGCGGCTCCGGCAGCGGCCGCCATATTGGTATTGGCAAAGATACGGCTGACATCAGAAATGTCACCCACTGTGCCGGCGGCGAGTTGTGAACCACCGTTGAAGCCGAACCAGCCAAGCCAGAGAATGAGCGTGCCGAGGGTTGCCAATGGAAGGTTGGAAGCTGGCATCGGGTTGACCTTGCCGTGCCTGTATTTTCCAATTCGTGGCCCGAGAATGATGGCACCGGCAAGGGCAGCAAATCCACCTGCAGCATGCACCAGTGTTGATCCTGCGAAGTCGCTGAAGCCGGCTTCGGACAGCCATCCACCGCCCCACTGCCACGAAGCCTCGATCGGATAGATAATCCCTGTCAAGACCACGACAAAAATGAGAAACGGCCAGAGACGAATACGCTCGGCCAGAGTGCCGGACACAATGGACGCGGTCGTTGCGCAAAACATCAGTTGGAAGAAGAAATCCGATCCAACTGAAGCATAATCCAGCGCGGCATCCTCGGCAGCCAAACCCACCGGTTCGAGTGATGTCGGCTGGAACAGGATTCCGACCCATCCGGCAATTGACCATGAATCGCCGGGGTACATGAGATTGAATCCAATCAGCCAATACATGATCGCGGCAATGGCGAAGAGCGAGACGTTCTTTGTCAGCTGCATCGCGACATTTTTTGAGCGGACAAAGCCAGCTTCAAGCATGGCAAATCCTGCCGCCATCCAGAAGACCAGAAAGCCACCAATCAGGAAGAGAAAAGTCGTAAATATATACGGATTGATATCGACGCTTGCAGCGTCCTGGGCAGCTCCTGCAGTCGGCAGGGCGACGGCCGCTACCAAAAAGCATAGAGTTCGAATGTTCATGCTAAAGTTCCTTTCCAGTGCAAAAACTGCGTAAATTTCCTTTTGCCGCTTGAAGCTGTCCACCACGCCCGACCCGGATTCAATGGCTACCAAAACCCCTCAACTCAAGCAGGCATGATGTCTCAAAAGCGGTTTCTCCCGTTTCACCTGCGCTGAACACGAGGCGCGATGACCGGGAAAGTCGATGCCAGCACGACAAGTGTTTGAAAAATTAGTGAAGCGGATCAAAACTCAGCAAGCGAAATTCACTGTAGCCTGCTGCGGAATGTCTGATAGTAATAAAATTTAGGCAGATATACTGGCTGTTGATGAAATGTTAAGCAAATCCATGATCTTGCTGGATTTCCGATAAAAGTTCTGCCCCAGTTCTGTTGCGCAGTATCTGAGTGACCATTGGGATGAACTCGGAGTGCATGACCTCCGATAGAGAGGTTGTTCAGACATGACTTTGAAGACGCAGATCACACAGTCTGTTTCGACAGGGCCCGAACGCTGACCTTGTCGCCAGCCGACCAGCAATCAATAGAATATTCGTATATTGGGGTTCATCAGCAGAGTTGTGCTGTCAATCGCCATCAACCTGTCTGGCCGTCGAGCGGATATGAGAGCGTTTCACCTTTGCCGCTTGCGACGGCGCGCTTTTTTGCCGGCTCGACCGGCGACCGAACGACGCGGAGTCGACACGGCACCTTCAACTGCCTTGACAATATCTGACTGGCGGGCGAGCGGGTCTTCGGCGATGGTCAACTCCACGGTCTCCAGGCGGTGTAATTCATCGCGTAGCCGTGCGGCTTCCTCAAATTCAAGATTCTCGGCGGCCTCCAGCATTTGTTTCTTGAGGGCAGCCAGATGTTTTTTCAGGTTGCCACCGACTGCGGGTTTATCAAGCGTCGCAGTCACCCTTTGCTCGTCGGCATCTCCTTCATAGATCCCTGCCATGACATCCGCCACATTCTTGCGGATTGTCGCAGGCGTAATGCCGTGTTTGTCATTATACTCCATCTGTTTGTCACGTCGCCGCTCGGTTTCACCGATGGCTCTCTCCATCGATGATGTCACCCTGTCGGCAAACATAATCACTTTTCCCTCCGCATTGCGCGCGGCACGCCCAATCGTCTGAATCAGTGACGTCTCGGACCGCAGGAAACCTTCCTTGTCGGCATCAAGAATTGCCACCAGTCCGCATTCGGGGATATCGAGGCCTTCGCGCAGTAAATTGATTCCGACCAGGATATCAAAAACACCCAATCGAAGATCGCGCAGGATTTCAATTCGCTCGAGCGTGTCAATGTCAGAATGGAGATAGCGTACGCGAAGCCCCTGTTCGTGCAAGTATTCAGTGAGATCCTCGGCCATCCGTTTGGTCAGCGTGGTCACCAGGGTTCGGTAACTTTTCGCGGTTGCCTGGCGCGCTTCGTCAAGCAGTTCGTCAACCTGTTGTGCGACTGGTCTGACCTGTACCTGAGGGTCCACCAGACCCGTTGGTCGGATCACCTGCTCACAAAAAGCTCCGCCGGTCTGATCAAGTTCCCAGTTTCCCGGAGTCGCCGATACAAATATCGACTGCGGTCGCATCAGATTCCACTCTTCAAATTTCAGAGGGCGATTGTCAGTGCAGGACGGAAGCCTGAATCCGTGTTCGGCCAATGTGGATTTGCGGCGGAAATCCCCCTTATACATGGCACCGAGTTGTGGCACAGTCACATGTGACTCGTCAGCGAAGACGATTGCATGGTCAGGAATATATTCAAAAAGAGTGGGCGGTGGTTCACCTGGCTCTCGGCCCGTCAGGTAACGCGAGTAATTCTCGATACCGTTGCACGTTCCGGTGCTTTCAATCATTTCGAGATCAAAGTTCGTGCGTTGTTCGAGCCGCTGCGCTTCGAGCAATTTGTCATCATCATGGAGTCGTTTCAGCTGAAGCTTGAGCTCCTCCTTGATACTCTTGATTGCCTGCTGCAGAGTGGGACGCGGTGTCACGTAATGTGAATTGGCGTAAATCCGAATTTGGGACAGATCATCGGTTCGCTGGCCGGTCAATGGATCAAATTCACGGATCGACTCGACTTCATTGCCAAAGAACGAAATCCGCCACGCCCGGTCCTCGAGATGTGCCGGCCAGATTTCCAGGATGTCGCCGCGCACGCGGAAGCGACCCCGCTGAAACGCCTGATCATTTCGCTGATATTGCTGAGCAACAAGGTCGGCGAGCAGGGAACGCTGATCGTATTCATGCTTGACGTGGATATCCTGTACCATCGCCCCATAGGTTTCCACCGATCCAATGCCGTAAATGCAGGAAACAGATGCGACGATGATGACATCATCACGCTCGAGCAGGGAGCGTGTCGCAGCGTGTCGCATGCGGTCAATCTGCTCATTCACCATGGCTTCTTTTTCGATATAGGTGTCGGAGCGCGGCACATAGGCTTCCGGCTGATAATAATCGTAATAGCTGACGAAATACTCGACGGCATTGTCAGGAAAGAATCCCTTGAACTCGCCGTAGAGTTGAGCAGCAAGTGTCTTGTTGGGTGCCAGGATGATGGCTGGTCGCTGCGTGGCTTCAATAATCTTGGCCATGGTGAATGTCTTGCCGGTTCCGGTGGCTCCCAACAGGACCTGGCTTTCTTCACCCATGGCCAGCCCTTCCGTGAGTTCAGCGATCGCCGTCGGCTGATCCCCCGCCGGGATAAATTCTGTTTGCATGACCAACGGACGACCACCCTCGAGCTTGGGGCGGTCCACAACAGGTGCCGGATTCAAGACCGGTGCTGTCAACTGATCCATGGAGTCCTGGTTAGAGGGAGTTTTTGCAATCAATTGGATCAAGAAACTCTCCCTTTATGATTTTCGCCCCAAAACATGTTTCATCACGCATCCGGCAGTGTGTTGATCAAACGCTACGCCCGCCATCGACATCCAGCACGACACCAGTCATGAATTCGGCCTCGTCTGATGCCAGAAACAGCGCAGCATTGGCAACATCCAATGGATCGCAGAGTCGGCCGAGTGGAATGGAATCCAGAAAGCCCTGACGGTTCTCCGGCGTGTCGGGTTTACCAAGAAAGGTCTCGAGCAGTCCAGTTGTCCCCGCCACCGGTGCAATCGCACAGACACGAATATTGTCCGGGGCGAGTTCGGCAGCCAACGAACGTGTCAGAGTATTGACGGCTCCCTTGGAAGAATTGTACCATGTGAGCCCGGGGCGCGGTCGCTGTCCAGCTGTCGACGAGATATTGATCATGACGCCATTTTTATGCTTGCGCCAGTACGGAACGATCACTTGCGTCATGTGATAGATTGAAAAGACATTGACGTCGTAGACGCGACGCAACTCGTCTTCGCTGGTCTCCAGCAGAGGCTGATTGACATGACTCCACCCGGCATTGTTGACAACAATTTGCGGTATTTCGAAGCTTGCAGCGGTGCGTTGTATCACTGAACGAATGTCGGTTCCCTTTGCGACATCGCATTCCACAGCCAGTGACTGACCCGGCAACGCTGCTGCCACTTTCTCAGCACCCGGTCCATTGATGTCAGCAATCACGACATTGGCACCTTGTGATGAGAATTGTCGTGCGATCTCCCGACCAAACCCATCGGCGCCGCCCGTGACCAACGCTGTCTTGCCTGAAAATCGCATCATCTTCTCCGATTCCGATCAGCCATGATGCTGAACTATGGTTTTCAACTGCGTAAATTCACGCAGTGACTCGAAACCTTTTTCTCGCCCATGACCCGATTTCCCGCGCCCGCCAAAAGGCAGTTCAATCCCAACGCCCGCCCCAAAGCAATTGATGAAGACCTGACCGCAACGGAGCGACTTTGCCATTCGCATCTGCCGTCCACCATCAGCCGTCCAGACACCGGCCACCAAGCCATAATTCGTTGCGTTTGCCAATCTGATGGCATCCTCTTCATCAGTAAATCGAAGACAGGAGAGTACGGGTCCGAATATTTCTTCCTGTGCGAGGGGTAAATCGGGTTCAATCGGCCCGTACAGGGTCGGCGCAACATAGTGACCGCCTGCCGGAGCTGTCTCCGAGATGCAACCAATGGCCACCGGGGTGATTCCACTCTGTGTCATGTATGTTTCAACCCGTCGTTTTTGACGCTGGGAGATCAGTGGGCCCAGGTCAAGATCTTCATGATGCGGGCCGACAGTGAGGCAGGCGATCTGTGCTGCCAGTTTTTCCAGTACAGTGTCGAATACGGAAGTCTGGATCAGTGCACGTGAGCCAGCTGAACAGGTTTGGCCCCCATTCTGAATGATCCCCCTGATGATGGCCGGCACCGCGGCCTCGATATCGGCGTCCTCGAACAGAATCTGGGGTGACTTGCCGCCGAGTTCCAACGTGCAGCCGATATGATTTTGTGCAGCTGCTGCTTGCACGTGCACACCAGTTTCAGGCGAGCCGGTGAACGAAATAAAATCTATACCCGGATGCGCAGCGAGAGCCGCTCCTGCGGTCTCACCCGTGCCGGTTACCACATTGAGTGCGCCATCCGGGAATCCCACGTCCATTGCCAATTGGGCCAACAAAAGGGGCGTCAATGATGCATCTTCAGCCGGCTTCAGGACAATGCAGTTTCCAGCAGCAAGTGACGCTACGACGCTGCGTCCAAACATCTGTGCGGGATAATTCCAGGGAATAATGTGGCCGGTGACCCCGAATGGCTCACGAATGGCCTGAACCTGATAGCCATCGAGATAAGGAATGACCTCACCGTGCAACTTGTCGGCGGCCCCGCCATAGAATTCGCAGTAGCGCGTCGCAGCGTCAATGTCTGCATGCGCCTGGCTGATAGGTTTGCCGGTATCTTTTGCCTCGATTTCAGCAAGTCGATCATGATTTCTGCTGATTTCGTTGGCCAGATTTGTGAGCAATCGCCCACGCGCGGTTGCTGTGAGCTTCGACCAGCTTCCTTCTGCAAATTCCAGACGTGCGGTGGTGACCGCTGCATCAATATCAGCTGCGGACGAAGCGGCGAGCAAGCAAAACGGCTTGCCATCTGATGGACAGAAGACCGGGATTGTGTGTCCATCCCGAGCAGGTTTCCAGTTGCCGCCAATCAAATTCTGCTGATCAGAAATATGAAGATCTGCAATCATCATGATTCTCGTTTTATGCAGTCTGTTTGAATGTAGAATAGCCTGAACCAGTTTGAAACTGATTATTGTTGTATCCGATCAGGGGCGCGTTCCCGATATCGACCGGCCATTCCAAGGAGAAGCCATGACCATCGTCGGAAGTGACAACTGTTTCGTCCGTTTGAGGCGATGATTGCAACTCGAACATGACGATTGACAACCTGCTGTTTCCTGAAAAGCCCTGATGCCAGGTTTACGTGCGATTCAATCAATACTCCCATTCATCGATAGTTCACTTTTTCCAAACCAGTTTGTTGACAGCACAGGCGCGGTCATTTTCCATGCGCAATGCTCTCTGGCACGGTGACCAAGGCGCAAAATCAGTGTCTGACTCCATTTCCCCTCTGAGGTGCAGCACCGAAGGATGAGACCGAAGCAATGGCGAAACCTTTCGAAGTGAGATCCGGTCACCGTTCCTTGACGTATGGGATCCCGCCCGCGCGTGGCGGAATGGCCTTCCCAACAAAACCGGCAAGTATGATGACTGTCAGGATGTAAGGTAAAGCCTGCATCAATTGCAGGGGAACCGTACCAATCCCTTCTATTTCGATATTCTGGTAGCGGATCGCAATCGCTTCGAGCAGACCGAAGAGCAGACAGGCACAAAGCGCGTATCCGGGCCGCCACTTGGCGAAGATAAGGGCAGCAAGCGCAATGAATCCCTTTCCGGCGGTCATATCGCGGATGAAACCGGCGGCCATGCCGGTGGAGAGATAAGCGCCACCAAAACCACACAGCAGACCACAGATCAGCGTTGCCTGGAAACGCAAAGCTGACACCGAGAGTCCACCGGTATCGACGGCTTCGGGATTTTCACCCACCGCTCGCAAACGCAACCCGAAACGGGTACGAAAGAGAATCCACCAACTCAGCAGGACCGTGGGAAGTGCAAGATAAACCAGCAGCGTATGACCGGAGATCAGTTCGCCATAGAGTTTGCCAAGAAATGGGATGCCCGCGATCGTTTCAACGAACGGCAGGTCAACCGGTAGAAAGCGCCCATCGCCACTGAGTGATGGGGTGCGGCCGCCAAGCTGAAACCAGTTCTGACCAATCAACGCGGTAAACCCAGAGGCCAGAAAGTTGATCGCAACACCCGAAATCAGTTGATTGCCACGAAAGGTGATGGAAGCGACTCCGTGCACCATGGCGAGCAGAGTGGCAGCGGTGAGACCGGCGAGGAGTCCAAGCAGAACGGAACCTGTCACCGCAGCGGTGGCGGCAGAAAAAAAGGCCGATGCCAGCATCTTGCCTTCCAGGCCGATATCAAAAATTCCGGCGCGCTCAGAAAACAGACCGGCCAAGCAGGCAAAAATTAACGGCGTTGATAAGCGCATCATCGAGTCCAAGATTTGAACGATCGTGGTCAGATCCATCACAGTTCACCCCGCCGCAACTGACAGGCACCAGTGAAGTCGACAGCTGTTTCTTGGTCCATCACGAGGCCTCGCGCCGTACCATCGCGAACAGACGCTCAACAGGCAGGCGCACCATATTGTCGAGGGCACCGGCAAACAGAATGACCAAAGCCTGGATGACCACGATCATTTCACGATTGACCGCGGGCATTTCAAATTCCAGTTCGGCGCCGCCCTGATAAAGAATTCCGAACAGAAATGCGGCACACAGCACACCAATTGGATGCGACCGTCCCATCAGGGCGACAGCGATGCCGACAAAGCCGGCACCTTGCACCGAGTCGATGAGCAATCGTTCGGCTTCTCCAGCAACCGTATTGACCGCCATGAGTCCCGCGAGGCCACCGGAGATCAGCATCGACAACATGATGATCCGGACAGGTGAGATTCCAGCATAGACAGCAGCAGTTTCACTATGCCCGAATGCCCTGATCTCGTAGCCGAGTCGCGTTCTCCAGATCAATAGCCACACCAGGACGCACGCGACAAGAGCAAGTAAAAAACTCACATTGAGCGGCGGTGACTTGGAAAATGGTATCCCGATCCAGGCCAGCATTTCGTGTGCTGTGGGGAGATGAGCCCCGGGTGGAAATGGTCGCGACTCAGGTGCCATTTGCCCCGGCGGTTTCATCACGTGCACCAGCAGGTAGACCAGCAGGGCAAAGGCAATGAAGTTGAACATGATGGTGGTGATGACAATATGGCTGCCCCGCCGTGCCTGCAGATAGGCAGGGACCGCCGCCCAGGCAGCCCCGAATAGTGCGGCTGCAATCACCGCAGCCGGAAAGGCGAGCAACCAGTGCGGCCATTCGACCGCCAGGCAGACCAAAGCCGCACCAAGTCCGCCCAATGTTGCCTGTCCCTCCCCGCCGATATTGAACATCTTGGCATGAAAGGCGACTGCAACCGCGAGTCCGGTGAAGACGAAATTGGTCGTGTAATAGAGGGTGTATCCCCACCCATATGGTGATCCGACAGACCCCTTGACGATGATGAACAGGGCAGTCAGCGGATTCTCGCCAATCCAAAGAACGACCAGTCCAGACAATAGAAAGGCAAGCAACAGGCTCAGTAATGGTACCAAAATTACGTCAGCCCAGCGGGGGATCGCAGTCATCAGGCAGGACCTCCTGCTATTCCTGCCATCAGTAGCCCCAGCTCGTTCTCGTCTGTGTCCTTGATATCGCGTTCACCGATGATCGATCCATCGAACATCACTGCCACCCTGTCGGCGAGCGACAGAATCTCGTCCAATTCGACACTGACCAGCAGGACGGCTACCCCTGCGTCTCTGAGGTCAACAATCCGTTGATGTATGAACTCAATCGCACCAATATCAACACCGCGGGTCGGCTGACCAACGATCAGGAGATCAGGACTGCGACTGAACTCGCGCGCCAGTACGATCTTCTGCTGATTTCCGCCGGAAAAACTCCTCGCAATGGTTTCGGGCAGCAGCGGTCGGACATCAAAACTGCGCATACGTTCCATTGAATCCGTGCGAATCACAAAGGTATTCATGAACCATGAACCGCGGCGAAAACTGCGGTGATTGTGGTATCCCAACACCATATTTTCCCACGCATGAAACTCCATCACCAATGCATGTCGGTGGCGATCTTCCGGGACATGTGCAATCCCCAACTGTCGTCGGACTCTGGGATCGGCACCGGATCCGCTGAGACGGATCTTTTGTCCTTTGATGTGGATTTCGCCGCTGGCTGGCGTCATGCCACCGATTGCCGCAAGGAGCTCAGTCTGGCCATTGCCGGCAACACCCGCGATACCAAGGATTTCACCACGTCGTACCGACAAAGAAACATTCTTGAGGCGCGGGACATCGTGTGCGTCGATCACGCAGAGTTTTCGTGTCTCCAGGACAATGTCACCGGGATTTGACTGGGTCTTGTCGACCCGTAACAGGACTTTGCGCCCCACCATCATTTGCGCCAGTTTGTCCGCACTGGTATCTTTTGTCTTGACCGTCGCTGTCATTTCACCCTGTCGCATGACGCTGACTGTATCGGTGACCTGCAGGATTTCCTGGAGCTTGTGGGTTATCAGAATGATGCATTTACCTTCGTCGCGGAGATTTCTGAGAATCCGGAACAAATGTTTCGCTTCGGCGGGAGTCAGGACACCAGTCGGTTCATCAAGGATGAGAATGTCAGCCTGACGGAACAGCGCCTTGAGAATTTCAACCCGTTGCTGATGACCTACAGATAGATTCTCAATAATGGCATCAGGATCGACAGACAGTTCGTATTCCTCGGAAAGGCGTGTGAGCAATGACCGGGCGTTGGCCAATGCCGGTGCAAGTAATGGGCCGTCTTCAGCACCAAGCACAACATTCTCAAGAACGGTAAAATTATGGACCAGCATGAAGTGCTGATGAACCATACCGATCCCGGCACGAATGGCGGCCTGGCTGTTCGGAATTGCCGTGCGTTGACCATGGATGCGGATCTCACCGGCATCAGCACGGTAGAAACCGTACAGAATGGACATGAGTGTCGATTTGCCTGCGCCGTTTTCTCCGACGATCCCGTGTACCGTTCCGGGTGCGATGGACAGTGAAATATCATGATTGGCCCTGACCGGTCCAAAAGACTTGCAAATTCCTCTCAGCTCTATCGCTGGCGCGACACCGGAAGGTCGCGCCAGCGCAGCGTTTTCCACGCAACTTCCCTTAACTTACCGGACAGCTGCCATCTGAAACATAATCGTGGACCCTGATGTCTCCACCGATGATCTGTTCACGTAAATTCTCAATAGTTGCCTGCATATCATCGGAAATGAGGCTTTGGTTATTCTCATCGAGCGCATAACCTACACCATCCTGTGCCAATCCAAGCACCGTAATTCCAGGCTCGATATTTGAGCCTTGGGTAAAAGCCTCTTCAACGGCGACGTCAACGCGTTTGATCATTGATGTCAGAACCGCGCCGGGATGGAGGTGATTTTGATTGGCATCGACTCCGATTCCCAAAATTCCTGCATCTGCGGCTGCTTGCAAAACGCCAACCCCGGTGCCGCCTGCGGCATGGTAAACGACATCTGCGCCGGCGGCGACTTGTGCTTTGGTGAGTTCGCTACCCTTGACCGGATCGTTCCAGGCTGTGGGTTCATTGCCAGTCATATTCTGGATGACTTGCACATCTGGATTAGCGGCCTTGGCACCTTGAACGTAGCCACAGGCGAAGCGACGGATCAGGGGAATATCCATCCCCCCAACGAATCCGATGACATCGGATTCGGACGTCTCGGCCGCGAGGTAGCCGACCAGGAAAGAGCCTTCATGCTCCTTGAACACGATTGACTGGACGTTGGGCTCGTCAACAACCATGTCAATAATGACAAACTTGGTGTCTGGAAATTCGGGTGCAACCTTCGCCAGAGCCGAACCAAAGGCAAAGCCTGTCATCACAACCGGGTTGTTTCCGGCCTCAGCGAAACGACGAATCGCTTGCTCGCGCTGGGCCTGTGATTGAAGTTCGATCTCGCGATAGCCGGAGCCGGTTGCCGCCTTGAACCGTTCGGCACCGGTGTAGGCACTTTCGTTAAACGACTTGTCGAATTTCCCTCCCATGTCATAGATGAGAGCGGGTTCGGCAAATGCTGCTCCCGAAATGAATCCCGCTGTAGCGAGTATGGCCGTGAGTATTTGAGGTGTTTTCATCGTTAATTCGCGCCCTGTTCCCTCGTGCTTAGATCGAGGCGTGAGACGCGCTCCCTGTTTGATAAAATGAAGATGTGGACCAACGGTCGCCAAACAGCAACCTGATCGTTAGGCAGAAGGCAGTCGTCATGACTTTCCTGCAGCAAAAATCCTGTGGGTGTTGGCACCGCGTCGCATTCATGTGACCGTTCCAGAATGATCGCTTTGATGGTTCCAGAATATACCGCTTTTTCTTGGACTCAAGGGCAGTGATTGCTTTGGACTTCTCGACCATGTCACCAATGATATGCGAGCGGGCAACTTGCTGGTTCTCGGCAGCTGGCTACGCAACCAACTGCGCCATGACTTATGAACGATAGATCGTGCATATCCGGTCAATCCGGCAGACAACCGAATGTCATCTGATAGGGGCAGTCAAACCAAAGAATATGCATGGATTGCGGTGTCCTGCTTATCGAGCTGCCATGATCAACCATGCCTGATGCAAATGTATCCTCGCCTCACAGACAGGGCGGCGGTGTGGCTTTCCACTATGCCTCTCCGCTCATACGTATCGCGACGGTCAGGTTGTCGTGAAAACGTTATGGGATGCTGGTTGTCCATGGCCCGGCGCATGCGATCACGCGGCCCACCTTTTCCTCGCCCCAGACGCCCATAACAAAACTGCGGTACATTGCCGCCTCACCCACCCACACACGCGGCGGAGATCACTGGCTGAAACCACTGCAAAAAGAAAGGAGCTTATATACATAGGTAGCCAAAGCAAGGGAATTATATACAAAAGTGCCCAACTATGGTAAGTAAAATTATGGGGATTATAACCTGTGCTAAAATGAGGACAGGCTGAGGCGATCCGAAGACCGCCCCGCGTGCGTCTAGCAGTCGTTTCCCATTAAATTCCCGCGCCCCGCGCAGCCGATGCACGCCCCGGAACTGACATACCTTCGGATATCCGCAAGGGTATCGCGGTCGACTTCGCGCTGCATGGCCGGTCAGACAAAAGCCATGCCGACCCCGCAAGACCGAATTCTTCTTCGCGTCAGTTGTCATGACAATCTCCCTTCTGCGGATCAACGACACCTCGCAAAAATGGTCCCGGCACTGAATCGCCCCGGCAGTTCAGACGGTCATCTGAGTTCGACCGGGACTGTCGGTACCTTATCCATGTACCACAGCTTGTGCCGTGAAGGTCACGCTGATCAAGACGAAGACCGCGAAGACAATCCACTGGCTCCAACTCCGCCCTAGAAAGCCGATTCGATTCAGACCTGAAAACAGCACTCCCGATGCGCCGATGGCGAAGTTCACTGC
>JAPOTI010000096.1 GCA_026709265.1 Paracoccaceae bacterium | reverse complement strand
TCCGGTTGGTCATACCAAGCCGCGTGGATCAGAGGTGTGGCCAATCCAGAGGGTGAAGTGTCATTTGTCACACATCACTTCAGTGAATTGTCACAAAAGACTTCAGTGGGGTCTGGTTTGGGCATCTGATCGTGTGGTCAAATGGACGTGCGCAGGTCCGGTGTGGCACCGCCGGCACGGTTCCTGAAGGGGAGATTGCACGCTTGACACAATGCGCGACATGTCAAAAGTCATCGCACACCCCGCCCCGCAAAACCCTTGTCAATCAAGGATAGGCCGCGCACCCGGAGATGTCGCCCAACCGGCCAAATGTCATGAGTGAGGCCGCCAATCGTCCGCAATTCGTCGACAGGAACACCGCCCCCCAGAACGTTCTCCATGTCCATGACCGATCCTGTCCGCTGCAACAGATTGACGTCATATCTGACCGAAATACAAGATACTGAACGCATTTGTAGTAATTCCCGCTCATTCCGGTTTCAGCCCGTTTGGCGCAGCCATTTGGCGGATCGTGTTGGGTCCGGCACAGCGCATCCGGGCGGCGGAATCGTCGCGGGGTGATGAGTTGGTCATGTGGGGATGGACTGTGAAGACGACGTTGGCGTGAGGGGCCGCGCAGGCGGGGTTCAGGGTTCGGGGAGGATGTCTTTGCGGGCTGGACGTTGCCGGGTCTCAGTCAGTCCGCGCCAGACAATCTCCCCGCTGTGGATCTAATCACTCATGAGTTGGGCGGTCATCGCCCGCCACAGAGTGAGTTTTCGTGTCCTGGCGGCGCGGGCGCGTTGGCATGCAGGGCAGAGAGGATCGGGAGACCCGGGTTATACACACCGCATCATGCGATGGGGGAGAACAGAGGCGAGGGTCTTTGGGTCATGTCCACAGTGATGGGCGAACGCGCGGCCGCACCCGCGGGTCGTCTTCACAGTCTGACAGGTGTCGTTGTCCATTGTCCACCGGCTCCGACCGGCCCGCATCACCGCCATGATGGAATGCTCATTGAGCGGTTGAGCGGTGACCCCGGAGACGGTCCGGGTCTCCCCTTTCGGGTTGATCCCGGACACTTCGAGACAGTTCACCCCGAGATCGACAGGGGTCTCATTGCGCGGCGCGTCATTGACCGCAGGAGACACGGGGGGTGATGGGGCCTTTGGGGCCTGTCTCATACCTCTCGGTCATCGGGACACGGGGATTGTCCCTGAGCCCGGCGAACAGGATTGTGTGATCCCCCGGCCTGGCCCCCAGAACAGTCCCGATCTCATGGACACGCAACATCTTGATCGGGGGTCCCGTTGATGCCAGTCCGTCCTGGAGACTGACGACAGGCCGGTGAGGAGGAGGGCGCAGGCCGTCTGACAGTTTCCCCTGGGCGCTGTGGTGGATTGTCCGCGCCGTCAAAGGGCTGAAATTCCTCTCCCAGCGCATCCGTTCCGCCTGTGTGAGGCGCAGGGTGACCCTGGCATCCAGCGGCGCGGGTGCGCCGGTCAGCGGGCATCAGACCCTCCCGGAACGATCATGGGCCAGATCACCCCGGCAGTGCGGGGTTGTGTGAAGGGAGACACGGTGAGACGCGGAGCACCGAACGGTGTCGGGGGTTGGAAGGAAGGGCGCGGCCGCGCGCATGTCTGACAACTCCCATCCAGTGTGTGGGACTTTACGTACCGACGTTGGGATAGACCTTATACGATGCCCCCATCAAGGCAAAAACTTACACGAACACATCGATTTTCTTTATCATTGAGGAGTCTGGGCTCAGTGCCGTTAAACGAACGCATACCATGCCTCATAAGCAACCAGCCGCGCCCGCGCCGCTCCATAAGCTGATGGACGACCATTGCGTTTGCCATCATTTCATTACGGGAACGTGGTGCGCCCCCTGATCGGGCCTGTTCAACAGTCATATGATTAGGCAAGGCCCCCGGACTTGTCACATCGACACGATCATCAAACATCTCAAGCAATATTTGCGATCCTGTCAAGGCGTAGTCACGATGGATGACAGCGTTGACAAGCACCTCCCGGAGAACGCTCTCTGGAATGACAGGGCAATCGATACGCCGGAGCCCTCTGTATACCTCTTTTCGCCCTAAGCTCTGCACCCAACCTACAGCGCGTTGGACTTGTTCGTCAATGCGGCCTTTTCCTTCTCCTGCACTCAAGACATCTGTTGATTGGTCAGTGCCAGCATAAGCAGCACATTGAATAAAGAAACTGGTCGTATTCCTCTGACCCTGAGGGTCGCGCCCAAAGACCATCAGGCCGTACAGCGTCGGGTGAAGCACTTCATCTTGCCAGTCACATACGGATGCATTCAGCAGATCATTTTCGATGTCCGGTTGTGGATTATTGTCGATCTGCTTGCCTTGGGATTTCATGAATTTTCGAAATGCGCCGAAGTCGATATCATCCACAGTCGCTGATGAGATGGTCTGTTGTTCTGTAAGTACCAGCCCAAAAACGTTGAACAATTCCTGCAACTCCGATGGAGACGGTGCAACTGTGCTGCGCCCCCGTCGAATCCAAAAACGCCCGTCTGTGTTAAATGGTTCATATCCACGCTGATGCCGTTGCACGTCAATCCAGTGTACCCACTGATCTCCGAGCAGATGGCGACCAAGAACGGCTGTCACTGGCCGACCACATCCGTTTTGCAGGGAACTCGTGAAACGCTCCTGTACAGTGTCCGCGTCCTGTTCGACGCCCACAATTCTGCCCGAATTATCCACACCGACCACAAGCAGCCCGCCATCACCGTTGGCAAACGCGCAGAGTGTTCTGCGGATTGAAGAAATATTGCTGGCCGTGCGCTTGAATTCGGTTCGTGCATCCTCGCCAGACTCAATGCGGTGTAATATATCAAGCCATTCCATGCTGGGATATCAGAAGCCGTATTTATGTCGCCGAAGACGAAATGCTTCTTCGCCGCCATCGACCGTCTGGACAATCGCGCTTCGAATTGCTGGCTCTTCAATTGTTCCGCAGCAAGAAACGCGACCGTGGTCTGCTGTCGCTTCCAGTTGAAGCACGAGGTCAGCGTCGCCATTGACCACGATGTTTGCATTATGTGTGGCCAAAACGACCTGCCGCTGGCCGCTCAACCTCTTGAGGGCTGGCAACATCGTGTCAAACAGGAAGCGGTTATCCAATTCGTCCTCCGGTTGATCAATCACCAACGGGCGATTGTCTGCGGTTTCCAGCAACAGTGAGAGTAACACGCCAACTCTTCGTCCACCAGAAAGTTCATCCAAAGACCGGTAACCCCCGCCGTCAGTTCGGCATTGCAACACGTAACGATCGGGACAGCGAAGAGACGCAAGCTTCCGTCTTTGGACTCTTGTCATGCTCTCTTGAAATGTCTCCTGGACCGCATGTGTCATACCGATATCACCAAGAGTATCCGATTCAAGGTTATCGTTTAAGGCTTCGGGTGAAGGTTTCTGGTCTAATGATAACTCGTTCCACCATCGTGTCACACCTCTCTGCCCTAGACCTGTAAGAAATTGTTTGAGTGGTTCAGAATGCCCATGGTCAATGCGTTGCACGCGAATCTGTCCGTCAAATTTTCGTTCAATCCACTGGGCCACACGGTCGAAAGCCTGCCGGCGCTCAATCACAAGATTGTTACGCGCCCTCTGGGCGTCCGCAAATTGCCTTTTGTGGTCTTGCCATTCTTGGCGGCTCTCCTCCAGCGCGTCTGCATAACTCGTTGAAAGCACCGCTTGCCGCTCGAGTTCTTGGAATTCTCGAAGTTTTGCCGCGCCGATTCCCTGTTTCCCGAGAGCACGCTCCACTTGCCGACACAGGTCGTTTTCTGTGTTGGCCAATGATACGATCACTTCCTGGGTTTCGGAGATCCATCTGTCGGCTTCGCTTATTGCGGCTTCAAGACATTGAACGATTTTCTGCCGTCTGAGGCTCACGTTCAGATCGCTCAAATTGGAGTCCAACAGGGAAGCATCCGGCAGGTCAATTAATCGTTCTAACGTTGCGGCAAGCTCATTTTGCAGTTCAGAGGCAGAAGAGTACTCGTTCTTCCATGTCTGATGTTCCTGACCAGCTTGGTGAAGATGACCAATCCCCGCTGCGGCAAATTTCTTCAATTCCGCTTTGGCAGTCTCAGCGCGGCGATAGGCCTGCTCGGCTTCTGCGATATGACCGTCTGATTTATCGATTTCTGTCGCAATTTTGGATAAATGACTGTCGAGATCGTCTAAATCTTTCGTGCATTTATCGATGATTTCTGTTTCACTGGACACCAGCTTGGCTAGAATTTCTTCCTCAGACGTGCTGTCTTGTGTCAGACGCTGCAGTTCATTCTGGGCAAAAAAAAGCGCAGGCCAACGCTTATGTCGTGACGCTGTGGGATCGCTGCCGGGGCAGTCGAGCTTGATCTGCGTACCCGCTGCATTGAACAGATGCCCGCGGTTTCTGACTTGTTCGCGGACGGATTCGTCAACGGGGAGTTCTGCACCGACATGAACACGCAACCCGTCCAGAAACGTGCTTTTTCCGGTCATGCTGCCGCCGATTATGCAGGTGAAGTCCGGGCTGAGGCGAAACCGGCTGTTTTTTTGCCCCCCGAAAAACGAAGCCCCGCCTGTGATCTCCACCTCCCGGAGCCATGGATGTGTCATGGTATCGGGAGGTGGATGAATTTCCTGCAACTCCATGTTCGTGGCGCGTTCAAAGCCAATGCGTAACCGAGAACTCTGTGCGATAAAAGCTTGCCGCACAGCTTCAAGGTGAGGCGATGCCAATTTAATCCAGCTATATCTCCGCCCGATATCTTCTAGATTATATGCATCGCTGGAATGAAAGAATGCTTGGCGGTGTTTCTGCATTCCCTTTTGAAGCCACTCGCGATCGTTCAAAGTCTGTTCCGGTAGTTTGTTGTCCCCGAGTTCGAGACCCGCAATTTCACCGTGAGAAAAAAATTGCAGAACTTGCCCCTTTTGCGAAACCAGCAATCCTTTTGGTGAATCGATATGGGGTGCAAGAACAAGGTAGTTCCAAGCACGGTCTTTTCCATTGATTGAACACTCTCGTTTCCACCATTGACGCAATTCACGGAAAGCCTCATTCGCACGCTTATTTGAAATCTGGAGGCTGTTGTCTTGCCACGGGGTTATTCCACCCATAACAATCTCGAAGGCTCTCAGATAATGTTCACGACCGACTTCGGGATCAAATAAGAACAGAAGGTGCAATCCCTCCTTGCCATCCTTGAACGAAATCTCAAAGCCCGGAAACAGGGCATAAATCTTTTCTCTGAAAGGAACGTCATCGTCGTCCTTGCCCTCGTTCCACTCTTCGACTATGTGCCACACCGCACTCGCTTCGGTTGTGTCGCCGCATCGTGGAGAGTGCGGTGTTAAACCCGCAACTCTGATATTTTTTCTGACCAGGGTTCGCAGAAATAGACGCGCATAGTCCGTCAATGCTTCAGACAGAGCGCGGCCCTTCAACAGATCTTTCGGCACCTTCGCCCGCCCGCCTACACAATCATCGACAGTATGTATGTGTAAATCGGCTTTGAACCAACGTGCTCCTGGTATGTCGTGTTGCCATTTGTCTGTGGATTGTCTTTGGAAGCTCATTGTCCGTTTGACCTCATGGCATGAACGTTTGAGAAAACAAATGGCCCAATGCAAACAGTACAGGGACGAAGCCGTTGCGAGTTTCGTCACCCTGCCTGGGTTCTGCCCGAATCTGGGTGACGGCCAGATCAGGCGGCTTCC
This sequence comes from Paracoccaceae bacterium, assembly GCA_026709265.1. Classification (GTDB taxonomy): domain Bacteria; phylum Pseudomonadota; class Alphaproteobacteria; order Rhodobacterales; family Rhodobacteraceae; genus JAPOXR01. The sequence goes on along the minus strand of JAPOTI010000096.1, from coordinate 231 downwards.
TGAAACTGTCTGATTCCGTCGTGGAATTCAACTCCCTTGATGACGTCGGCCAGTCGTGCTGACCCGGATCATCGCCGCCACTTTGATTTGGCGGACATCATCAGTGTGTCCACCATGACGCACGCGGTCTTCCGGGTGCGGTTCCTTGCAACAGTTCATACTTGTATTGGTGATCGGGTTGGTCTATATGGCGGGTCATGCAGGTTGGTCTTCGCCATTTCGATTCGCAGA
>JAPOTI010000015.1 GCA_026709265.1 Paracoccaceae bacterium | reverse complement strand
CGAATCACTGCCAACCCATGAGGGGCCCGCGTCTCATATGTGGTGAGCAGGTACAACGGATTGACCGGGGGCGACAGACGGGTTAAACGGGCGGGGATGACAGATCCCACTCCTCACCAACTGTCCGAACGGATTGCGCCCGATTGGAAGGTGAACTGAAAACGTCACGTGCGGAGAACGAAGCCATGGAATCACGCATTGATGCCCGCCTCGCCGGGATGCAGGCGGACATGGCCAAACGGGATGTTGAGGCCGCCAAGCGCGACAAGGACAATCAGCGCTGGGTGGTAGGATTCGGCATTGCCCAGATGGTCCTTATCGTCGCCATTCTCGCCGCCGTCTTCGTGTTCCTCGGCATCCTGATCGGTTTGCCCAGCTGAAGTTTGGCTGAATCGAGCGGAATCCGCCCGATTCCGGCCCGTGAGCGGATCACGGCGAACGCGCGTTTGGTGGACTGACATCAGTTGGCGCAGCCCCATGCCGATCGCAGTGAAGTATAGTTGTAACTTGCACTGCCGACCGTTCCCGTATTGCTCCGCCCGAACGGTCACAGACGTCAAACGGGGCGTCTTGCCGACAGAATTTTTTTGGGGATTATATACTTAACTACACAATAAATGTTCCTAAAAACAACAAGTTAACAAGTGGTAAATGGGCCGAAACTCGATAAAAGGTGATGGAAACTGCAAAATGATTGATCAATGGAGACAGTGGAAAATAGAAAAAGTCTGAGATTCAATGACTTAGTTGTGTAGTTAAGTATATAAGTCCCATTTTTTGGGGGATTATGTAGCCGATTTATATCATATTTTATACAATATATAGTATTTTGATTCAAACTCTTAGTGCAGCAGGGCATGGTTCAACATTCAGACACCAAGATATCGTGAAAACATCTCACGCCTATTCTCAAATTCGTTGGCAGCAAGTGTTGTGGATGTCTGTCCATGTTCAACAAAAGAAACGTGATCGGCAACTGACATGACGGCATCAATCCGCTGTTCAACAAGCAGTATGGCGACGCCTTCGTTCTTAAGACGGATGATTGCCGCGCGGATGAGTTCCACCATCGAGGGCTGTAATCCCTCCGTCGGTTCATCGAGCAACAGGACTTTCGGATTGAGGCACAAGGCGCGCGCGACCGCCAGCATTTGTTGCTCACCACCTGACAGGGTTCCTGCAGCCTGAGACAATCTTTCGCGCAGACGCGGGAACAGGTTCAGGACGCGCTCATGCTGATCAACCGCGTCATGCTGTCCGGACATGAGGCCAATCTGCAGATTTTCTTCAACTGATAGTTCGGAAAACAAACGGCGACCCTGGGGAATCAGGCCAATTCCACGCGCAGGAATCCTGTACGCTGGAAGAGAGCTGATCTTTTCGCCGTCCAGTTCAACCGATCCTGACTGGATTGGAACCAATCCCATAATGGCCTTTAATGTCGTCGACTTGCCGGCACCGTTACGACCGCAAAGACAGTGAACTTCACCTCGATTGACCTTGATGTTGAGCCCAAAAAGGACTCGTACATTGCCATAGCCAGCATGAAGGTCACTGACCTCAAGCATCAGGTCTGCGTTCCAAAATACGCGTGTTGAACTTTCTCATTTTTCTGGATTTTCGCAGGTGGTCCTTCCGCCAGGACCTCGCCAAAATTCAGAACAGTGATGTCATCGGCACAGTCCATGACGACCTTCATATTGTGTTCAATCAGGAGGATCGTGGTTTCCTGACACAGCGTCTGCAACAGATCCTGAAATGCATCGACTTCGCTTTCCGCGAGTCCCTGGGTTGGCTCGTCCATGATAAAAAGTTGTGGATTCTGCCCCAGCCCCATGGCGATTTCCAAAAGCCTCTGATGCCCATAACTGAGATCCCCGGCCAGCTGGTCAGCACGGTTACGAAGTCCAGTCTTGTCGAGCGCAGCGCAGACCTGTTTGTTGACCCGTTCCTGGTTGGCCTTCAAATGGCGACGGACGCCGAGAGCAACATTTTCATGGACTGTGAGTCGGTCAAATACCGAAGTGATCTGAAAGCTGTAGGCGATCCCAAGGCCAATACGGTGATGCGCTGGCAGGCGCGTGATGTCGTTACCATTGAAAATAACGTTGCCGCTGGTGACCCGAAACCGCCCGCAGACAGCACCGACAAATGTCGACTTTCCGGCTCCATTGGGTCCAATCAAGGCCCGAATACGCCCCCTTTCAAGATCGAAATCGACATTCCTGAGGGCTTGGAGGCCACCAAAGCTCTTCGAGAGTTGCCGGGTGGAAAGCAAGGTCATGGCAACCATCCGACGATGCGTTTCCGGACTTCTCCGGCGAGCCCTAACGGTGCGAACAGAGTCAGTAGAACAATCGCCAACCCGACAACCAGCAGATGTGCGGTCGTAAGGTCGCTCGAAAAATCAATGAGATAGAAGGCAAAGGCAGTCCCGATCAAGGGGCCGATGGTTGTCCCTGCGCCACCGAGAAGAACCCAAAGGAGAGGCAAGATTGAATATTGGACAGAGGCAAAGGTTGCACCGGCATAGCCAAACAGGAACGCATAGGCCGCGCCAGCGGCCCCTGACACGGTTCCCGACAGAATGACTGCGACCAGCTTGTGAAAATGGACATCATAGCCCAACATGCGGGCACGGTCTTCATTTTCCCGAATTGCGACCAGGCATTTTCCAAACGGTGTTCGAATGAGCCATGCGATCAGCAGATAGGCAGCTGCAAACACGAAAAATGCGGCAAAATAGCGGATGGTCGGATCCGAAAAGTCAATCCCGGCAATGATCCGCGCACTTTGCGGAATCACAAATCCCTCATCACCGCGGGTATATCTTCCAGCATAGAGCGACAACAGGAATCCTGCCTGGGCGAACATCAGCGTGACGATCATGAAGGCAACGCCGGAAGTTCTGAGAGCGAGAAATCCGACTGCAGATGAAACGACAGCCGCACAGACCAGTGCGGAGAGGAAAGCCGGCACGGGCGCGAAACCGAGATGTTGTATGGGAAGTGCGAGCCCGTACATGCCAGTGGCAAAGAACAGGGCATGCCCCAGACTCAGAAGACCGGTATAGCCAAAAAGCAGATTGTAGCCGACGGCGTAGACCGCAAGCACCATGATCCGCGCCCAATTGCCATCATGATAGTCTGAAACGACAAAGAAAAGCAGGACCAGGATTCCCAGCAGAACAAAATGGAGGAGTCCTTCACGTACGGTCATTATGGTGCGCGTCCGAGAAGTCCCTGTGGGCGAAAGATGAGCACCAGTGCCACCAGTAGCGTGGCGAGTATTTTCGCCAGTGTCGGCGAGAAGAATACGGAGATGATTCCGTCACTCATTCCAATGATCACGCCGGCAAGGATCGTTCCCGGCAAACTGCCCAGACCGCCGATAATGACCGCGATAAACGACAGAAGCAAAGGGTCGCCTCCCATGAGATAATGCGCTTGCTGCACCGGAACGATCAAGACAGCGCCGAGCGCTGCGAGGGCGGCGCCGAGTGCAAAAACCACTGAGTAAACCCGGCGAACAGGGATTCCGAAAGCTGTAGCCATCTCCCTGTCGAGTTGGGTGGCGCGCATGATCAAGCCAAAACGCGTACGCTGGAGGAAAACCCATAATGCTGCGACGATGATGCAGGCTGCACCGATGACAAACAGTTTGTAGCTCGTTGTCGCCAGACCCCAGGGCCAGGTCAGATTCAGTCCTGACTCCGAGATTTCAATCCACGGGATGGCAAGGCGATGGTTGAACGGCGGTTCAACCGGTCGTGCATCGGGACCGAAGGTCATCAGCGTCGCCTGTTGAAAAACATACAGGAGCCCGATCGTGGCAACGATTGTGCGTTCGGGATCATACTCGAGACGAGACAGGACCAACCGGTCGGAAAGCGCTGCGATCGCACCCACTGCAATGGGCGCAATGATCAGAGCAGCAGTAAATCCCAGTGCTGGATGTATGCCGATCGAGGTCGCAATCCACCAGGCAACAACCGCACCGAGCATGAAAAACTCACCATGCGCGACATTGACGACGCGCATAATCCCAAAAACAAGAGAGAGACCGACGGCGGTCAATGAGATGACCGCCGCTGTCACTGCACCTTCAAGGATCGCGAGAAACAGGTGAGGACCGAAATCCATCGACTCGATCCAGCTCTCAAGTGAAGCGCGACTCAGAAAGGCTGAGTCGTATAATCTGTTTCGTCGGGGTAGAAAGTATCCTCAATCGATGTCGTATGGGCAAGGACCATTCTGCCGTTCTCGACTTTGGAAATATATTGATGACCGAATACCTGGTGAGTTTTGCCATTGAAGATCTTGGCACCCTGAGGGTGATCATCTGATAATGGAATGTCGGTCATGTCCTCAACCGCTTCAATCAGCCTGCTGCGATGCTGTGGGCCCTGGTAGTCAGACATTTCCATGCCCGCCTTGATGATGTTCAGGGTCTCCCAGCATCCGAACATATGGGCATAAGTCGAGATATCTCTCGAGTCGGATACCGAAGCCCCCGATTCATCAACACCGACAGCTGTGCGATACATCTTGTCGTGACTGGTCTGATTGTTTTGGACATAACGCGGATTGCCTTCCCAGAAATAGGTGCCTTCGAGGAACTCAAGCCCGGGGCTTTGGATGTCGACGGCTTCCAAACTGTCGATAAATCCAAAAATTTCAGGATGGTTTGAACCAAAAAATTCCCCCAGTTCCTTGACAAAGGTCAGCACGGCCGGGCCAACCATGACATGATAAAGAACTTCCGTCTGTTGCGGAATCTTTGGAAAATACTTGGTGAAGGACGTCTCGGTCGGCGGGATTGCGATTTGTGCAATGACCTCGCCACCGTTCTTCGCAAGGGCGGCAGTGAAGTAATCCCGATGGTCGTGACCAAAGGCAAAATCAGGATAAATCATCGCCACTTTCTTGCCCAAATTCGTTGATACAAAGGGAGCCATCGCTTCCACCTGGCTTTTGACATCGGTGATGCCAGGTTGCAGCGTGTAGCGGTTCAGGATTCCGCTCGCCACATGGTGACCTTCTGATACCACAAAATAGGGGATCTTGAGCTCACCAGCGCGCGGAGCTGAACCGATCACAACATGGCTGAACAGGGTGCCGAAGGCGACATCACATTGCTGTTGGGTTGCAAATTTCTCGACAACCTCGGCGCCCCGTTTCGGGTCGGTCCCATCATCTTCGGCAATGATCTCGACCATGCGCCCGTTAATTCCTCCGGCATCATTCATTCTTTTGACGGCTGCCTGCGTGGTGCGGTCGTACCAGCGCCCATATGCCGCACCAATTCCGGTACGATGGATCTGGAAACCGATTCGGATGGGTTCGGAACTCTGTGCTTGCGCGAACCGGGTGACACCGGGCATTGTCGAACTCGCTGCCAGAGCAAGTCCACCTCCACTCAAAAGCTTGAGAGCATTCCGGCGTGTCGGAAGCACGTAATTTTTGGTGAATTGCGACATGATTGTCCTCCTTGGGGATCTATATCCCTATGTCGAAAAGCCAGAAATCTGGCACGAAATTTGCCCTATGTCCACCCGATTCCACGATCTCGGAATCAGGCACCACGCGGTGCCGCCAGCAACCAAAGGCTTAGCAATGTGTACAGAATCATGAACACCGCCATCGGGATTTGGCTGAGGATGGCCTGTCGGTTGGTTCCGTAGAGACCAAGGGCAATCAAATGCGCGGTCAACACTGCAATCATATGTCCGATGACGATGGCGACACATTGTGTCAGAAGTATCACCCTGACGGTATCTTGCGTATAGAAAAAGCCGGTCGTGACATAAAATACCCCCAACCCGAACAGATCTGCCCCGCGCGTCAGCGGATCGTTCGTTGCGGCGACAAGATATTGTGAATTGACCAGGAAAGCTGGAAGATAGTGCGCGAAATGGTAGCCAAGGGCAATCGGTAGAACCGACAGAGCCAGTCGCCCGAAGGCCAATGAGAAGGAAATCGGCAGAGGACCGCCGGTGTGTTTTCGTACCAGATATTGCCCCGTCGCAATGCAGAGTGCGAACAGGCAGTGAAGCAGAATGATGGCACCAATCATACCACCGATTGTCTGTCCAATAACGGCTGATCGTCCCGGAAACTCGAGAGGATTGACACCGATTTGTGAAAGCCACCAAAAGGTTTCATTCATTCCATCAAAGCTTCCGGCAGCAAGCGCCGTCAAGGCAAAGACAGAAAATGAGGATTTTCGGGACGTGACGATCTGCCAGCCGGGGAAACCGACATGGCAAGTTCCTTTCGTTGTGCGGATACCGGAAATCAAGGCGAACAGGCGAAACAGCATTGTGAAACATTCACAGCGGCTCAGCCAGGGGTCGCGGCCGAACAGACACATGCCGATGAAGGTCGCCATCCAGTAGAGGGCGGTCACCAATGCGAGGCGCGGCGGGTAGTCAGGTGCGGGGTCAGCCAGGGTAAAGGCAAAAAACAGGATCAGCCCGCATAGCCCGACACTATTTCCCAAACGGTCAGGCAGCTTGAGAGGAGTATTCGCATTCGACCCGATGCATAGGTCATAAATGCCGGTCCATGGATTGATCCATTTCCACAGGTCACCAAGAATGCCTTGCAGAAACAATAACGCGGTCCACCATACTGTCCAGATCACCAACGAAAGCGGATTCGACAGGGGGTCGCCGGAACCCGACAGACCGATGAGAATCAGCACGACGAGCACGAGAGTTGAGCAAAAACTGCTCAGTGTGGGCATCCAGCTGTGATGCCGCAAGCCGACAAACGTCCTGTTGGAGAACAGAAAGGTGATGGTGGTGGTGGGCAGCCGTGCGAGCGCGGCCGCCGTGAGGGCGACGGTGGCGATTCCGGTTGCGATATAGAAGTCGGTGGGGAGAAGCAGGACAAACCCCTGTTCAGACGGATGCGCAAAGCTGCGCAGGGGATATGCAACAAGAATGATGGCCAATATCGCCGATACGACCTGCCTTCCGATATGATTGCCAATTCGGGTCAATTTCTTCAAGATTGTCGGGTCTGATTCAATGTGAGGTCCGGCTATGCATGTTAAGAGAGTGTTGTCTGCCTTACTAGTCGCAATATTGGGTTTGACCATTGTCTTTTGGTGGGTGAATCGGCCGACAGGTGAGATCATTCTGGATGGAATCAATGCGCGGCCAGTCATGGACCATCCGGGCAGCCTGTATGTCTTCGCACGGTTGACCAACAATAGCGAACCGGACTGGCTGAATTCAGCCGAGTCGGGGGAGGCAATGCGTGCCGAGATATTCAGTCCGGCTGATGTTGATCGACTTCCCATCCCTGCCAATTCGTCCGTGCAGTTGGCCGAGGACGGGGCGCATATTCGTCTGTTCGGGGTTACGGGCGACCTGGCCGTCGGGCGGCTTGTTCCGGTCACCATCGCATTTCAGAATGCCGGTAAATTGCGTGCCAATGTCAAGGTTGGCAGTCCGCTGGATTTCACGGAGTCACGTATCGCCGAAGCTTATGGTGTGGGGCGTGTCCTGCCCATTCCACCCGGTGAAAAAATTCCGACAGTCGATGTTCACGCGGTCAAGATTGTTGACGGATGGAGAATCTCGGTCTCGGTTGAGGATTTTGAATTTTCGAACCCCGATGAGATGATGGGAACGGCAGAATTTGGCGTGGGGCATGGCCATATCTATATTTCAGGACTCAAGCTCGGGCGTGTGTACGAAGACAGTGTCGATATTGGCGATGTTGCCAAAGGTCGGTATGAAATCAGCGTGATTCTGGTCAGTGATGATCACCGTGCATTCACCACTGGGGGTGAAGTGATTGCAGCATCGACGATTATTGAATCAGATGGCTGAGCTGTGACAGTCGAGCGCATGGAAGCCGTTTCAGCCCACTTTAGTTGCGACGATCAGGGTACAAGCAGTTGACCCCCGCTTTGCGATGCCCTGTAGAATGACGTGTGGTGAAAAGGGCATTTGAGAGGCGGTGCATCCTGTCAATTGCCACTCATACGGACGATGAAACCTGGCAGGGGATTCATTCGAAGGACACTTCGGGTGTTTTCCGAAACCAAAGAGCTAAGGAAACGCTGCTACTGCGAACACATGGTTTGAGCGTGTTCCGTCCCCACTTGGGTGCCGTGTGCTTGCTTACCGGAATGTGCCGCCACAACGGATCAGCATCCTTGTCTAGAGTCAAGTGATTTTTGGGGTTCTTCCCCAGCGTTATTCACGTTTTTCCACGCTGTTTCCACACGTCGGGCACAGGGAGTCCAGCCCGCTTCAGTCACGGCGAGCGGGTGTTCGGGATCGGGTCTGTGCCGGAGTCAGATGGGTGTACGTTCCTCCCCGTGACGCCGGTCGCGCAGCCGCGCATGGGCGGTGACGATCAGGCGTCGCATGACTGCAGTGATGGCCACATTGTGGCGTTTGCCTGTGCCGACCCACCGATCAGCAAATTCCGTCATCTCGTCATGAGTCATCCTGACGGTGTTAGCCGCGATGGCAAGGCAGCCATCAGTGGTGCCATCTGCCCGCTCGCAAGCTTGTTGAATTCGGGGCCACGCCACACTGACGTTACAAACAGTCCACCAAGCCGAAGCACTTCTGCAGCGGCTTTCCGGGCAGCCAGCCGCTCCGGAAAGAGAAAGATGTCAAAACACGAGAAGGCGGCATCGTTCGATGCCGCTTCGAGGCCCAACGACTGGCCATCACGCACCTCGCACCGGGTCTCCGCGGGGAACGGTGCGAGCGCTTCTTCTGCCCAAGCTACCATTTGAGGAGAGATGTCCGTCGCAAGCACCGAACCCGGTGCCTAACTGGGTACATAGATGGGCCGTCGCCACTGCGAGGGCTCCGGGCCAGCCGGCAATCGAGCTTGGACAAGACTGATCATCCCGCGCACGAAGTGGCCCGTCAGCGGCGCAAACAGACGAGTGTAATCCGTCGCATGCTCATCCCAGCTTTCGGCGGTCATCGGATGTATGGTTTGCGAGAGCGACATGGCGGGCATTCCTTCAATTCTCCTCTTATAGCCGACACGGAGGTTTCGTGTAGTGAACTCCCCACTCATTTCATGTTATGAAAACCGCAAGAGGCGCGGAGTTTTTCGCATGACTTGGCCTAAGACAACAAATCATGTAACGTATTCCGCGTTAAACGCGGATTAACATACATGATTCAAGAGAAACGCAGAACCCTTGCAGAATTTGTGGTGGAGCTTCAGTCGAGGGGTCGCGTCGTCTTCGCCGCCGAGGAAGCCGTCGAGGCCCTCGGCACCAACCGAGGCGCCTTCCTCGACGCTGCGCAGCGGCTCCGGCGACGTGGCCTTCTGATCACCCCGCGCAAGGGGTTCTACGTCGTCGTCCCGCCGCAGTTCGCCGCGTGGGGCGCGCCGCCGCCCTCCTGGTACGTGGACGCTCTCATGCAGCGGGAACAACAGCCCTACTACGTGGGCCTCCTCAAGGCCGCAGAGCTTCACGGCGCGTCGCACCAGGCCGTCATGGAGTTCCAGATCGTCACCGGCAAGCGCATGCCAAAGATAAGCGCGGGGCGCAATCTGATCGTCTCCTACTATCGGAAGGACATGGCGTCGATCACCGACGGGATCGAGGACGCCAAGACCGAAACGGGGCAGATGAAGGTGTCTTCGCCTGGGCTGACCGCGCTCGATCTCATGCGCTACGGACAGGGGGCGGCCGGCATCGACAATGTGGCCACCGTCCTATCCGATCTCGGCCATAGGATCGATGGTGATCAATTGGGATACCTGTCGCTTAGCTTCGAGAAACCGGTTGTGCAGCGCCTCGGCTATATGCTCGATGCCCTCGACCGGCGAAGCATTACCCGCAAGATGCACGACATGCTGATGTCGCGAGGCCGCCCGCCCTGGACCGAGCTCGATCGGGCCGAGGCCAGGGACTCGTTCTTCGCCATCGATCCCGTCGAGCGGGATCAAAGATGGCGGGTCGCCGTGCGGCGACGCCCGGAGGTCGAAAAATGATCCCGGGCCAGAACATCGTCGAATGGGGTCAGAGCGCGTCATGGGCGGAACAACGGCAGGTCGAACAGGACCTGATCATCTCACGCTCTCTGGTCGAGATCTTTGAAGACCCGTTCCTCGCAGAGGAGCTGCGCTTCAGGGGCGGAACCGCCCTCAACAAGTTGCACTTCCCGGTACCGCTCCGCTACTCGGAGGATATCGATCTCGTTCGGACCTCCACTGGCGCAATCGGTCCGATCCTGGACAGGTTGCGGGAGCTTTTGGAGCCATGGCTCGGGCCGGCGAGTTTCGCGCAAAGCCAAATCGCGCCGAAGTTCCGCTTTAGTGTTCCTGCGGAGGACGGTGGCGGAACCCCAATTCGTCTGAAACTAGAGATCAACACTCGGGAGGTCGTCGCCTACGACCCCGTCGTGATGGCCCCGTTCGCCGTCGAAAACACCTGGTTCTCAGGTGCGTCGACGATACCGACTTTCTCGAACGAGGAGATGCTGGCGACCAAGCTCCGCGCCCTCTTGCAAAGGGACAAGGGCAGAGACCTTTACGACCTGGCACACGGTTTAGAAGTGTTCCGCGACCTCGACTGCACCCGGGGCGTCGAACTGTTCGAACAATATCTGTCTGACGGCGACGCGCAGGTCACTCGGGCCCCAGGCCGAGGAGCGGATGCTGGCGAAGCTCGCGAGGGGCAACCTCCTCCTGGACCTACGCCCGCTCCTGTCCCCCGACTCGGCGGTACGGATTGACGACGGAGCAACCGGCGACGCCGTCCGTGCCATCTTCGAAGGTCTCATCGCCGAGATTCCGGGAGAGCCCTGGGCGAGGACGCCCGAGGCGAAAAAGAGATTGGGGATAAAATGGTGATTGGAAGCATCCGCTACCGCGCCGCTCGAGATGCGCCCGCCGCATCGCCCTACGGATCGTGGCGGCGCGGATGAACCTTATGGAGGAACAATGCGTGGAGGACCTCGCCGACCTCCTATACGACTTTCTGCCCGGAAGCAGCAACTCGCGCACCGCCTTCCCAGCAACTCCCGCTAATTCCGGGTTCAGCCTATAGCGCGTCAATTAACCTGAGAATTTGCGACAATCAGGGTGAGAATCCTGGGGAGTGGTGAGCAGTTACAAAATATTTTCGCAAAGAACTCACCCAATGACATCACAGCAGAAAATCAATATGCGGGAATTGCTGTATCTTCACAGTGGCACAGAGGCTGCCTTAAACTCTCCTTCGTGCGTCATAAGTCAAGAAGCATTGGGTCATCCGAGAGGACGGATGTGGCACCTTTTGACAGCATCGCGCGCGCGGTGTCAGGCTCGTTGATTGTTGCGACAGCGAATTCAATGTCGGCCGCGCGCAAGGTCGCAAAGTCCTGTTCTGTGACGCAGGACGCCTGGAAATGAATGATCTGGCATTGGGTTTCACGCAGCCGGTCCACGATGTTGCAGGGAACGAATTCCGTAGCGATAGCGCGCGGCACTTCCGGGAGTTCTTTGGCGCAGATCCGCATGCATCTTTCGGAGAAGCTGGAGACGAAGAGTGGCTTGTCTCCCACGGGCCACTCGTCTTTGATCACTGAGGTCACGGCATCGACGAGTTCTTCCTCGCGTCCAAAGTTCTCCTTCAACTCCAGTTGCAGACCGAGGCCGCAGTCGAGGATGCAGGTGAGAAAGTCGGAAAGCTCGGGCACGCGGGTTCCGGCAAACTCCGGGCCAAACCACGCGCCTGCATCGAGGGCGAGGATCTGAGATAGTGGGGTCAAGGCGACGCTGCCGGAGCCGGATGTGGTGCGATGGAGTGTGTCATCATGGATCATGACGAGGCCGCCATCAGAGGTCAGGCGAACATCGGTTTCGATCCAGCGTGCGCCGAGTTCGGCGGCGCGTTCGACAGCGATCAGGGTGTTCTCAGGCGTGACAGCAGAAGCACCGCGATGGGCAATGAGTGGAGCATCAACAATGGGCATGTGGGGGCTTTCCGAGGAGGACCGGCCCCGGGGAATCCCGGGACCGATACAAGACGTTTAACGTTCGAAGATCACGTCTTCGATGAAGCGCTCTTCGACCGTGTCGCGGAACGGCTTGGCGGCCCAGGGCCTGGAGCGATCACGCATCGCATTCGACACAAGCGCTGCTGAGTCATCAGCATTGGCATGCATCGGTGCGGTGCCGAACTGCGAGTTGAACTGGGTCTGGATCTCAGGCGAGGTCAGCCAGTCGATAAAGACAGAAGCCGCCGCCGGGTTCGGCGCATTGGCGGGGATCGAGACCGCATTGCCGCCGCCGAACATGCCCATCTCAGGGATATAGAACCTCAACTCATCACGGATCTCGCCATTCACCTGCAGGCCGGCCATGTGGTCTTCCCAGGCGGGGACCATGGTGAATTCGCCTTCGGACAGGCGCGTCAGGCTGTCTGAGTTCGAAGTCGTGATTTCATAGTTCTCGGCATGCTCGTTGAAAAAGGTGATGCCAGCGTCAAGCATTGCGAGCTTTTCGGGCGAGGAGGCGCCGTCATTGAAATTCGCTTCAGAGAGGTTGCGCAGGATGTTCAGGAAGAATGACGGGCCGGAGCCACCATTTTCATAGTTGAAGCCCATCTGTCCCGGATTGGCGGTCCAGAACGCTGCAAAATCAGCTGGTGTCTGCGGCAGATCGTCCTCAGCGATTTTCGCCGGGTCGTAGGCAATGCCGGTCTGGTTGCCCCACCACGCGACAGCCACATCGCCACCATCGACGCCAGCAACAGTTGACACGCGCCCGGCATCTTCCGGCAGCATCGTCAGTGGTGCAAAGAGTTCCATGTTGATATTCGGGAGTTGATCGTAGCCATAGGCGAGCACATCGATGTCACCAGTTTCGCGGCCAGCTTCGGCGCGCATCTTGTCGATATTGGCGATGTGATCGCCTTCGGGGATGTTCACCACGATCCCGGTCTCTTCGGTGAACTGCTCAGCAAAGACGCGGAAGCGATCCTCAAAGTACCATACGAACCAGTAGACCTCGCCTTCTTCCTTGGCGGCGGCCATCGTTTCTTCCCAGGTGGCTTGCCCACTTGCGAAGGCTGGCGTTGTCAGGGCGACCAGCGCGGTCACCGAAAGTAGTTTCTTCAGCATGTTGTCTATCCTTTGTTGAATGCTGGTGGTATCCCCGGTCATCCTTTTCCTGAGGCCAGGGCTGGGTTGGCGGATTTGAGGAACCGCTCCAGCAAGAGCATCAGGAGGACATTCGGGACGGCGAGGATGAGGGACAACACAGCCGCGTTTGGCCGGTTGAAATCTTGTCCGAGCGACGAATAGAGGAGCGTCGGGATCGTCACAAAGCCGGGCTGGCCGACAATATATGCAATGGCGAATTCCTCAATCGACTGGATAAAGACGATGAGCAGCGAAGCGAGTACGCCAGGTTTCAACGCGGGCCAATAGGCCGCGCGAAACCGTGCCCAAGGGCGCGCGCCCATATCGCGGGCCGCATCGATATGATCCTGGCGGACCTGTTCAAAGCTGACCGTCAGGATACGGATTGCGAATGGCAGGAAAAGGATGGCATGAGCAAAGAGGATCGCCCAGAAGCGATACTGCGCGAGGCCAATCTGGTAGAGCAGCGAGGTGAAGAAGATCGCAGTCACGAAGGCTGGCACCACCAGCGGCAAGAGCACCAGAAGCTTGGCCAGTTCGCGCCCGGTGAACTGATAGCGCCCCAGTGCAAAGGCGGTTGGCATGGCCAACAGCAGGGTGAGCGCCGCCGCTGAGGGTGCCAGGAGATACGAGTTCAGCAGTGCGGGCTGCAGGAGCGAGTTGTTCCAGGCAAACTCCCAGCGGTAAAACGACATTGCGGGAGGCAGCAGGTTTTCCGGCGTCCAGGGTTGAGACGGGTCCACAAGAGACCAGAGTACCGCCATTGTGAAGGGGATAATGAGCCACAGCGCACAGATGATCAGGAGCATGATCATCAAGCCACGGTTGAGGACGTACGTTGTCGTCATTTGCGCCGCCCTCGAAAGATTAGCTGTGCCGCCCCCGCGAGCCCGATGGAGCCCAGAAGCGACAGGACCATCAGCGTGACACCGACCACCGCCGCTTCATTCCAGCGGGCGCGCTCCTTAAACCAATCCATGTACTGAGCCATGGATTGCCGATTTGTGGGTCCAATGGTTGTCTGGAAGGTGAAATCCGCGAGAGCACCAATGAAAATGATGATCAGGCTTGCCTGCATGGCAGAGACAGAGAGCGGTGCGATGATTTTACGGAATCGCGCCCAGACGCCTGCGCCCAGGTCCCGCGCTGCGCGCAGCACATCGTCCGAGATGGCTTGCACCGCACCGGTCAAAAGGAGCAACGCTATCGGCATGTTCTTCCAGACCTGCATGATCAGGAGGCCGATGGCGTTGTCATCGTTCTGCAGACGTCGCGGCCCATCAAAAACACCGAGCGAGACCAGGAACTGATTGAGGATGCCGTGATAGGAGATCACGTTCAGAAAGAGAAAGGCCGCCACGATTCCGTGAATGAGGAGCGGTGCTTTCAGGATGGCTGAGACGGTCAGAGAGCCCTTGAACGGTTTGCGCAACCACAGAGCCAGCGGATAGGCCAGTGCCACCGAGAGTACCGCGCTGACGATTCCCACATAAAGTGAATAGCTGACTGAACGCTCATAGGCGCGGCGCCCGACCGTGCGTTCCCAGAATTCCAGGGTCCAGCCGCTCTCGCCCTGGAGATTGTAGTAGCCGAAGCTCTGTGCGACAGCGATATAGATCACCGCGCCGATAAAAATCAGGATCAAACCCAACCCCGGGAACAGGAGGAGCGCGAGCTTCCAGGGCGCGGGTTGCCTCATCCATCCGGCTCCAGAAAGATGAGGTCATGAGGCATAATGGAAAAGTCCACCTTATCGCCTTCACCCTCGGCGTTGCGCAGCACCTGCAAGCGCTGGGATGTGCCGCCCAGATCAACGATGAGGTCCGTAAAATGCCCCTGAAATGCGCGATGCGTGATCGTACCGGTCAGGGCGTTCGGCCCCTCTTTCCCGGCAATTGCGGTTTCAGGACGCCAGCAGATGGGCAGGCTTTTGGCCCTGGGCGCTGACTTGGACTGGATCTCGAGAGGCCCAATCGGTGTGACGACATGCCAGCGCCCTTGACTGAGTTCTTCAGTGATCTCAGCATCGAGGATGTTGGCCGAGCCTACAAAATCCGCCACGAACCGCGTGCGTGGCGCATAGTATATCTCTTCCGGGGCACCCGACTGCTCCAGCCGCCCGTTATTCATGATAAAAATGCGGTCCGACATGGCCAACGCCTCGGCCTGGTCATGGGTGACATAAATGGCGGTCAGGCCAAAGTCGCGCTGGATCTTGCGGATCTCGATCCGCACCTGTTCCCGCAGTTTGGCATCAAGGTTGGAAAGGGGTTCATCAAAGAGGATGACGAACGGACGCACGGCGAGCGCACGACCCAGTGCCACGCGCTGCTGCTGGCCGCCAGAGAGTTGGTTGGGCAGCTTATCCAGATGCGCGCCAAGATCGACCTGCCCCACGATCTCTTCAAGTCGGGCATTGCGCTGCGTGCGCGGTGTCCCCTTTTGGCGCAGGCCAAAGATCAGATTTTCCTGCACGCTCAGATGCGGGAAAAGCGCATAGGACTGAAAACATATCGCCGTGTCCCGCGCCTCTGGCGGTACACCGACCACGTCTTTGCCACCGATCTCAATCCGACCAGAGGTCGGCTGCAGAAAACCCGAGATCAGGTTGAGAAGGGTCGTCTTTCCACAACCCGAGGGCCCGAGCAGCGTGACGAATTCCCCCTCACCGACGTCCAAAGAGACGTGATCGACAGCCGTGAAACCGTCAAATTGCATGACCAAATCAATGATCGAAATCGCAGCCATCCATGCGTCCCCCAGCGCGATCCATAACGGCCTACTGTCTGTGTCCTATTATAGGCCGAAGGCATGGCCGCCGCAATTCAGTGCCGGCCTGATTGTGGCCGCCCGCCCGAAGTCAACAGTGACGCGATCAGAAACCGATGGATGACTCGGCAAGACCGGATGAGGTGTTCCATTAACAATGGTGTCGGATTTACATATCCTCAGCAGGCGTTGAGAGGTGAAAATGGACCAGCACAAACTCAAGGAATTTTTGGAGAACAACCCTCAGGTTGATGGCGAGTCTGTGGTTAAAGTTTTGAAAGAAGAGGAGAATTGATAAGGGTCGAGGTGGCCCGTCACTTGATTCTTTGTCCTTGGATTCGCTGAGGACTGGTACTGGTTGCAAAACCTACACATCCAACAATTAATGCGCCCGCCACCGCGGATGGCATAGTGGCAACTGTGGCATTGCCGCCTGATGCGAGCCCAATGGAAGACCCAATAACGGCTCCCAACCCGCCACGCCAGCTTCTGTCAGGGCGGTGATGCCGAGTCTTTTCTGAACTCGTTTCTTGTTGAATTTGGTCATTCTCTGTTATCCATGAAAAGAGGGCAGCCGAAGCCGCCCCCTCAACTCGTGTATCCGATCAAACTGATCAGAACTTCATGGTGATACCGAGATCAGCAACCGCGTTGCTATCGACTGAGCCAGCACCGGCTTTCAGGGTCGCGCCGCCGCCCAGATCATGGGAGAAACCGACACCGAAAGCGTCCACGGTGGTGGAAGATTTGGTCCATTCCTGTTCAAAACCAACAGCTCCCTCGTTGATCTTTCTAGTTAGGTCAGTTTCCCCACGTTTGTAATAGGCTTTCGCGCTTTCTTTCTTATGTTGCGCTGCCACCAAGACAAGTGAAGTCGCTTCTGACATTTGATAAGTCATATCTACGCCCATCGCCTGATTTTTTAAGTCTGGAGCGTTACTGCGCTCAATCAGGATTGCGGCTTTATTCACTCCCGCAGGAGTAACTTTCATAGCCTCATTATCCGCTTCGTCATGGTCACTGTCGGTCGAATAAAGCGCGTTCATGCTGATCTGGCCTTGCGTAAAGCCCATGCCGATCGACATGACGCCTTTGCTGTCAAATCCAGCTCCGAAAGTGACCGGCTCGACATTGAAGCTGAAACCAGCCGCCCATTCGGCATCACCCGCTTTATCTCCGTAGGAGATCGCGACTGAGGCGACACCAAAGTCCCCGTCATAACGAACCTGTTTGGCCGATTTCCCGTAGACACCTTCGGCCACATCGTCGATGCCGATGCCGTCAAATCCGGGGTCAGCCAGACCACCCGCGAGCTTGTCAGCCGCATCCAGATCAGAACCAATCGTCAGCTTGTGCATGTCCATCGAGATATACACTTCGCCGTGATTGCCGACTGTTTGGCTGGCATCAGGATCGAAAGTCGCGGCTGTTGCGGCGGTCATCGGACCATCACCGGGTCCGATTTTATAAAGTCCAGCAATTATTGCAGGAACGGGATCAGCGGCTGCTACTGCTGGTTGATAGTGCCAATTTGCATCGTCGGTATGAAGCCTCTCCACCGTCGGTTTACCATCGATAACAACAATGGCAACACTGCTTGGGTTATTATCAGCGGCACTAACCGGCAAATTAACTGTGAATTCGTTAAGGCCTTCGCCATCTCCGCCGTTTGTAGTGATGCCATCTGCTGCACCAATACCGATGATTTTTCCGTCTTTATTGAGCCGGACATTATACTCGGCGTTTGCTGGTGATGCAGTGAACACTACCGCATCAACGGGAGCAAATCCACCTGCACCACCGACGGCGGCGCCAGCGCCTGATACTAGAACACTGAGTTTTGTGATCTCTGTAGCAGCCTTCGCCCCTTTTCCGGCACCCGTTACGGATTCCGTGTTATCGATGCTGACACTTCCACCGAAGCCAATTCCGCCGTCCGTTGTGCCGGATGCCGAGAACTTGATATCGAATTCATGATGAAAGGCCAGAGCGTTCTTGCCCGGCACATCATTGGCTTCGTTATACTTCACCCCGAAGTTGGCTTCACCGCTGATGGAGACGCCGCCGCCGTCCATGGCGAAGAGTGGCGTGCTGGCCAGGAGGCCGGCCGCCGTGAGGAGAGATAATCTCTTCATGTTTGATTTTCCTATTTCTGTCATGGTTGGCTCGGCCAAGAAATATGATCGTTAATTGACAATGTGTTCATAGGACATCGGCCGAGCCTGACAGCCGCGCTAGGGAACCGGCTCCCCAAGTGACAGATGCCCTGGGGGGGGGGGGGTGCCGAATAATTTAGAGAGGTGATGCCAAAATGCATCAGTAAAATGAGTGTACGAGACGCGCATTATGTGTGAGGCCATCGTCTCTGGGGTGTGAGTGTCCGAGCCATCACCCAATTACATAGGAATGGGCGTGCCAGACCCACGACGCATGTGAGAGCCGCAAACAAATTTTCTAATGCCTCCTCAAGGAATGAGTTGCCGTGTGAGGTGAAGGCTTGGGCGCTCCAGGCAGGATTCGAACTCGCCGGACATCCGCGGTGAGAACCCGAACCCCGCCCGGGCGAAACCCGATCAAACATGCAAAAGGGTTCGTCGGCATGGAGAGCCCGGCACCCCTCTGGCAAAAGGGGAGAGAGCCGGTGTCCCGTCTTTTGGCAGCGATGGGGCGTATCACTGGTGTGATCGGTGTGTCGGCGGATTGACGGCAGCCACGGCGATCGTCAGCTCGACAACAGGGCCCGCAAGCTGGACATCGTCCAACAGGGGCGGTCACAGATCGCCAGGCCCTTCACGACTTTCGGGATCGCCTTGATGACAAAATCCCAGACGCCAACGACAGGTTGAATTGGGACATCCTCCGGCTCACCGACAGACAGTTTCAATGTGACAGCCGCTTTGAACGCCGCGAAACTGCCCGCACGGATGATGCTACAGAATTCCTGAAATTGAACGGACTCATTACCGGTCGGATCAACCGGGTGCCGCCGACATCATGATGGGTTAGATTCTGCGGAAAATTGCTGACGCGAGCCAGCCGGTGACTGCCGCGATCAGAACGGCGAGGACACCATAGGTGACGGGCTGCTCATGCGCCAGATTATAGATCCACCGTTCCAATCCGATTTTATGGACGCGGATCGTCTTTTCCTGCTTGTCAATGACAACGCCATCGCGCGTGATATAGGTCGTTGCTGTATATTCGCCTTTGACCAGGTTGGCGGGCAGGGTGACTTGTGTGCCGAACAGGGTCTGGGACTGGATGGCAACCGTTCCCGGAGTCTCGACATAGAGTCCATCGCGTTGACGAATTCTGACCAGGGCCTCAGAAAATGTCTGCGCATCCGCGACATCGGTTGGTGTGTCAGATGACGTGATCATCTCCTCAATGCGGATTTCATGTTTCAAATCCTCGTCATCATTCAGAATCTGTGTGAGCGGCGCCGACGACGCAACGGCGTAGAATGTCGGTGCCGCCTTGATTTCAACCACATCAGTATTCACCCAGATTCCGGCGCGGCGTGCCTTGCGACGTACGGTGACAGGTTCGTGCGGGCCGGCAATGGTGATGACCACGCCGAGCCGCTCATCGGGTGGCGGCTGTTCCCGTTTGATTGCGCCATATACGAAAATTTCCGAACCATCGAAATTCGCCGTGATCGCAATTCGATACTGGCTGAGCGCGGAGACAACCTCTTCCTTGGCGGCGACCATCGGTGTCAGCAGGAACAGGATCAGGACTCCCAAAACTGTGCGTGGACTGCGCATCAATGGCCTCGGTCGATCACATAGAGTTCAGCCGGCTGCAGAAGCAGTTCCAGGGCCAGCTTGGCGCAGACACCGATCACAAGAATGGCAAGAAAGACCCGCAAATGCTCAGCCGGCAGTTTGACCCCGATGCGGGTTCCAATTTGAGCGCCAACCACGGCACCGATGAACAGAAAGAAGGCCAGGGCAATATCAACCGTCTGGTTGGCAGTCGCATGGAGCAAAGTGGTAAATGCCGTGACAAAGACGATCTGAAAAAGGGACGTCCCGATGACCACTTTTGTCGGCATGCCAAGAATGTAGATCATCGCTGGGACCATGATGAAGCCGCCACCCACCCCCATGATGGCGGCCAGGATACCGACCACAGCACCAACCATGAGCGGCGGAATGACACTGATATACAGCCCCGAGGCGCGAAATTTCATTTTGAAGGGAAGGCCGTGCACCCAGTTATGGTGATGAAGCTTGCGTCGGACCGGCGTTTTTTGATGGGTGCGCCTGATGGATCGGACCGACTCGAAAAGCATCAGCGTCCCGATGACGCCAAGCAGTGCGACATAGCAGATGCGAATCAATGTATCGATCTGACCGGCCTCCTTGAGAGCGACAAAAATCTGGATCCCGAGAGCCGCACCGAAAATGCCACCGATCACCAGAATGATGCCCATCTGTATGTCGATTGTTTTTTTGCGCAGATGGGCCAGAGCACCGGAAACAGATGCGGCAACGATCTGGTTGGCTTCGGTAGCCACGGCCACCGGCGGTGGAATGCCGATAAAGAAGAGCAACGGTGTCATGAGAAAGCCACCGCCGACACCAAACATGCCAGACAGAATGCCGACCAGGCCACCCAGTCCAAGCAGCAGGAAAGCATTGACGGAAACTTCAGCAATGGGCAGGTAAATCTGCATAGAGGCAGGAACCCAGCTAGGCGGAAAGGGTTGATTGATAATAGAAAATATTGCGATAATTGCGCAAGCGGGAATCTCCTGATGGGGCGGACATGGGTTGCGCGAAAGTGGCAACATCTCCCCCGATACGAACTTTGCTCAACATCTGTTGTCTCTCTGTGCGTAGTGCCATGACCACAATCCTGCTAATCAGTAAATTCATCGGCAAACTTCTGCCGCAGAATATTTTTTTGAACCTTGCCCATGGCGTTGCGCGGAAGATGATCACAGAATGTAATTTTTCGCGGGCGTTTGAAGGGGGCCAATGATGCACTGGCCAACTCCATGATTTGCAGGGCATCAAGCGGGCAGGAATCCTCTGGAATGATGACCGCGACCGCAGCTTCACCAAGATCAGGATGTGGAATGCCAATCACCGCACTCTCCTTGACGCCTGGTTGCGCATTGAGATGCGTTTCAATCTCCTTGGGATAGATATTTTCGCCACCCGAGATAATCAGATCCTGGATCCTGCCCACGATATGGACATAGCCGTCAGTATCGACTCGTCCCAGATCACCGGTCCTGAAAAATCCATTGTCGCGTCGGACCGCAGCTGATTGCGCGGCCCGTTGCCAGTATCCCTGGAAGACATGCGGTCCACGAACCTCAATCTGTCCGATGTCTCCCTGCGACAATTCCGTACCATTTTCAGGATCAGTGATCAGCAATTCCACATTTGGCAACGGGAATCCGACGGTTCCCGGTCGTCGCTCACCCTCGTATGGATTTGAGCAATTCATGCCGGTCTCGGTCAGTCCGTAGCGTTCGAGTATGTGATGACCTGTACGCGCCTGGAACTGCGCATGGGTTTCCGGAAGCAGGGGCGCCGAACCGGAAATGAACAACCGCATGTGAGACGCACGTTCCCGGGTGAATCGCGCGTCATCGAGCAAGCGTGTGTAAAAGGTCGGCACACCCATCATCGTCGTGGCATCCGGAAGCCGGGCGATGATTGTGTCAAGATCAAATTTGGGAAGCAGGATGACGCAACCCCCCGCCACAAGCATCACATTGATTGCGACGAAAAGCCCATGCGTATGGTAGATCGGCAATGCATGCAGGAGACAATCTTGAGCGGTCAATCGCCATTCTCGTGTCAGTATCTCGGCATTGGACAGCAGATTGCGCTGTGTCAGCATGGCACCTTTCGGTTGACCGGTGGTCCCCGAAGTATAAAGAATCGCAGCCACATCATCGTCATTGCGATCACATGTCGGAAACTCTGACCTGACCGTCGCGGCTTTGTCCATCAAGCTGCCGGAACCATCCGAATTCAGGGTTTCAACCTGGACTGAGAATTGATTGGCGATCGACCTGAGCGCGGGTGCTCGTGCGCCGGTACAAATGACAAGCGCAGCCCCACTATCGGCGATAAAATAGGACGTCTCGTCATCCGTAAATGCATGATTCAGCGGGACAAAGATCAACCCGACCTGAGCGCAGGCCGCATAGACAGCGATGGCTTCCACAGACTTTTCGGCCTGAAACACAATGCGATCGCCAGGTTTCATGCCGATCCGTGTCAAGATATGAGCGATTTGCCCGACGGTGACAAGAAAATTTCGGTACGTCACCGTCTGACCGTCGGTGAGGTGGAAAAGAGGCTGCGGGTTGTTGGCATGTGCAGCGAACAGGCGGTCGTAGAGCGGATTGGTCATGGCATGATTACGCGTTGGCAACGTCAAACGGGAAGGAGATCAGGAGACCTCCGGTCACAACGGTCATGCCAATCGTCATGTCATGTGGCCCGCACGTTGCACTGCCGTGTTCAGAGTCGGCAGCTTTTCGTTGTGCTGTCATGCGATTGTGCCGGCGCTCAGCCCGTGGGTCGCAGAAAAGAATTATACGCGTCATCATCCGATCAATGCGGCTATTTCAATGGAATCGCCGATGTGTCCTTTTGTTTTTGATAAACTTTGGACAACCCGTCATAGAGGCGATCCAGTCGCGCCGATTGTTCCACAAGTGGCGTGCGCTGTGCTTCTGCAAGTTGCGTGATTTCATCGCGAATGCTGAAACTGGTCCAGAAATCGTTCCGTCTGCGGTAGCCTCCGTCACGAATGCCGAAGACTTCATCAAGAATCTTGAGGTCATGGGGGATGGCAAATTGATCCCGACTGCTCTGATAGCTGAAGAAATAGAAGAAATTGTCAAAGCCCGCCCAGGTAATGGCCGAGAGACAGAGAGAGCAGGGCTCATGCGTCGACAGGAAAATCAGCTCATTGGCATCCGGTCGGCCGGGCAACTCATAGAATTTTTTCAGACAATGCATTTCTCCATGCCAGAGCGGGTTTGCTGTCTCATTGTTGGTTTCTGCCAACAGCAGGGACAAATCTGATTTCCGCAGAAGGGCGGCACCGAACACCTTGTTGCCCGCCGCCACGCCGCGCCGGGTCAAGGGGACAATGTGATGTTCGATCGTATCCAGCAGGCGGCTCAGGAAACCGACCTTGTCATGCGGCCATTCAAATCGCTGATCCGTATTCATGCCGCTCCCAATGCTTTTCCGCGTCAATCCGAATACCGCGACAGCAGGTCCGCGACAACGCCGACGGCAATGGCGTGCGGATTTTTGCCAAGACGCGGATTGCCGATCGGACAGGAAATCTGATCAACGGCATCAGGCGTATATCCTGAGGCAATCAACCGTCGGCGAAAACGCGCCCATTTCGTCGCTGAACCAATCAGCCCGGCCCAGCTGAATTTCCGCGATAGAATCCGGTTGCAGATTTCCAGATCCATGGCGTGGGAGTAAGTCAGAACGAGATGGTCGCACGCATCCGGCGCATGCATGACGGACTGTGCCGGATCAGGTGTTGGCAGAATATCCACATTCTCAGCGCTGATTTCGGGAAACCGCTCTGGGCCCACATCAATCCAGACGATCGCAAATCGGTTGAGTGGCACCAGAAGATCAACAATGGCTCTGCCGACATGCCCAGCTCCATAGATCCAAACGGCCTGTCGTGGTGCCGCCAGCTTCTCTGCGATCCACCCCTTCGCCAGTTCGGCCTCGTATGGCGAGATGCTGAGTTTGTCCCTGGCGGCATTTCCATCGCGCGCATGGGCGCGGATCGGCCGCAGACAGTATTCATCCTGCGTGTGTTTCTGCAGAGTTTCCAGTGACTCGCCATCGAAGAGTTCGGTCAGCAATGTGACTGATCCGCCGCAACATTGGCCCAGATTCGGGCCCAATGAGATGCGTTCCAAATGCGGTGCCGGATTGCCGTGGGTGAGCTGAATTCGGGCCTTCTCCGTGGCATGAAATTCGAGAGCGCCGCCACCAATCGTTCCCGACTGGCCGTCTTTCCAGACAGCCATTGCGGTTCCCTGCTTGCGTGGGACCGACCCTGAAGCCTTCGCAACAAGAACCCTTGCCACGCTTCCATGTCTGCGGACCAGTTGCCGCAACTCAGGCAAATTCAGTCCCAATCTTTTCCGTTCCGCTGGCGGTTTATAGCCGCGAGTATCGTCTCAGGTGTCGCCGGGGCATCAAGCGATGGGTAGATCGAACCGTCACCGCACGCAGCGACAGCATCGGACAATGCCATGAGGACTGAAATTCCCAGCATCAACGGGGGTTCTCCAACTGCTTTTGAACGGTAAACAACATCTTCCCTGTTCGCCCCCTTGTCCCACAGTTTGACATTGAATATCGGCGGGCGGTCAGAACAGGCCGGGATCTTGTAGGTCGAGGGTGCGTGCGTCAGTAATCTGCCTTTCTGGTCCCAGACCAACTCTTCGGTCGTGAGCCATCCAGCCCCCTGGACATAACCACCCTCAATCTGCCCGATATCGACTGCCGGATTGAGTGACTGGCCCGTATCATGGAGAATATCAGCGCGCAGAATTCGGTATTCGCCGGTGAGCGTATCGACCGCGACCTCCGTTGCCGCCGCACCATAGGCAAAATAGAAAAATGGACGTCCCTTTCCGGCGATGCGGTCCCAATTGATTTCCGGTGTGGCATAATAGCCGGTCGCCGACAGCGATATGCGATTCAAATAGGCATCCTGCACGGTTTCCTGGAAACTGTATGACATGTTCCCGGTAAAGAACCGTCCTTCTGTGAAACGGACATTCTCAGGATCCACCTGGTCACGCGCAGCAACGAAAGTACAGAGGCGCTGGATGATCTCACAACAGGCATTCTGGACGGCCATGCCGTTGAGATCGGTTCCTGATGAGGCAGCCGTCGGCGCCGTATTTGGCACCTTGCCCGTGTCAGTTGCGGTGATTCGAACCGCGCTGAGTTCCTGACCAAAAGCTTCAGCAGCAATCTGGGCAACCTTCACAAAGAGTCCCTGACCCATTTCGGTGCCGCCATGATTGATCCGAATGGAACCATCCTGATAGACATGAACGAGGGCACCAGCCTGGTTCAAATGCGTCAGTGTAAAGGAAATTCCAAACTTGACAGGCGTGAGTGCCAGACCGCGCTTGATCACCGAATGGGTATCGTTCCACTGGCTCTTCTGTCGCATGCGATTGGTGTAGTCGGATGATTCGATGAGTTCATCGGTAATCTGGTCGGCGACGAAGTCCTTGACTTCCATTCCGTAGAAGGTCTTCGCATACGGGGTTTTGCCAGCCGGAGGGTAATAGTTGATCTGGCGAATTTTGACCGGATCCTTGCGCAAGGCAAATGCGACATGATCCATCACACGTTCCATCCCGAGCATACCTTGCGGTCCTCCGAATCCACGAAAAGCAGTTGCGGACTGGGTGTTTGTCCGCAGCCGTTCTGATCTGACCCGAATTGCCGGGATATCATAGCAATTGTCGGCATGAAGCATCGCCCGATCAGCAACCGGCAGTGAAAGATCGCGCGACCAACCACAGCGTATCAACTGGTCAAACTCAACGGCCTGGATACGCCCGAGATCGTCAAATCCGGCGCGATACCTGATGATGGCATCGTGACGTTTGCCGGTGATTGTCATGTCATCGTCACGATCAAGCCGCATCTTGCAGGGACGACCGACAATGGCTGCGGCCGCTGCACAAGCACAGGCAATGGCGTTCGCCTGGCTTTCCTTTCCGCCGAACCCACCGCCCATTCGGCGGACTTCCACGCGCACGTCATGCATCGGCCGCCCGATCGTGTCTGCCACTTTATGCTGGACTTCGGTCGGGTGCTGTGTCGATGAATAGACCAGCATTTCGCCGCCTTCCTGGGGAATGGCAAGGGCGGCCTGGCCTTCAAGATAAAAATGCTCCTGACCGCCGATACCGATCTCGCCCGAGATTGCATGCGGGGCATCTGTAATGGCCGGATTCACATCGCCCTTGCGATATTCCAGCGGGTCTTCATAACATTCGCCCGCCGCCATGGCGTCATCAATGGTCAGGATCGGGTCTTGTTCGGCAATCGTAACTTCGCCCTGCGCGGCTGCCCGCCGCGCCGCCATGTGACTTGCCGCGACAACCAGGAATACCGGCTGCCCGACAAAATGCACGTTTTGGTCCGCGAGCAGCGGTTCATCCAGTGCCGCCGGAGAGACATCGTTTGCTGCCGGAAGATCACTGGCGGTCAACACGTCATGAACGCCCGGAGCGCTCCGTACCGTCGCCAGATTGAGTGATTCGATGCGACCAGAAGCGACGTGGGAGAGGCCAAATGCCAAATGCAGCACATTTTTCGGAGTCGGAATGTCATCGACATAGGTCGCCTGCCCGGTGACATGGTGCATGGCCGCATCATGCGGGAGGGGTCGATGAACGGCAATTGTCTCAGACATGGGTCACCTGGGCGATCTCTGCGGGCTGGCGATCTTGGAGAAAATATTTGAAGAGCATGTTGCGCGCGACAGTCATGCGGTAATTGGCTGAGGCACGGGCATCACTCAAAGGAGTAAAATCATCTGAGAATGCCTCCATTGCACACCGCACGGTTGATTCTGTCCAGTCCTGACCGCACAGCGAGGCTTCGACATGCAAGGCCCGTTTTGGTGTTGCCGCCATGCCACCGAATGCAATACGCGCCGCGGTGATTTTGCCGTCAACGATGGTGATATTGAAACAGCCGCAGACTGCGGAAATATCCTGGTCAAAACGTTTCGACAATTTGTAGCAGCGAAGGCGGTCCGCCTGCCGTTGAAACTCGACGGATTCAACGAATTCTCCGGGGTGTCGATCCTGCTTTCCGTAATCAAGGAAAAAATCTTCAAGAGGAATAGACCGTCTCTTCGGCCCGCGGCGCAACGTTAGTTGTGCTCCAAGCGCAATCAGGGCCGGAGCCGCATCGCCAATGGGCGATCCATTGGCGAGGTTTCCACCGATGGTTGCCGAATGACGAACCTGCACGGAACCAAATCGGCGCAACAGTTCTGCAAAAGACGGATAAAGGTCCTGCATGGCATCATGGAGGGAAGAAATCGTGACCGTGGCCCCGATTTCAATTTTTTCTGCCCCGACATCAATTCTCGCTAGATCGGCGATATCGCCGATGAAGCACATGTGGTGCGGCGTACGAAACTGCTTGGTGACCCACAGCCCGACATCGGTGGCACCGCCAACGATGAGTGATGTTGGATTCTCGGCATACCAGTCGGCAAACGCGTCGAGATCCCGCTGCACCACGAGGCGATCGGTCGCTTCACCATACGGGATCGTGGCCGCTTCCGCTGTCTCGTGGCCCAGCCAGTCCGGGATCGGTCGGTCGGCCGCATCCTCAGCGGCCCGCACGATTGGCGCATAGCCGGTACAACGGCAAAGATTGCCGGTGAGGACATCGTCGTGATTACGATCACCATTGGTGTGTGCGGCAACCAGCGACATGACGAAACCCGGGGTGCAAAAGCCGCATTGGCTCCCATGATGCCTGACCATGGCATCCTGAACCGGATGTGGGGACCCGTCCGGGGCCAATAACCCTTCCACCGTACGAACTGTTTTTCCGACCATTTGAGGCAGGAACAATATACAGGAATTGACCGCACGATAGCGCTGCTGCCCGGCAAAGCGGTCACAAATCAGGACGGTACAGGCACCGCAGTCGCCCTCGTTACAGCCTTCCTTGGTTCCGGTCAGGCCAAGATCTTCGCGCAGAAACTCGAGCAGAGTTCGGTACGGCGAAGACAGATCCAGCGAAACACGCTGACTGTTTACTGAAATTTCAACCATCTGTCGGCCCCGCGGGAGTTCGTAGGGAGGATGTCATACCCGCCTCTCAGTTGCACTTGTCAACTCACTATACAGAAGAATGACAGGAAATAGCAGACGCCAGATCGTGTCCAGCAATTCCCGCACATTCCGGGTTCAGTCCGTTTGGCGGAGCCATGTGGCAGGTGGCTTTGTTCAGGCACAGCGAATCCGGGCGGCAGAATTGCCGCGGTTTTTTTGGCAACTGCCATCGTAAACTGTTCACGCCAAGAGTGAACTCGTTTACCAGAGAGGTATGCAGGATTTGCCGAGATTCGTTCATCTGCGGGTGCGCAGCGAATATTCGCTCCTCGAGGGCGCAGTACGGCTTGCTGATCTGCCGGATCTCTGCGTCAGGCATGAGATGCCAGCGGTTGCAGTCACCGATAACAGCAATCTTTTTGGCGCGCTTGAATTTGCGACAAAGGCCACCGGGAAAGGGATCCAGCCGATCCACGGCTGCCACTTTGCGCTGCGACTCTCTGACGAAGAGACAGAGACGGGCACCGCCGCCATTCTGTTATTGGCCAAGGATGAGACCGGATATCGCAGTCTGCTGAAGCTGAATTCCTGTCTGTATCTCGGTTCACACGCAGCATCAGACGGTTTGTCACTTGACGATCTGCGGGACCATTCGGCAGGTTTGATCTGTCTGACGGGCGGTGCCGATGGCCCGGTTGGTCGGCCCGCCGCCGCGGGCCGCCGTGCCGAATCAGAAGCAGCCTTGCGGGTGCTCGCAGACATCTTCCCTGGCCACATTTACGTCGAGATTCAACGCCATAAGGCTGAAGGATCTGATCTGTGGAATCGTGAAAGACGTGCCGAGACGGTGATGTTGGAATTGGCCTACCAGTTCGAACTTCCGCTGGTTGCAACCAATGATGTTCACTTTCCGGATCAAGAGATGTTTGCGGCACATGATGCGTTGATCTGTATCAACCAGGCGGCGCATGTTGAGCAGGTCCGGGGCCGCCGCCAGTTGACGGAGGAACATTACTTCAAGTCACAGCAGGCAATGGCCGAACTGTTTGCCGATCTGCCGGAGGCCCTCACCAATAGTGTGGAAATCGCGCGGCGTTGCACATTCTGGGCGAAGCCACGCGCGGTGATGATGCCAAGATTCACCGACAGCGAAACCGCTGAACTGGAGCTTCAGGCGCGGGACGGACTCAACCGTCGACTGGACGTGATTACACCCGCCGCACCGATCGAGGCCTATCGTGAACGACTCGAATATGAACTCGGTGTTATCATCAGGATGGGTTTTGCCGGCTATTTCCTGATCGTTGCAGATTTCATCAAATGGGCCAAGAGAAACAGGATACCTGTTGGTGCAGGGCGTGGCTCCGGCGCCGGGTCTTTGGTCGCCTATTCCCTCACGATTACCGATATTGATCCCCTGCGATTTGATCTGCTGTTTGAGCGATTTTTGAATCCTGAACGGGTGTCAATGCCCGACTTCGACGTCGATTTCTGCCAGGAACGACGGGAGGAGGTGATCCGGTATGTTCAGGAGAGATACGGTGCTGATCGGGTCGCGCAAATCATCACTTTTGGCGCGCTGCTGTCCCGTCTCGCCGTGCGTGATGTCGGGCGGGTGCTGCGCGTTCCCTATCGCAAGGTGGATGAAATGGCCAAGATGCTCCCGCGTGATGGCGTGCAGAATGTCCCGATCAGGGAAGCCCTGCAACGCGAACCACGACTCCGGGAGATGTGCGAATCAGATCCCGTGATCCGGCGCCTGTTTGACACGGCACAGTTGCTGGAGGGGCTTTTCCGCAATGCTTCGACGCATGCCGCCGGCATTGTCATCGGCGATCGGCCTCTC
The DNA here is from genome assembly GCA_026709265.1 of Paracoccaceae bacterium. GTDB lineage: Bacteria > Pseudomonadota > Alphaproteobacteria > Rhodobacterales > Rhodobacteraceae > JAPOXR01. The sequence continues at coordinate 15,077 of JAPOTI010000015.1, read as the reverse complement.
GATGAGATTGTGCCGCTCTATCGTGATCCAAGATCCAGCATTCCAGCAACGCAATTCTCGATGAAGTGGGTCGAAAAAGCAGGTCTGGTCAAGTTTGATTTTCTTGGGCTGAAGACACTGACTGCCATCCGGAAAACAATCGATCTTCTGGCCGCTATGGGGACCCATATCGATATCAACAATGTGTCACTGGAGGATCAGAAGACCTATCGGATGTGTGCCGCCGCTGAAACTGTCGCGGTGTTCCAACTGGAGAGCACCGGCATGAAGGAGACGCTACGCCGCCTGAAGCCGACCTGTATCGAGGATATCGTGGCCCTCGTCGCACTTTATCGACCAGGACCGATGGACAATATCCCGACCTATTGTGATGTCAAGAACGGGATCATCAAGCGCAAGAAACAGCACGAGACGATTGATCATATCGTTGCCGAGACCCATGGTATCATGGTTTACCAGGAACAGGTCATGCAGATCGCGCAATCGATGGCCGGCTACTCGCTTGGACAGGCCGACTTGCTGCGTCGGGCGATCGGCAAGAAGGTTCAGTCAGAAATGGACGCAGCCAAGCCCAAATTTCTTGAGGGGGCCAGCAACAATAAGGTTGATCAAAAGACAGCGAATGAAACCTGGGAACTGATGGCCCGCTTTGCCGAATACGGGTTTCCCAAAGCCCATGCCGCCGCCTACGGATTGGTGAGCTACCAGACAGCCTGGCTCAAGGCCAATCATCCTATGGAGTTCATGGCGTCAGTGATGAATTGTGACATCAGTGACCCGGAAAAGCTCAAATCCTTTGCCGGAGAACTCCGGCGTCTCAAGATCAGGTTGCGACCGCCATGCATCAATGAGTCGGAAGCTGAATTTTCGGTCCGCAACGACGAAGTGGTTTATGGTCTCTGTGCTGTACGTAATGCCGGTGCAGAGGCGATGCGACAGTTGGTTGAGACGCGCAAGAGTTCACAATTCAAGGATCTGTTCGACTTTGCCGGCCGGGTCGAGCTCAAACGGATCGGCAGACGACAAATGGAGAGTCTGGTTCTGGCAGGGGTATTTGACTCGCTGGAACCCAATCGTAAACGCATATTTGACTCGCTCGATTTGCTGATTGCGCATTCCAACGCATGTTTCGCCGAGCGGCAGGCTAGCCAGGACTCGTTGTTTGGTGACGATTTGAATGACACACAGTCGTATTCGTTACCGGCGAGTGATGAATGGAGCACGGCAGAGAAGTCGGAAAAAGAGCTGTTCGCGATTGGTTACTATCTTTCAGGTCATCCGTTGGATGAATTATGGCCGTCACTCAGGGAACAGGGAGTCTGTCTCTACTCCGAGCTGCTACAGCAGGTGTCCGGGAAACCAAAAAACTTCAAGTTGGCGGGTATGATCATAGCGGTGCAAAGGCGCGTGTCGCAAAAGGGCAAGCCCTACGCTGTAGCTGAACTCTCAGATCCGTCGGGAAATTATGAGATTGTGGTGTTTGACGAGATGATCGGGAAGGTGGATGACGTCTTCAGGGTCGGTTTTTCGGTGAAGACCGTGGTGTCGGCGCGACAGGAGAATGATCGGATCCGGCTGTGGCTCGACTCGGTTCAATTGCTGGATATCTCGGACAACCGGCCCACCGGGGATGAGATCTCCGGGCTGCGTATCCATTTCAGGGGAGCGGACACACCGCGGCTGGTGCGCAATCTGCTCGACTCGAATTGCCGTGCGAATGGCGGTTCTGGAGAAATTCGATTCTGTCCTGTCATTTCCGATCTGGACTTCAATTTCGAGATCGAAATCCCCAATCGTTATGCGCTGAATCCAAAAATCAAACAGGCCATCGCGAGCATCGAGGGCGTGGACCACGTCGAGGACCAGTCAGGGTGATTCATCCACATTCCACCAGCTCTTGGCATGGAATGTCTGTGACCAAAAGAGAGAGGATCACTGCTGTCGAACAGGTGACCCGCCGCTACATATGGCGCCGAAAATGGCATCCTCAGGTTTCAGGAAAGCCGCATTTGCTTTGACTGCCGTCAGGGTCAATCTTGTCGCAGACATTGCCATTCGATAGGGGAGACGGTGCCACAACGCTGTCAAGGAATTGGTATGGTAGCTTCTCGTCGACCGAAAGCTGAATGCCCGAAGGGGTTCAAGGATTATTTCGGGCAGGATCTCAAGCGTCGCCGCCAGGTTCTGACGCAAATTGCAGAAATTTTTGAATTACACGGCTTTGCAGCCCTCGAAACCCCTGCGGTTGAAACTGTCGCTGCGCTGGGAAAATTCCTACCAGACTCGGACCGCCCGAATGAAGGGGTGTTTGCCTGGGAGGATGATGATCAATGGTTGGCGTTGCGCTATGATCTCACGGCTCCGCTGTCGCGCGTCGCCGCGCAGTTCAGAAATGAACTGCCGATGCCATATCGGCGTTACGCAATGGGGCCGGTTTGGCGCAATGAGAAGCCGGGCCCGGGAAGATTCCGCCAATTCTATCAATGTGATGCCGATACGGTTGGCTCAGCCTCACCCGCAGCAGATGCCGAATTGTGTATACTCGCAAGCCATGTCCTCATCCGGCTCCTCACGCCGACCGGATTTGCAAGCGAGGCCATTCGTATCCGCATCAATAGTCGCAAGATTCTCGATGGTGCGTTGGAGGCGGCGGGAATTCTTGATCCGGAAAATCGCGCGGCGTCTGCCAGCCAACGGCTCGCAGTTTTACGGGCCATGGATAAGCTGGACCGGTTGGGGCGTGAAGCTGTCCGCCAACTTCTTGGGGCAGGCCGCAAAGATGAGAGCGGCGACTATACCACGGGTGCAGAACTTTTGCATGATCAGTGTGAGATTATTCTCGCAACGCTTGCCGCCGGAGAGCTGGAGCAGGCGCGGACATTGCGAAATCTCCGCGATATCGTCGGTACTTCCGAAACGGGTCTGGCGGGTGTCTCAGAACTCGAGCAGATCATGGAATTGGTCGACGTTGATAAGGACGCTTCAGCTCATTGTACCATTGACCCTTCGGTGGTGCGCGGTCTCGGATACTATACGGGGCCGGTCATAGAAGCCGAGCTTGGTGGACCAGAGGCGGGGCCGACTCTTGGGTCGGTCGCCGGTGGCGGGCGTTATGACGACCTGGTGCACCGATTCACTGGCCAGAAAGTCCCTGCAACCGGATTGTCGATCGGTGTTGATCGCCTTCTCGAGGCCATGAAAGCGCGGTCGACTGCCGATAGAGGATGCGGACCAGTGCTGGTGACGGTGATGGATTCGGCGCGGCTTCCCCGCTATCAGGAGATGGTAACAGAACTCAGACAGGCAGGAATTTGTTCCGAGTTGTTTCTTGGCAATGCGAAGAATTTTGGCCGTCAGCTCAAATATGCGGATAAGCGGGAATCACCTTTGGCGGTGATTGAGGGATCGGAGGAACGGGAGGCCGGAATCGTTCAAATCAAGGATCTCGAACGGGGGCATCGCATTGCGGAGTCGGCAAGTTATGACGAATGGAAGTCTCAACCCGCACAATTTTCCGTGAAGCGGGACAATCTGGCACCGGAAATCAAGCGTTTGCTGGCAGAACGTTAGGTCATGCGCAACACGACGCCATCGGTGGGTCAGGAGGCGGCCCGCATCTTTGAGTTTTTTTGCTCACGCGGGGCCAGGCCATTCGATACGGATGTCCTGCAGCCCGCCACGAGCCTGCTTGATCTTTACGGCGAAGACATTCGCAGTCGTGCCTTCGTGACTGAGGGCGCAATGCGCGATGAATTGATGTTGCGGCCTGATTTTACGGTACCGCTCGCCAAGTTTCACATGGAGTCGGCATCAGAATCAGCGGGCTATGCCTATTCCGGTCAGGTGTTTCGGGTTCAGCGACCGGGATCCGGGCGCCCATGTGAGTTTCCACAGGTGGGCTTTGAGTTGTTCGGTGGTGATGATCCGGCACAGGCAGATGCCGAGATTTTTAGCGCTTTTTGCGAAATACTGAAACCCTGCGATCTGAGTATAGCGACTGGCGACCTTCGTTTGCTCACTACAGCTGTCGAAGGATTGGCGGCGACGGAGGGTCAGAAGGCGGCACTCAAACGTCATCTCTGGCGACCTGAACGGTTTCGCCAACTGCTCGAAAAATTTAGCGAAAAACCGGATGACGGAAGACAAAAAGAACAACTTGAATCGGAAATCGAGCAGAATTGCCGCGCTGCGGGCATCGTGATCGGACAGAGACGTCTGTCAGAAGTGGTGGAGAATGTTCTGTCACAAATTCATGAAAACCGCGCGCCGGCGCTTCCGGTTGAGCAACTGGATTCTCTGGATCAGCTGTTGGACGTCAAAGGTGATATGCAGGACTCGCTGCTGCGACTGCGCCAGGTTGCGATGGATTTTCCCGGTATCGAAAAGGCCCTTGATGGAATCGAGCAGCGGATGGATGCGCTCTCCAGACGGGGTGTTGCCGCTGATGATCTGCGGTTTGAAGCCAGTTTTGGGCGCACCCGAATGGAATATTATGATGGATTTGTCTTTGGATTTTTTCAAGGCGGTGAAGAACAACCGGTGGCTCTGGGGGGGCGGTTTGACTTTCTGACGGAAGCTCTCGGCAAGGGCAGGACATGCCCGGCGGTCGGTGGTATGATCCGCCCTGACCTCACACTGCAATGTCGACAGGAAGCCGGGTGACTCTCAATTTCGCCATGCCATCCAAGGGGAGGCTTGCCGACCAATCCAAGGAATGGTTGCTCTCGCGGGGTATCCGGATCATCAACCCGGCTTCGGGGCGCGGTTATTCGGGAAAGCTGACCGGGGCCCTTCATGCTGAACTCTTGCTCTTGTCCGCCAGTGAGATTCCCGGCAAGTTGGCAGATGGAGATGTGCATCTGGCGATCACGGGAATGGACCTGGTGCGCGAGTCGGTCCCTCAGTGGCAATCTCGTGTCCGGGAAGTCGCGTTGTTGGGATTCGGAGATGCCGATCTCGTGATCAGCGTTCCCAAATTCTGGATTGACGCGCAGTCGCTGGATGACCTTGATTCAATTGCGGCGCAATTTCGTCGCAATCATGGAAGACGGTTGCGGATTGCGACCAAGTATACCGCGCTCGTTCACGATTTTCTCAGCCGGGCCGGTGTGGCGGACTACCAGTTGGTGTATAGTCGTGGTGCCACCGAGGGCAGTGTTTCAAACAATTTTGCTGATGCCATTGCGGATCTGGTGTCAACCGGGGCGACTCTGGATGCCAATGAACTGAAGCCTCTTCCGGGAGGTGTTGTCCTGCGTTCCCAGGCAGCACTGTTTCAATCGCGAGACGCGACAGTTCCAACTCAGTGCAAAGCCGAGCTCAACAAATTTCTTAACTCGTTGAAGGTGGGTTCCGCATTCATCTGATCGAGAGTCAATAATCCCGATTCCTGTTTCGCTTTCAGGAAACAGGAAAAGCGTTGCTGGAGAAAAATCAGGTTCTTTCGCAGGAAATGCTCGAACTGGTAATTTGGAGGGGGTTTAACTCTGGGAATCACAGAGGCAAAAAGAACCGCATCATGCGCCTTCAATGCGGCAAAAACCTCGTGGGTCATCTTTTTTGATGCCTGGCCAAATGCGGTGAAGTCACGTCTGCTGGGAGTTTGACGTTGTTGCGATATGGTCAAGAAGCGCCGGGCACCCTTCTGGCGCGAAACATGATCCAAAAGCTCCTCTTGGTTCGCCCAACGAAATCTCTTTGTCTCGAGGAGCTTGTTCCCTTTGATTTCGCTGCCAATCGTGCTCAGCCTGATGCCAACGCAACGTTTTTCAGCGTCTTGTAGGGATTTCACAAAACTCCAGACTTTGCTCGAATGCAAGGCCCCACCCCCGTGCACCTCCAGTGGCGTATTTTGGTGATCCTGTCCACTTTCATCCTGAAAGAAAAGCCAACTCATACAGAATTGATCATACTGTCATTGCTGCAAGGCAAACATTTGGGAATTATATACCTGACTACCCATCGCACTATAAGCAGTGGTTACGAGTGATTGATAAGGGAGTGGTTCTCGTCTGGCGGGTTTGTGAATTTTCAACCTGTTGAAAACGAGTGGTTTTCTGATGCCTGATGGGGTGTGTTCTCGTGATTTGGCGGAATCCTGGGAAAAATCGCGGGATTTATCAAGAGTCCACAAGGGGTCAAGCAGAGACAATGACACGACAATCGAAAATCACCGAAAAGTTTTCAACCGGTGTTGAGCCGGCAATCCAGAAATCATCGAAAAATCACTGTTTCGAACGAAAAAATGTTAAAGATGGGGTAACTGTTCAGGTTGCATTCTGGCGGCTTCCTGCCCGGTCAGGCGGCTCAGCCCGTTTGGGTCGGCTGTTGCGCGGCGATCTGCCCGACCAGTTCGTCCGGCGCGGTCCGCAGGGTCTCCAGCAGGTTCCAGCCCTGTTTCCGGGCGGTGTCCAGGACGGTCCGCAGGGCCGCGTGGTTTCGGGCTCCTGCCTCGCTGCGGAAGCTGCCGGAGATCTTCTGTTGCACCTTGAGTGGTCGCAGCGCCCGCTCGGCCTCGTTGTTGGTGGCCGGAACCGCAGGGCCTCGTGCATGGCGACGCCCGCGGCCGCTCTCCTGCCGGCGGGACCGCTGACGCTCCTTCAACTCCTCCGCCGTCGGCTTCGCCAGACCGTCGCTCGACGGCGGCCGGCCGCTGTTGGAACTGTCAAGTCCAAGCCGTCGCTCCAGCTCCGCGATGCGCGCGGCCTGAGCCGCGACCGTCGCACGGAACTCGGCGATCAGGGAGTCACGCCACGCGAGCTCCGCCGTCTTGGTCGACAAGCCCATGAAACAGGCAGCCCCAATTGTCAAACAAGATCACGATGAGGCACTATCAGCCTGAAGAGAACCTGAACAGTTACAAGATGGGTTAGAAAGATCAGTAGGAAAACCCCGGCTTCTGTGTTTGAAGGGGTTACGACAGGTTAAACGGATCATCGTCTTCGTACCCCGGTGGTTTGGGTTCGGGTGGGGTGTAGGGGTCGTCCCCCTCTGTCTTGACCGCGGGCGAGTCGGTTTTTAAGGTCGGTTCTCCTCCCCCTCGGCGCAGGATATAGCTCTGGAAACTGGGAATCGGACAGGCGAGCGCCCCGGTCTCCGGGTTTTCCTCGAGCGCCCCGCAATGGATCAGATGGGTCACGTAGGATTGAGGTGTTTCCCCTTCGGGCAATCGCCAACCAAATGGGATATCGTTCTTCGTATATTTGTCTGCAACATTTAAAATATCGTCATATTGAATTGTTTTCCACTCTTTTTGACCACCCGCGACGGTTTTTACTATATGGGCTGTAAGTTGACGCGATAACTTCATTGTATCGCTGAACTGCGTCTCATAATAGAGGCTTCGGAGCTGGTCGGAGCGGGCCTGGATCTCCCGCCAGTCCGGGATCCGATCGGCGTGACCGTCGACTCCCGGGGTGAGAAGGGCTTCCGCAGTGGCCTGCTGCGCACAGTGGACATGACGCGGCCAGCCGTCGGTGGGAACCATCAATTGATCCATGCGCCCGCGCTGGCCTCCGATCGTGATGCCGAAGTGGGCACACCAGCGCTCCATCAGTTCGGCCTGTTCGTCCGGTGTAAAGCATCCGAGTGTATGACGTGGGAGACCGCGCGTGAGCCCCATGGACCGGATGACGGACGGGGTATCGCCCAGTCCGGCCAGCACCAGGGTGAGGGGTAAGCCCGTCGAGGCGTCATGGATTTGTTGCAGGAACTGGGCCGGCGGGGATGTCGTGCCCGGCGCAAAGCGCTGGACTTCATCGATCGCGACAATCACTGGCGTGGCGAAGGCGACCCCCGGCTGGTTGTGTTCCAGCTCGCTCAGATTGGCGGCGGTGGGGGTCGACCGATCCGTTTTCAACAGATCCCGGATCCCGTCCCATCCCAGGCGGCCGCGAAAATTCAACCACTGGGTCGGTTCACTGGACCCCGCCACCGCGATCGCGCGGAGGACGCCTGGGATGTTTTGCTCCAGATCGGTGTTGGCGATCGGGATCACCCGTGCGCCGGCGGTTTGCGCGGCCCGAAGTCCCAGCTCACCCAGAACCGAACTCTTCCCGGCGCCGGGCGCGCCGGTGATCACCGTGGTGTTGCCGGGGATGCCGCGTTTGCGTTCCCCGGTGCGTTTGGCCTTGATGAGAGCCTGTTTCAGGATCGCCTGCCGCCCCACAAACACCGGGGGAGGGCTCTTTTCACCATCCTCCACAAAGTGCTGGAGCGCGTCTCTCTGAAAGGGGATCATGCGGCCGCTCCTCTCGAATGCGTTTTGTCGCGTGTTGGGCCTCCGTCTTCTCGTCTTCTATCGGTCGGATGGGGAAAAATCAACAAAGGCCACGCCCGGACGGCGCCCGCGTCGGATCCTCCGAATCGTAACATCGCATGTTACGATTCGATTCCGCGAGGCCTTTTCTCTCCTTCCTTTCCTCATTCGTGCGATTATGCAAAGAATAAGATGTGCATATATTACTCTGTGCACGTTCGTTCATCCGGACCGTGCGCGGCGTCAAGGGGTTTTAAGGGAATCTTTTTGGGAATTATATACCTGACTACCCATCGCACTATAAGCAGTGGTTACGAGTGATTGACAATAGAATATGTAGTGTTTCGGGTAGTTAAGTATATAATCCCCATTAAAATGGACTGATTGGGAAAAAGGATTGCACTGATTGCCCATCAGAATTCCCTATCTTTCCCGGAGGGTGGACGGGGCGTTCATTGTCGGCAGGTTTCATGTGAAGACCAGTGATCTGGGACATAACATCATCGCCCCATGATCCGTGAATGTCAGACTTTTCTTCTGTCAGTTCCATGCGACCGTGTCAGGACTGATGACGCACGCTCTATGTGTCGATGCAGCATGTGGGGGAGGGCTTTTGCAGGTCGTAATCCAGCGGCAGATGCGCAAATTGTGCGGCGGCGGCTTCAACGGCACCGCGACCCCGTGGATAGTTGATCGCTGCAAAGCCAGCTTCGATTGCTGCCAATAAACCGAGCAACATGCCGGGATTCACATAGCCCATATGGCCAATCCGGAAAGACCCGGTCGCCGCGGGATCTGTCTTCGTGGCCATGCCCAGTCCAATTCCCAGCGAGACGCCAGCCTGGCTGCTGAGCCAATGGCGCAGTTGCGTGCCGAATGGCGCACCCGTGTGCACGGCCGTCACAGCGTGGCTCCGCCTGCTGTGATCAGCAATGTTGCATTGTAATGTCCCCGTATCTCCACCCCATGCATCAACAGCGGACCAGACGCTCCGCGCCAACAGGGCATGGCGGTTCATGGTATTGGCAAGCCCCTCTTCCTTGAGGATCATGTCAAGCGATTCCCGCAACCCAAAAATCAACTGCGTGGGAGCTGTTCCACAGAAGAGTTGATAGAATTCATCAGGTTGGACCCGGCGGTTCCAATCCCAATAGGGTGTCCGCAACGCGGCTTTCGCACCCACGCGCATGGCGCGCTCATTGAAATAGACAAATGCCAGTCCTGGCGGCAGCATCAAACCCTTCTGGCTTGCTGCAATGGCAACATCAACGCCCCATTCGTCCATCAGGAATTCCTCGCATCCGAGGCTGGCAATCGTGTCAACGAGAAGCAGGGCATGATGACCCGTGTCGCGTATGGTTGCGGCCAGACCCTTGATATCATTGCGCACAGATGAGGCCGTATCGACCTGGGTGGCAATCACGGCCTTGATGTGCTGGTGGCGATCGGCGATCAGGGTTTGGGCGACACGCTCCATGTCAATGGCGGCTTGCATGCCGAAGTCCAGGACTTGGGTCTTGACACCCAAAGATTGCGCAAAACCGCCCCATCCCGCCGCAAAAGGACCAGTCGACAAAACCAAAACAGAGTCATGCGGGCTGAAGAGATTGGTCACAACGGCTTCCCAGGCACCATGCCCATTGGCGATATAGATGGCCAGGTTGCTGTCGGTGACAGCGACCTGCTTGAGATCGGTGATGATGCCATCGACCAGGGCATGGAACTCGGACGCATAAATATCAGGTGACGGTCGGTGCATCGCATTGAGCACCCGGCCAGGAATCACCGAGGGGCCGGGAATGGCGACGAAACTGCGGCCACGTTCAGACAGTTGAATGATTCAATCCTCAAATATTTCGACGTTATGGGTTGCGCACAATACCCATGAGAAACCGCCCTTAACCTCTCATGAGAAATTTGCAAATCAGTGACAACGACATGTCAGTCACGGGCAGCACAACGTTGTGGAGGGGCGCAACGTTCGGGAATAGGTGTGGTGAACAAGCGTTTCACAGTGGCCTGTCGAAAATTCGGACAAATCTCCCTGTCACAAAGGTGTGTTATCCTCATTTCAGTTCGCATACTATAGGATGCAACCATGAATCAGGCGATCCAGCATGAGAATCATTCATCGGCCTACTTGGTGCGGTGGGTGTGGCAAAACTATCTGCGGCGGCAACTCCCCCGACTTCTCGGTGCTGCGGCGTTCATGACGGTGCAAGGGGGAATGCTGGGCGTGCTCAGCTATCTCATGCGTCCGGTTTTTGATGAGGTTTTTGCCGAACAGGACAGAGGCGCCCTGATTTTCGTTGGGCTTGGGGTCTGTGCGGCGTTTGTGGTGCGCGGAACATCGGGCTTCATTCAACGTGTCATGATGTCGGCTGTCGGCGAAAGAATGAAGTTTGACGTGCAGCAGGATCTGATGTTGCGAATCCTGATGCTTGACAAGAGATTTTTTGAGGACAATCCGGCCGGTGACCTGATTCAACGGGTGAAGAACGACATTGGATCGGTCCAGTCTGTTTGGCAAGGGGCGATCGCGCCTGGTTTTCGAGACACGATTTCGGTTGGAACCCTGGTGGTGGTGGCCTTGTCGATAGACTGGACGTGGACGCTCATTGCCCTTGCGGGGATTCCGCTGCTCGCCTCACCGGTTTTTCTGCTGCAGAAGGTGACACGAAAATATTCGTTGCGCGCGGCGGTAGCGAATGCCGGAATCATCATTCGGCTGGAAGAGATTCTACAAAATATTCGTGAGATTAAACTCTATCGCGCGGAAAAGTCGCAGCAGACGGCGTTCGTGCAAACGGCTGATGTGGTGAAACGCGCAACCGTGCGTACCGAGGCGGCGGTGGCCAGTGTGCCGATGCTGGTCGACTATATCGCTGGACTGGGTTTCCTCGGATTTCTGCTGGTCGCCGGAAACGATGTGATCAGCGGTGAGAAGACAGTCGGCCAGTTCATGAGCTTTTTTACCGCAGTTATTCTGTTGTTTGATCCGGTCAAACGTTTGGGAAATCTGTTGTCGGCATGGCAAAATCTCAAAGTTGCCCTCGAAAGGATCTATGCTGTCTATAGTTCAACGCCAACAATCATCGACCCGGACGAACCCGAGGAACCGGTTGATCGTGCGGATGGTCTTGAAGTCGAATTTGACCGTGTTGCGCTGAGACTGAACGGCAAGAGCATTATTCGGAATTTGTCCTTCATTGCAGAAGCCGGCAAGGTCACGGCTATTGTAGGACCGTCCGGGGCCGGCAAGACGACGGTGTTCAATCTCCTGACGCGGATCATTGATCCGGACGAAGGTGAAATTCGGGTTGGCGGGCAGGACATTCGGTCCGTGCGACTGGCGGCGCTACGCTCCCGCATGGCCTTCGTCGCTCAGGACAGTGGGATATTCGATGAGTCAATCCGTGACAATATCTTGTTTGGCAACAGTGAGGCCAAAGCAGCGCAATTTGAACAGGTTGCGGAGGCGGCCCAGGTTACAGAATTCGCCCTTGAGTCTGAGGAGGGATATGATGCTCGCTGCGGGCCGCGCGGTGAACTGCTCTCCGGGGGGCAACGTCAACGCGTTTCGATCGCACGGGCCCTGTTGCGCGATGTCCCGATATTGCTCCTTGATGAACCCACTTCAGCCTTGGATCTGGAATCAGAGAAGCGCGTCCAAGAGGCGATCCTGGACCTTGCACACGGGCGCACGGTGATCGTGATTGCACACCGGCTGAGCACCGTGAAGACTGCCGACAAGATCGTGGTTATGCGCGATGGAGATATTGTCGAGCAAGGTGTCCACGATGAGTTATTGGCGCAGGAGGGGTTGTATTCATCGCTTTACCGGATTCAGTTTCGCACGGATTCACAGCAGAATTCGACGCGTCCTGAACAGGCGGAAGATCCGCGCGTACATATATCGGGCGGTGCGTAGCCGATCCTGCTCCCTGGAAAACAACCCCTGATCTTTCGTATCCTGCGGCATCGCCGTTCACGGTTTCGGCGGGGTCTGCGGGGATGTCTCTCGAGGGGACATGGCCCGGTAATGCACAGCAAGCTTTTCCGGTTTTTCGCCGAGAAAATACCTTGCGCTCAGGATCAAGTTGCCAAGGCCACGATTGAACCAACCCTCGGCCACATAACGCGCTGGATTGGTGACGGCCGGACAGTCAAGCATGCGCAGCTGCCCCCTCAGCTTCCGCGCGATGGCAATGTCTTCCATGAGGGGAATCAGAGGATAACCGCCAATCCGGAAATAGAGGTCACGGGAGATCAAGAGTCCCTGATCACCGTAGGGAAGGCCAAGATAACGTGAACGAAAATTCGCCCAACCGGCGATCCAGGCAGGCGCAAAGCCGCGGGCTGAGAACTGCAGGCGGAAGAAGCCCGCATCGGTCCGCGTCGCAATATGTTGCCGAACGATATCAGGCCAATTCCCGCCGAGGGCGGTATCGGCATGGATAAACAGGAACCAGTCGCCGTGCGCGGCTTGTGCCGCTGCATGCAGCTGGTTTCCGCGGCCGCGTTTACAGGTCAGGAAATTGGCTCCGAGCGCCGTTGCAAGCGCCGAGATATCGTCATCTGATTCACCATCACTGATGATCAACTCTCGGATGAGACCGTCCTGGTTTCCAACCATCAGCGCTGCTGCCGAATGCGCAAGAACATGCCTGGCATTCACTGTCGGAATGATGACCGAGAGCGGGCCCCGTGGCATGGTGTGTATCAAGGTTTCACGCCGAGCCGACCCCCGATGCGCACAGAATCGATCCGTTGCGCGAGGCCGGACGTCTCATCCGTGTCAACGACAACGCCGCAAATCGTAGCCGTCCCCACGGCCGGGGTAAATCTGCCCCTGCGCATGCCGGAGATGAATCGGTTGATGGGTTCATCCTTGTGGACACCGATGACGGAATCATAGTCGCCGCACATGCCAAGATCGGTAATGTACGCTGTCCCATTATCCAGAATGCGATAATCCGCGGTCGGAATATGTGTATGACTACCCGCAATGAGTGTTGCTCTGCCATCAAAGACCAGTCCCATCGCACATTTCTCAGATGTCGCTTCGGCATGGAAATCAATGACCGTAGCCGCCACTGCGGAACCCAGCGGATAGGCATTCAGTTTGGCATCGACCATCGGGAATGGATCATCATAGGGAGGTTGCATAAAGACGCGCCCGAGCGCTGAAATGACCAGAACCTTTCGCCCCTTGGCGTCGCTGAAAATACCTGACCCCTGACCGGGCGCGCCCCTGGCGAAATTCAACGGCCGAATGATCCGCGATTCCGCGTTGATGTCTTTGACGAGATGACGTTGGTCAAAAGCGTGATCGCCGAGAGTGAGACAGTCAATTCCCGCCTGAAACAACAGGTGTGCATGCGCGAGGGTGATACCGCGCCCCTGTGTCGCATTCTCGCCATTGGCCACGACAAAATCGATTTCCATTTTTTCGCGGATGGTGGGAAGTTGAGCGGTGATGGAATCGCGTCCGGCGCGTCCGACGATATCTCCGATTACGAGGAGTCTCACGGTATCCTCAATGCGGCAGAGTTGATCATGATCATTTCCTGTTCCGTCACAATAGCGTCCAGTTTCGCGTCAAACTCCTCGGCAGGCAAGAGTTCATTTTCCTGAGCGGCGAAGGCGATTCCAACCGCAATCACCCTTTTTTCTACCCGCAATCGGTTCAAACTTCTGTCATAATATCCACCGCCATAACCAAGTCTCGTGCCATGCCGGTCAAACGCAAGAAGCGGTACGATGACCAGATCAGGAGTCAGCCACTCACCATCGACGGGAACATCAATTCCGAAGCTGCCTGGCAAAAGTGTGCTGTCGGGTCTCCATTGACGAAACCGCAACGGCAATTCCTTGCCCTGAGTCACCGGGACGCAGACCTGACAGTCCGAAAAATGGTGCAGGTGACTCATCGCCAAAGAGGGATTGATTTCTGACCCAATCGCCAGATAGCCGGCAACGATGGAATACAATGGTTGGTTATCAAGCCATGTGATGAGCCTGGCGACTGCATGCGCTTCATGTTCAGGATTTCTTGCCCGTTGCCGTCGTCGTGTTGCCGCCTTTCGCGCAGCGATCTTGCGTATTTCTGTCGCTTGGGTCATGCAGGCTCATTTCATAATGTCGGTTATCAGTCCACCCTGTGCGGCTCCGGCAATCGAGACCATCCGCGCCTTGAGCTCATACAAGTCATCTGGATAATTGTCTGATGGATACAAGTCTTTCCGCTGGCCAAATATTAGCACGTGGTGTGCGACGACATTTGCGCAGAGGGCTGAATTTTCAATCGCTTGAAGAGTTTGTTCCCGTCACGGGCGTGCGCACCGATATCTTTGCGATCGGCCCCAAAGGCGAGATCTGGATTGTCGAGTGCAAATCCTCACGCGCAGACTTTACGTCGGACTCGAAATGGCAGAACTATCTTGATTATTGTGATCAATTCTTCTGGGCCGTTGACTCCCGCTTTCCGCATGAGCTCCTTCCCCAGGACACAGGATTGATTTTTGCCGACAAGCATGATGCGGAGATCATTCGTTGGGGTCAGGTGAGACAATTGGCCGCGCCGCGCCGCCGCCGACTGACCCTTAAATTTGCCCGCAATGCTGCTGAAAGGCACCATTCTCTCGCGCGTTCAATGGAGCGGGAGCGTTTCAGGCTGCGTTCCGGCGATCTTTCGGGTGAATAGAGCTGTCATTCTGGATCGATTTCCAGTTTGCAGGACAACGCTGAACGATCGTGCATCACTAAGGCCCGTTGACAATTATCGTGCGGCCACCACGCCGGCCATCAGGTAAATCCC
>JAPOTI010000087.1 GCA_026709265.1 Paracoccaceae bacterium | reverse complement strand
TCGAATAAACCAACACCACCCACACAAGGCCCCCCAAACCAGGGCCTTGTGTGACACGCTGAACTTTCAGGACATTCTTCCTGAAACTCAGTGATATCGCCTCTCTCAATGACTTGCGTTTGAATCGGTTGGGACTTTGAACCTCATAGATTTATTGAGGCCGGGCCCTTTTTGCCGATCATACCATGACCCAATGATGGAACCTGTACGAGATGGCAGCAAATTCACTGGTCTTGAATTTTTCGAACCGCGTATTTTTCAAAGAACCTGTCATGTCGTTTTGACTCCTTGCGGGCGGAAAAGAAGCCAGGCATCTCCCAATTCGGTGTAACACCTGCAAATAAATCGAAAAACCCGATGGCCAGGTTCGGGTCTTCAGTCTCGACATTCTCCTTGAAAGACCACCAGGTTTGCAAATCATCCATGTCGGGAGAGACATGTTTTTCAATATCAAATTCCTGTTCAAAAATAGCTGCGCGAATATTCAGACAGAGCACGACATAAAGAAACCCTTCGGGCCAATAATAAGCCGGGTTGGATGTGTCTGCGTCATCGGGCAGGAAGGTCACCGAGACAGGTTTAGACTTGATCAGTTCACGCAGCATCAAACCTGATGCAAAATCTACAAAGTCTGCGCGATCCTCCTGCGTGGATGGTTTCTGTTTCTCGAAAGCATCTAACCATCTGAGAAAAAGGGCACGAACCTCGTCATCATCAATAGCGTACACAATTCCTGTTTGCTGGGAGAGCGCCTTGACCTGCAGATGCATTGTTTCCTTGAACCATCTCAGTCGCCGCGCAGACTTTCTGACCGGTGAATCAGAAACGTGCGGTAACTGCGCCTTGGTGAGTTCCATTGCGGACCTTTAGACGACACTCAAGGCATAACGGAACAATTCCGTAACTGCTGCGTCTTCTGCTTCCGCGAGTGTCGTTGATCTCTGCAGGGTCACATCACAGCACATCTTGATGAGATCCTCTTCACTGTCGCCATACGAACCCCGCTCAAGATACACCCAGAGAGAAGTGGCAAATGCGACGTTCTTGATATCGATGCGACGGCAGGCATTATGTTGACTTGGAATACCGGGCGGATCACCAAGAATATTCATCAAGATAATCCGGCGGCAAAGCTCTGAACACAGTGAAGCAGTATCCTGTTTGCCCAATGGCCAATCAAAAGATGCATCTTCTGCAATCAGTTGCACACACAGTGTTTCACTCACAAGAAGATCAGGAATCTGCATATGTTTGGCACAAAGAGTCAGTGCAAAAAACAGGTTAGAAGCATCCTGTGAGAGTCGCTGATCACTCGATTTGGTATTCAAACCCGTTGCAAATGATGGTGGGCCGAACAATTGCGTGTCAAATTGCAACCCCAGAACATGTTCAGCGATACGATCGATCCGCTTCGCAAGATTCTCCGCCGAGTTCAGAAGTTCTGAGGAGGCAGTTTCAAAGTGTTCGGGAAGTTGCTGAGGGACCCCCTCAACAACAAGTTTTGCGCCACGTCTCAGGGCATAACGCATGCCACGAAAAGCATCTTTTGCAAGCACAGTTGGATCAGGATGATTCCTTACGTTCATATCTTCCTCAACGTCGCAGTCTGTTTCGATCCTAGCATTTTGTCATTGTCTTCGCCATGAAGATCTGAGTGGATTCCAGGGATTTGACCACGGCTTGTGAGCCCAATCCCATGGCATTTTGTGCAGATGATGCTTGGGCTATCCTGACACAATCCTGTGGTTCCATCCCCAGATGCAAGCCGGTTGCAAAACCCGCATTGAAACAATCGCCGCACCCACATGTGCAGACGACATCGACATCGTAAGCCGGTATGTCAAATGAAAGTCCGTCCCGGTCACGATACATTGCGCCTCTGGGGCCCAATGTGAGGACAACGGCTTTGGTGCCCTTTTCCAGCAGCAAATCAATGACATGATCAAAATTGGCAAGACCGGAAAGCGCCATGGCTTCCTCTTCAGAAGGCATAAAATAGTCCGTGTAAGGGAGGAGGGGCTCCACCAACTTGAAATCCTTTTGGGTCGCAGCAAAAACGTCCAGGGTCGTGATACAACCCCGTTTCTTTGCCTCTTGCATCAGTTCGGTTGTACGCCCTCCGTCCATGGCATCCATCAAACCGACACCGCCAATGTGCAGAATCCGCGTGTCAAGTACGCTATCGATCTGCTCATCCGTGACGTAGAAACCGCCGGTCGCCCCTTTTCGGTGGAGGGCAGGGCGAGCTCCGTCGGGGCGAGTTGTGACAATCGACGAAGAGGTCGCAAAGTTGGCCACACGTTCCATGTTATTGGTATCGACACCAAACGTGTTGAGGTGTTGAATGACCCAGTCTCCCATATCGTCATGACCAACGCCGCCAACAGCCTGCACAGACAACCCGTGTTTCGCAGCGACAATGGCGGCGCTTCCAGCTGCTCCGGAAACGGCGAGGGCCATTTCATCAATAAAATATGTATCGCCGCCGGGAGGAATCGCGTTCACGGGTCGACCGAGGCAGTCAAAAGTGAAGAAGCCAACCGATGTATAGTCAAACGCCATGACTCAACGTACCCGCTCCCCGGATTGTGAATCAAAGAAATAGAGGCGGTTTGTGTCAAAAACAACATTCTCCTGCACACCCAGTTCGGAGCGGTAATCTCGATCAGCCTTGATCTCCAAATTTTTCTCGCCAACACGCAGTGTCAGGACAGTCATGTCGCCAGTCGGTTCAACACCATAGACATCACCCTTCATATTGTGCCGTTGCTCCGCAGAACTGACGACCGCACAATCTTCTGGTCGAATTCCAAGCCTGATCTGTCCTGTCGTCTTGATCCCGACATCAGGAACTTCGACATGATCTGCAACAAAGTTGCCATCCTTGATCATTCCGTCGATCAGGTTCATGGGTGGAGCTCCAATGAATGAAGCGACGAACGTGTTTGCTGGATCGCTATAGATTTCGTCGGGTGTACCAACCTGTTGAACGGCACCGCCCTGCATGACGACAATCCGATCCGCAAGTGTCATGGCTTCAATCTGGTCATGCGTCACATAGACAGTGGTAATTTGAAGTTCACGCTGGATATATTTGATTTGTACACGCATCGCTTGCCGCAACTGTGCATCAAGGTTTGATAGCGGCTCATCCATCAGGAAAATCTGGGGTTCGCGTACAATTGCACGCGCCAGAGCGGCGCGTTGACGCTGCCCGCCGGACAGTGCGCCCGGTTTGCGGTTCAGATAGTCGGACAACTCTACCATTTTCGCGGCCCGGCGCACCAGTTCGTCCTGTTTGTCCTTGGGGACGTTGCGCATGCGAAGTGGAAAGCGAATATTTTCGTAAATTGACATGTTGGGGTAAAGTGCATAACCCTGAAAAACCATTGCAACGTCACGGTCGCGCGCGTCGACCGCGTTCATCACCTCACCATCAAATGTGATTTCACCCTCGGAGGGATCTTCGAGACCGGCAATCATCCGCATCGTTGTCGTCTTGCCGCAACCCGATGGCCCAAGAAGGACAAGCAACTCTTTGTCAGCGATTTCAATATCGACTTTCCGGACGCCCCAGACCGCACCCCAACGTTTCGAGACTCCCTTGAGTTCAATTTGTGCCATTGTCTTTACCCTTTGACCGCGCCCATGGTCAGACCACGGGACAAGTGCTTCTGGATTGCAATGACAACCAGAAAAACCGGCACAAATGCAAGGAACGCAACCAGAGCAATCGCATTGTAAATGACACCATCCGAACCACCGGTGAAGTTGGCCAGTGCAACCGACATGGTGTAGGCGTCAGGAGTGGACGCAATCAGCAAAGTGAAAAGAAATTCATTGATCACGAAAATCATTGCGATCACCGCAGCCGTGATAATCCCGGGAAGGATGGCAGGAATGATGATCTCCCAGAGAATTCTCAGGTCTCCTGCACCATCCGTGCGTGCGGCGTCTTCAAGTTCCCTGGGAATGTCGGTCATATATGATCGGATAATCCACGTGACAATGGAGAGATTAATCGCAGCGTAGACCAGCATCAGTGCCCAGATTGTATCCAGAAGACCGAGATTGCGGAAGAGGAAGAAGATCGGGATCGCCACGATTGCCGGTGCCATCATGCGGGTGGAAAGAATATAAAATCCGATATCCTCCCGCCCCCTGTATTCATAACGGGAAAGTGAATAAGCGGCGGGAATAGCGAGTACGAGATCGATCATAACCGATCCGAAAATTGCAGCGACAGAATTACGAAGATACTTGGCCATGGGCCAATCCGACCAGATCATATGCCAGGCATCGAGCGACAACGTTGGGAAGTAAATTGGCTGCGCCGTGATGATTTCTGTACGCGGGCGAAATCCGATGGACAGGAACCAAAGGACCGGCATCAAGCAAAACAGTCCCCAACAGGAGAGGATCAGATAGCGAATATAGAGATTTTCACCTTTCACCCGCCTGATCGAAGCCATACTTCATCCCCTCGCTGATTTGAATGCGCGTTTCACGACAACTTGTGCGACGATAATCGTCAGGACCAGCATGATGACGGATGCCGCCGAGGCATAGCCAAAGTTAAAGAATTTGAAGCCTGTGCGATAGATGAAGTAGCTGATTGTCTCAGTTCCGAAGGCTGGCCCCCCTTTGGTCACAATAAAGACGTTTGCGAACATTGTCGTAATATCAATACCCCGGATAACCAGAGCGACAGCAATGACCGGGCGCATCAGCGGCAGTGAAATATTCCAGAATATTTTTGCCCAGGTTGCCCCGTCGAGTCGTGCCGCTTCCTCGATTTCTTCGTCCTGGCCTTGAAGCGCCGCGACGAAGATAATGAACAGAAAAGGGGTCCATTGCCAGACGTCTGTCAGGATCAGCAGTGCCCGGCTGCCCCAGATGGACGATTGAATTGCCAAATTGCCATCAACCAGGCCGAAACGAATGAGGATATCCGAAAAGACTCGGGCATCGAGGAACATCAACTTGTAGATAAACGCAACTGCTGACGGCATGAATAGCATCGGTACAAGGAAAATGATGCGCCATCCGCGAACCCAAGGATCCCGATATGCATGGAAAGCAAGTGTCAGCGCCAGCACACATTGCAAGGTCAGAGAAATCGTTCCCATCAACAATGTGTTCCAGAGGGCTCCCCAGAATTGGTAATCACCCCAGAGTTTCACATAATTGTTGAAACCCACCGGATTCCATGGACCAAATTTGACGGCATAAAAACTCTGCACAATGGCATAAATGCCAGGATAGAGAGTAATTCCCAGCAAATAGATCACTGCTGGTGCAACCAATAGATAAGGGAACCAGGCCCTCAGCCATTTGCTCCGACGTCGGAATCTCGTTTTTGTCACTGCCGTGGTCGCTGGCGCTGACCGTGTGTCCGACAAGGAGGAGTCGTGCATTTATTTCACGTCTTGTGCGTTCACTTTATTCTTTTGCATCGTGTTAAAATGGGAACCACAAAAAGATTGAGGGATGTTTGGGTCATTTCCCGGCACAGAAAATCCGTGCTTGTTTCGGCGACAGTGACAGATGTTGGCGATTGGCCCGTATTTCGGCGTTGGCAGTGTTCGATGATGGACTGGCTGACCCCGTTTCTGTAGGGCCAGCCTTTGTCAAACCAAGGCATTTAGAACGGGAGTTCTCGTCCTTCGCCCACATATAGGCCCGGCGCCGCAGCCGCATACTCGACCGGATCGCTGCCCTGATAGAAGCCGTTTTCCGACATGATCGTTTTGACGGCAGCCGCAGCGTTATCGAGCGCCTCTTTACCGGAAATCTGACCAACGACCGCTCGGTTGACCTCGTTGCCGATGGCCTGTTCGATCGGGAACGCGCCGGGAAGGCGAGGTGAGCACCATGCATGATGCAGAGAATCACCCCAAACCTTTGCGGGCTGCGAGACAGTTTGCAATTCGGCGTTTTCAAGAACCGATTTGTATCCTGGTGCCACGCCGTTAGCATTGGCTTCGTTCATTGCCATGATCGATGCCGTCGTCAGGAAGCCCAGCATCAGGAATGCACCCTCCGGGTTTTGCGCCGACGCTGAGACACAAGAGGTTGAGCCGGCAATATTCGGGGGAGCAAAGCGACCACCGGGAATCCGTGGTTCGTAAATCGTGATAAAATCGTCAACAATCTGTGACTGATCCGGTCGCATTGCCTGCGTACCCGAATCCTGCCAACTGATATTGGTCGCGACCTGACCACCAAGCCATGCAGCGCGATTTTCTGGCCAACCTGCACCCGCATGACCTTCGTTGGCATTCTTCGCCAGCTCAAGAATGATGTCGAGCCCCTTGTTTCCGGCATCACCGTTGAATATCGGCTCCCAGTTCTCGTCAAAGAGCATCATGCCAGCCTGAGCCGCAATATGCTCCCAGGTGTAGGTTGACCAGAAGCCCGGTGCGGCCATGAGGCCGACGCCCGATACGCCTGGCTCGACATTGTTCAGCTCTGCCGAGAGCCGGATCAGTTCATCATAGGTTGGCACCGAATTTGCCTTATCGATCGGTCCACCAAGAACCTTCTCGACATAACCCTTACGCAGATGAACCATCTGAATATCGCAATCAAAGGGTATTCCGTACATCTTGCCATTGAAAAAGCCATAGTTCAGACTGTAGGTGTCGTAGAAATCATCCAGTGGCAGACCCCACTTTTCGGCAAAGTCATCAAGTTGATACAGGAATCCAGGAGCGGCAAAATCCCCCAGCCACGGCGAGAAGAATTGCAAAGCGTCAAAGCTTGCATTGCCTGAAATGAACTCGGCCAGGGCCTTGTCATAGAAACTGTCATCAGGAATCGGAACCAACTCAACTGAGATTCCTGAGAGCTTCTCAAAAGGTACAAGACCATCAGCTGCTGATTCTGCATCGGCCGCACCGACGGCGAACCGGACGGTCGTTCCGGCCAATTCGCTCCGCGCTTTTTCCCAATCGACGGTCCGGATCCAGTCCTTGTTGGGGTCCCAGAGCGGCGCACCGCTCATGTTGTAGAGTTGCTGATAATCTTGACGCACGTATTTCGTGACTGAGATATCGTCGAGGACCGATGCGGGATCGGGCAAATGCCCATCAGCAAAACTGGGTAAAGCCAAGCCAGTTACGGCAGTCGACGCACCCAAAGCTGCAGAACTTTTTAGGAACGATCTTCGTGATGGTTTCATCAATTTACGCATTGGATTCTCCTCATTCGTTAATGTGCGTACGGGGATGCTGTTGTTCAATCTGTATCCTTGACAATAAAAGCCCGGCAAGTTCCGGTGTTTTGGTCGGATCGGTGGCGGCGATAAATGGAATTGTTCATGATCCCCTCCCTGACGGTCCTGTTGCATAGCTGAACGGCCCGACCATTGTTTATTGTGCATTTCCTTATTGGTGTCAATAATCTCGCTGTTTTTGGCAATGGCCAGTTGAACTGGTTCCGATTGACCGGTTGACAAAGCACAGAAAGACAACAGATTTATCAGACCGATCCAACAGGCCATGATGCCATCAGTGTCACTTCAAGACCGCGATCAGGGCAGGGTTTTTTTACACATACAAAGGCGCAGTCATGACCAAAACCAGGGTTTCATTTAAGCGACCTATGGATAAACCGACGGATTCGGTGGCGTACAGTTGAAATGGTGTTTTGACCTCATCTAAACCGGGCAGCCATTATGATTCACCTACGCCAAGGAGCGGTATCGGATGCCGTGAACCTTGCGCTGGAATATGGGTTGAGAGTACAGAAAGGCAGATAATAATGAACATGCATGAGCAATAGAAAACTTGGCTGTTGCGTGCCCTCTTAATCAAATCAACAGCGTCTGCGACGGCGTCAGTGTTACCGAAATCCAATGAGTCAAAACCGTGCTGGTACTCCTCCGTGTCTCCTCTTTGCAGAGATAGTTGCGATGAACGAAATGGGCAATTCTGGGTTGACCAACACTAAAAACTGTTCCCGACAACAGATGTTACAATCCCCCAAGTCAGGACACGGCATGATCTCCATGTCAGAAAGAGCATATTGACCTCATGACACAGCAAGAAAGACAGAATGAACCGTTTGCGCTGACCAGATATACGCCGGATCAGCTCAAGGATGCGCTTCGTAAAATGCACCTGATTCGAAAATTTGAGACGGCTGCAGAAGACAGTTACATGCGCGGATTGATTCACGGAACGATGCATCTGTCCATCGGACAGGAATGTAGTGCCGTTGGCAGTTGTATGCCGCTGGCCGCCAGCGATCAAATCACATCCACACATCGTGGGCACGGTCACTGTGTCGCCAAAGGTGCAGATATCTCGCGTATGTTCGCCGAATTCTTCGGCAAAGAGACCGGATACTGCAAAGGTCGTGGTGGATCGATGCATATTGCGGATATTGCCAAGGGTAACCTGGGCGCCAACGGTATTGTTGCGGGCGGCATTCCAATTGCCGTCGGTGCCGCCCTGAGTTCCAAGCGGCTGAAGACCGGCAAAGTGGTTCTCTGCTTCTTTGGGGACGGGGCGAATAATGAGGGTGCTTTTCACGAGTCACTCAATATGGCGTCTGTCTGGGATCTCCCGGTGGTTTTTGTCTGTGAAAACAACAAATATGGCATGTCGACATCGGTTGAGCGTTCGACGCCTGTCAAGAACATCGCTGATCGCGCCGCAGCCTACGCAATTCCAGGAGTTGCCGTAGACGGAAATGATTTCAACGCCATCACCGAAGCCGTCGACAGGGCGGTTGTGCGGGCGCGGGCGGGTCAAGGTCCAAGTTTGATTGAGTCTTTGACCTATCGATGGCGCGGCCATTCAAAATCTGACCGGAACCGGTATCGGACCAAAGAAGAAATCAACATCTGGATGTCACGAGACCCCATCGACCGTTTCAGATCCTTCCTTGTCGAACATGCGGTCCTCACTGCGGACGAAGCCTCAACAATTGAATCAAAGGCTCAAAAGGAGATTGAAGATGCAATCGCGTTCGCCAAAGACAGTCCTGACCCCCAGGTGAGCGACATTGGCCGCGATGTTTACACGGCGCGACCGCAATGAATACACATGCTGCAACCGGCACCCGCGACATGGCAGAGATGTCATATTCTGAAGCGATCAGGGACGCGATGGATATCGCTCTGGAAAACGATTCGCGCGTTATATTGATGGGCGAGGATATTGGCGTTTATGGGGGTGCCTTTCAGGTCACCGGTGATCTGGTTCAGAAATATGGCAAAGAACGCGTGATGGACACGCCGATTTCGGAGCTTGGAGGTGCCGGTATTGCTGTCGGAGCCGCGCTGACAGGTCTACGTCCCATCTATGAGTTTCAATTTTCTGACTTTGCAACTCTGGCCATGGAACAGATCGTCAACCAGGCTGCAAAAATCCGCTACATGCTTGGTGGCGAGGTTTCGGTGCCCCTGGTTATGCGCTTTCCGGCCGGGTCGGGCACAGGTGCTGCCGCCCAACATAGCCAAAGTTTGGAAGCATGGCTCGCGCATGTGCCCGGCCTGAAGGTGGTCATGCCTGCGACACCAAGTGATGCGAAAGGCCTGCTACTGGCGGCTATCGAGGATCCCGATCCTGTCATGATTTTTGAGCACAAGCTTCTTTACAAGATAAAAGGAATGGTTCGCCGCGGTTTCTTCACATCACCAATTGGCGTGGCCGAGATCCAACGTTCAGGGACCGATGTGACCCTCGTTGCCACATCAATCATGGTCCACAAATCCTTGTCTGCTGCTGAGGAATTGGAAAAGATCGGTATATCTTGTGAGGTCATCGATCTCAAAACCATTCGTCCTATTGATTGCGAAACAGTTTTTTCAAGTGTCAAGAAGACATCGCGACTTGTTTGTGTCTATGAAGCCGTCAAGACATTCGGCATTGGTGCCGAAATCAGTGCAATGGTCGCGGAAAGTCCTGCATTTGATTTTCTGGATGCGCCGATTCTGCGACTCGGTGGAGCAGACAATCCAATTCCTTACAATTCTAAACTCGAGAGAGCATCCGTACCTCAGGTTGATGATATCGTATCCCGTGTTGCGGATCTCGTTCACGGCAAGATCTGACGATGCCCATCGAAGTGATTTTGCCTAGAGTTGACATGGATATGTCGTTTGGAACGATTGCCAGTTGGCACAGGTCAGAAGGTGATAGCGTCGAGAAAGGTGACGCATTGCTTGATATCGAAACGGACAAAGCGACGATGGAAGTCACGAGCCCCGGTACCGGTGTTTTGCACTTTGTGTCAGCGAAAGAAGGCGACGTGGTTCCTATCGGGCAGGCTATTGGATGGATTTTTTTGGAAGGCGAAGACGTGGTCGCGCCAGTTGGCGCGCCGGCCATTTCAGCATCGCGTCGTGAAAAAGTCGACCCAGGATCTGATGCCGAACCCATTGAATCAGCACCCATAGCTGAACCCTCAGCCGATTGTTCGCAAAAAAACGGGATTCGGGCAACTCCATTGGCCAGGCATCTGGCGCGCAAGCTTAAAATTGATCTTGCGCAACTTGTGGGGTCAGGCCCACACGGTCGAATTACACGTACCGACGTCGAGATTGCATCAAGACAATTCATCAACAAGGGAGCGCAACAGCAAACCATTGATGCAGGACGCAAAACGGGTGCTGAAAGAATGGCGCAAGAACTTGGGCTCACCTACAAGACAATGCCGGTTAACAACATGCGCAAAGTCATCGCGACCCGGTTGATTGAGTCGAGAGCCTGTATTCCGCATTTTGATCTTGACGCAGATGTTGAACTCGATGCGCTCATGGCGATGCGCAACCAGATGAATTCTGCAATTGACAAGACCTGTACAAGGAAAATCTCGATAAATGACCTGTTGATCTCTGCTTGCGCAATGACTTTGCAGGCGGTGCCGGACGCCAATGTTTCCTGGGATGGGGATACAATCATACGGTATGATGATGTACATATTTCGGTTGCTGTTGCGTTGAACGAGGGCGTTTTGACCCCGGTTGTGCGCGACGCGCAGCGGAAAGACATTCAGACAATCTCGGCTGAAATGGCTGATCTGATCATACGTGCCAAGGCGGGAAAACTATCACGCAAAGAGTATCAGGGTGTGTCGTTCTCACTTTCAAATCTCGGAATGTTTGGTGTCAAGTCCTTCAGTGCGATCATCAATCCGCCGGAGAGCATGATCCTCGCCGTCGGGCAGGGGATCCAACAATTTATTCCCGATCACGAGGGTCGTCCGAGGCTCGCGACCATTATGCATGTCAGGCTGTCATGTGATCATCGTGTTATTGACGGCGCTTTGGGTGCGATTTGGTTAAAAAAGTTCAAGGAGGTGATCGAAAAGCCGACGGTCATGATCCTGAATTGATCGTGCATAATTCTGAACCCCGACAACTTCCAGATCCCACAAAAAGACGATCACAACGGCCCCGAACAACCAGACCCCGACCGCGACACCTCGCATGACGACGGTGATGAGGCTGCACCGATCCGATGCCCCAACTGCGGCCACACACGAATCCGCATCGCCGTTATCACAGGATCCAAACAGCGGTTGGGTAACCCACGCACCGCCAGAGGATCGCCTGACAGGACCGCCCCAACCACGGCCGCATCCTGATGCGACAGGAACCCACAAAAATCAGATCGATTGAGCAGAGGACCCCGTGCCCAACGTATCCATGCATGCCCCTCAAAACGCCAAAAACCCAGTGACATGGTGACCATCCCCGTCTGCATGACGCATGATATCGCCCAGATCCGCATGCCCAAGACGCAGAACCCCCGCCTGTACAAACCCTGTTTTGAGATACGCGGATTAACAATGAGGACGTTGTCCGACATCAACAGCACTTCGGTAGAATGCCAGATCAGGGTCCACAACAACCGGGTCGCATCAGACGGCTAGCGCATCTCTGCCGCTGTCGATATGTGGTGCCCAATAGGCAATGCTTTCCGCGATCTGTTCGACAACCACGCGGTCATCCGGCTCGCGTTCTTTGAAACTGAGTTCCAGGCAGATTTCATTGTCCCTGGCGCCGCCCTCAGAAAGAGCCCGTATGAGCTTTTCGGGTGTGATTCGGCCTTTGGCATTAAACTCTGCCGTGAAGGGTCTGTGGCCGCCCTTGTCCATCAAGCTTTGCTTGATATGGATAATGGGAGAGACCTTGGGTACAGCTTTGGCCCAGGCATAGGGGTCAATATCATCAGGGTTCGCGGAGGTGACGTCACCATGATCAATATCGGCCATCATCCACATCGGCAGTGCCATATCGGCGGCGCTGATCCGTCTCTGTAACGTCAAGGCTTTTTCGATGGTCTCTCCGAACTCGCGTTCGACGCTCATAGGCTCCCAGAATATATGTTCGAGACCGGCCGATTTGGCATGTTCGGCGACCTCTGTCCAACAGTCGATTGCGATCTGGATGAGCGTCTCTCGCCGACCGGGATCATCGTAATCTTCATAGGTCAAGATGGCAAACTGGGTGCCGACAGCCCGTCCACCCAGATCACCGATGATGTCAGCGAATGTCTTGAACCAGTCGACGTAATAGTCTCGGATGTCAGGATCGGGATGCCCAAAATGGTTGAGCCTACCATATGGCCCGGTCATGCCAGAGGTAATTCGGACACCGGTTCGTGCGCTGGACCTATTCATCTCACGAACGAGTCGCCGGATTGTCGCCGCATTCCAACTTGGGTTGATGAACTCATGCGTCAATTGCAAATCGCGGATCCGGAGATCACGCGCCGTTGTTTCGAGCAGGTCGGCTGGGCGCGCGAAACGATTAACGAGCGGATTGGTATTCAAGGAAAGCGTTAAGGCCATCGCAAGATGCCTCCATCGGTGGATGCCGCCGAGCGCGATCAGCTCTTGTTGTATTTGGCATCGACTTCATTGATGGCCTGCACATTGCCGGCGGAACGTCCGTTTGGATCGAAACTTTGTGCCAGAAACGCCTCCGCGATCGACTTGGCCAGTTCAGGTCCAATGACACGCGAGCCCATGGTGATGATTTGCGCATTGTTAGATAGGGCGGCGCGTTCGGCAGAGTAGACGTCATGGCATTGCGCGGCCCGGATACCGGGCACCTTATTTGCGCTGAGTGCGACCCCGATACCCGTACCGCATACGAGAATGGCCCTCTCAAAGGTCCCGTCCAGTACCGCGTTCGCCACGCGATCAGAGAGATTGGCATAAAATGCGTCCGGACCATCTTCGGTGCGTGAGATTTCGCTGACGTCATGCGATCCGCTCAGATGCTCCGCGAGAATTTTTGCAAGGCCTTCGCCTGCACTGTCCCCTGCCACTGCGAGTTTCATGTTTTTTCCTCTCCAAGTCTCATGGCACATCTTGACAGAATATCCAGATAGCCATTGACGTTCCAGGCAGACCTCCCGATGAACAGCCCGTCGATGTGATCACAAGCGATCAGTTCGGCACAGTTCTTTGGGTTGACCGAACCGCCATAGAGGCAGGGTACACGCCGGCTCATGACCTCGCTGGCGACTCGGATGATGTCTTTCTGGCATGTATCTGCATATTCGGAGCTTGCCGGGATACCACCATCTCCAATCGCCCAGACCGGTTCATAGGCAAGCAGGACCATTGCGTCCGGGTTTATCGCGGCCACCGGGTCAAGGGATGCGCGAACCTGCCGGGCCAACACGGTGCTGGCCAGGCCGGCCTCGCGCTCTTCCCGTGTTTCGCCAATGCAGATGAGCGGGATAAGACCATGGCGCACGGCAGCGGCAGATTTCAGGCCGACGGTTTCATCGGTTTCACCGAAATGCGTACGGCGTTCTGAATGCCCCAGTTCGACGATCTCGGCTCCGCAGTCGCGGAGCATAAGTGGCGACACCTCACCGGTCCATGCGCCTTGATCGGCCCAATGCATATTTTGGGCGCCGGTTTTGACGCTGGTTTCTGCCAGAACAGCCTGCACTTCGCGCAATACGGTGAAGGGCGGGATAACAAAACGCTGAATGCGATGGTCGGTGGTCGCATCGGCGCTTTTGAGGACATTGGCGAAGTCAAGCGCTTCAGAGAGCACTTTGTTCATTTTCCAGCTTGTGCCGATCCAATAAGACGGGATTGTCATTGTTCGCACCAACTGACGGGTTGCGTCTTCAGGGTTTCGAAGGAGGAGGCTGGTGAACCCGTCTCGAACCGGTAGGGTTTAAACTCCCGTTTCCGCAAGAGTCGTAGCACATCGAAAGGATTGTAGAGCTGGGTTTCCCCGTAGCCGTTGTACCAGAGACGGATCCGATCCCGGTCCAATCCGTCCAGTTCCGGTGCGAATACCATATCGATATCGGCATCAGTATGCCCGCAGACCGTGACAAAGCGGGGATCCAGACTGATATCCCCGAGGCTGTTGAGATCTCCGAACAGGCTGACCTTCGAGAACACGCTTACGCCGGTGACAAAGACAAAGTGGATATGTTCGGCACTGCCCTTGATCATCTCGTAGACACCGTGCAGAGACTCTCGATTGGTTCGTGCCAGGTTGGCACCGTGTAATTCGTCAAGGATACGCTTGTCATGCTCATCGATAAGGATCACCACCCGCTGCCTTGTCTTGTGATGAAGACGGTCCAACACATCGAACAGAGACTCCGGTGCCGTTTGCCATGTTGACGCGCCCTGTCGCGCTTCCTGACCGCTCAAACCGTCGGGCGATGAAAGCCGTTTTGCCATCGGCATCTAGCCCGAGCGGCAGCGCCCGCGCATTATTCTGTAAAGGGACTTCCAGACTTCGAGGCTTCGCGATTTCGACGAGCGTAAGACCGCTGCCTTTTTGCTTGCATTTTTGCTCCCGGGCCTGCTCCCGCATGTCGAGGTGTTCATTCATTTGCTGTTTACGGGCTATTTTTGCGTGCCATTTTTCCATTTTTGAGAGTGCTGACATATAAAGGGCCTACCATGACGACCGTTGAGTGGACACTACCTGTTTCTTTCTTGAGCACGATATTTTTGTGTATAGCGGCTTCTGTTGCCTTTTGAACTCTAGCCAGAACGATAGTTCAACAAGTGCCAACCATAGAGTTTCTGGTCGAGAGCGACACAAGCAATCAGAAAATCTATAAAATTAGGGGACTTATGTAGCGGATTACGCAGACCTTCTCATCGCCGTACGAATTTAAATTTCCTAGAAGCTCGATATAAAGAAATGGCGGCCCCGTGCTCCGCGTTGCCTCATTGTCATCGCCCAACCGAAGCCATAAAACCGACTTTCTTTGTGCTCTCGGGACTCTCTCACCGGTCAACGAATCACACAAACTGCACAAACTCAATCGTGCCACGACAAATGCCTGGGACCATCATTCGCCAATATATCTGGGCCGCACCCTCCGAGTTCCGGTGGGCTGGACAGTCAGTGCGAGTCCGCTCACCACGTCGTCGCGGACTTCCTATTTCGTAGCGCGGGGTCTGGCGGCGCGGACGCGCCGGGCAAAGGTGGATTTCTTGGTCATGCTCACGGCTCCCTGTTCGGGCCGCGCGGCTGGCCGATAATGCAGGAAGCAGCTGCGGCAGCGTTTCGTCGAAGAAGCCGCGCGGCGGAGCAGGCCGGGACGGGCTGTTAAGGCCTTGTTGTCACGGGACTTTCTGTCCGTTCACGCGAAGGCGGCCGCTGGCGGAAAGGGCACCATCGGCGCGTGGAGTGTGTTTTCCCAAAGCGACAATTCCGGGAAGTTGTTGACCCTCCATCCACTCCAGAAACGCACCACCGGCAGTTGAAACATATGTAAAATCTGTGGCAGCGCCGCAATGATTCAGTGCCGCGACAGTATCACCGCCGCCCGCATAGGTTCGTAATTGCCCGGCCCGCGTCAGTTGCGCGGCCAACAGTGCAAGGGAGCGGGTGCCTGCGTCGAAGGGGGGAATCTCGAATGCACCGAGGGGTCCATTCCAGACCAATGTCCGGGATTGTTTGATCAACCGGGCAATTTGCCCGACAGTCTTGTTTCCAATGTCCAGTATCATCATATCATCCGGACAGTCAGACAAATCTGCTTCCCTTGATTCGGTGCCCGCTTCCATGTCTGCAGCGATTATTGAATCCGAGGGCAAGACCAATTGGCAAGGGATCTGCGCCGCTTTGGCCAGAATCTCGCGTGCCGTGGACAGCAATTCAGGCTCCGTCAACGATCGACCCGTTGGGAAACCGCGCGCCATGTGAAAACTGTTGGCCATCGCACCACCCACGACCAAAATATCCGTTTGATCAAGCAGATTGTCGATCAGTTGGAGTTTTGTTGAAATCTTGGCACCGCCGATCACGGCGATCACCGGTCGTTCAGGCGTCGACAAGGCTGATTCCAGTGCGTTGAGTTCGACCTCCATCAAGCGGCCAACACAACCGGGCAGCCGGGTTGCAATGGCTGTGATCGAAGCATGGGCGCGATGCGAGGCAGAAAACGCATCATTGCAATAGACATCACCAAGACGCGCCAGCGACGCGGCAAAACTGTCATCATTTTGCATTTCCCGCGGATCAAAGCGGAGATTTTCCAGCAGAAGAATCGTGCCGCTCGGGGAGCCCCGGGAGGCCGCCTCGGCCGTTGGGCCAACTGTTTCAGGGCAAAACGCGACCGGGACCTGTGCGATTGTCTCCAGGTAGGGGACAATGGCGGCAAGCGAGCAGTTTCGATCGGATCTTGACCGTGGACGACCAAGATGGGAGATCAGGATGGGCAACCCACCCTGATTCAGAATGGTTTTTATGGTTGGCAGACTGCGCTTGATTCGGGTTGAGTCCGTCACATGTCCATCGTGAATCGGGACATTGAAGTCGACACGGACCAGCACACGTTTTCCAGCGAGATCCAGATCATCAAGACGTTGCCATGTCCGCTTTCTCAATCTTCTGTCCCTACGAAAGCTTCGCCATGTAGCCAGCTGTATCCAACATTCGATTGGAGAAACCCCATTCATTGTCATACCAGGCCAAAACGCGACACAGGCCTCCCTGCATCATTCTTGTCTGATCAGCATGAAAAATTGATGAACGCGGGTCATGGTTAAAGTCCGCTGACACATTTGGCTTTTCGGTATAACCGAGGATACCTTCCAATGCACCCTTCGCCGCCTGTTTGATATGTGAATTGATGATTTCTGCGGTTGTTTCCTGCCGGGGCAGGAAGGTCAAGTCGACAAGTGAGACGTTGGGTGTGGGCACGCGGATTGCCACACCATCCAGTTTACCTGCCAGCTCAGGCAACACCAGTCCGACGGCGCGTGCCGCGCCGGTCGAAGTGGGAATCATCGACAGTGCCGCCGCGCGCGCGCGATAAAGATCTTTGTGGATTGCATCCAGTGCCGGTTGATCGCCGGTATAGCTATGGACCGTCGTCATGAAGCCACTCTTGATTCCAACGGTCTCGGCCAAAACCATTGCAACCGGTGCCAGACAATTGGTGGTACAGGATGCATTGGAAATGACGCGGTCCTGTGAATCAATACTGGTATGATTGACACCAAAAACGATGGTCTTGTCGGCCTCGGTTGCCGGAGCGGAAACCAGAACCTTCCTGGACCCATTCGCCAAATGCCGTGCTGCAACGCTGCGGCTGGTGAAAAACCCGGTGCATTCCAGGGCCACATCGACACCATCCCATGGCAAGGCATCAGGTTCACGCAAGGATGTCACCTTGATCGGACCACCACCCAGATCAATACTGTCACTGCCGACCTTGATATCTGTTGGAAACCGACCGTGCACCGAGTCGAATTCCAGCAAATGAGCGAGAGACTCGACCGGAGCCAGATCATTGATCGCCTCGACACGGAGATCGGTGCGACCCGATTCTGAAAGCGCCCGCAGTATATTTCTACCAATTCGCCCGAACCCGTTGATTCCGAGTGTAAATGTCATTTCCTTTTCCCTGATCCATACGGTTGCAATTTATTGACTCCGCGCATCCTGATCTGGATTTCTGTCAATGAATGTCATGACAGTAAAAGCTCTGCCTGTCGCACGACATCTTCTGCCGTGATGCCGAAGTGACTGAAGAGCTGCCCAGCCGGCGCCGATGCACCAAAACCATCCATTCCAATGAATGCGGATGTCTGTGCACTTCCTCTTTCGCCGCATAACCACTGTTCCCAGCCAGTGCGAACCCCGGCTTCGATGCCGATTCTCACGGGACCTCGTGGGAGCACGCGCTTACGATAAGTTATATCTTGTGCAGCGAAGAGTTCCCAACAGGGTAGGGAAACGACACGTGTGCCGATTCCGCCTTCTTCCAGCAAGTGGCGCGCCGCCATGGCCACCGAGATCTCTGAACCGGTTGCCAGTAGAATCACGCGGCGGGAAGCCTCAGACTCGGCAAGGATATAACCGCCCCGTTCACAATAATTGGCCCGCGTATGCTCCTGCCGAACGGTGGGTAAGGGTTGACGTGTGAAGACCAGGACACTCGGCATATCCTTTGATTGCAGTGCCAATTGCCACGACTCTGCTGTTTCAACCGTATCGCAAGGCCGAAACACCCGTAATTGTGGTGTCGCTCTGAGCATGGCAAGATGTTCCACCGGTTGATGTGTCGGACCGTCCTCGCCAAGACCGATAGAATCATGGGTCATCACATAAATAACGGGGATCCCCATCAATGCAGAGAGACGGATTGCCGGACGGGCATAATCAGCAAAACATAAAAATGTCCCCCCATAGGCGCGGATTCCGCCATGCAAGACCATTCCGTTCATGGCTGCGGCCATGGCATGTTCGCGCACACCATAATGGATGTATCGTCCGGCTCGATTGGTGTCAGAGAATATTCCCAGATCCGCAGTGCGGGTATTATTTGATCCCGTCAGATCCGCCGAGCCGCCGATCATGGTCGGCAAAACAGGATTGATTGCAGACAGAACAAGTTCAGAAGATTGACGCGTTGCAATCGGCCTCGGGGATCCTGCAGCGGCTTTCTTCAAGCGATCAAATTCAGAATTGAGCCGCTTCGGCAAGTCACCATTCAGTGTTTCAACAAATCGATTGCGCAGCTTGGGTGAGAGTTCATCGACGCGTTGTTGCCACGCCAGTTTCTCGCTCCCACCGCGTCTTCCGGTTTCGCGCCATGCGTCAATAATGTGGGCAGGAATTTTGAATGGTTCATGCGGCCAGCCATAGGCAGATTTTGTTTCTTGAATTTCGCTGTCTCCAAGCGGGCTCCCATGCGCCGCTGCGGTGCCCTGCTTGTTGGGAGAGCCAAAGCCAATAATCGTCTTGAATGCGATCAGGGAAGGTCGACGGCTTGATTTGGCTGCCACCAATGCCGCATCAATCGCATCAGGGTCATGTCCGTCGCACGTCTGCGTATCCCAGCCATAGGACTGAAAACGCGCCAATTGGTCCGTCACATCTGCCAGCGACACCTGGCCGTCAATGGAGATATTATTGTCATCAAAGAGAACGATGAGCCTTGAAAGCTTGAGTTTACCCGCCAACCCTGCAGCTTCGTGGCTGATTCCTTCCATCAGACATCCATCGCCGGCAAGAACATAGGTTCGATGATCAACCAGTTTGGGCCCAAATTGACTGCGTAGCGATTCTTCGGCAATGGCCATCCCAACCGCGTTCGCAAATCCCTGACCGAGAGGACCTGTCGTGGTTTCAACACCACTACCGGATTCGTATTCGGGATGGCCCGGCGTCAGCGATCCAAGTTGACGAAATCTCTTGAGTTGATCCTGGGTGAACTGGCTGTAACCGGTCAGATACAATAATGCATAAAGCAGCATGGATCCGTGGCCTGCCGACAGGACAAACCGGTCACGATCCGGCCAGTCAGGTTCAGATGCAAGAAATCTCAGATGTTTTTCGAACAAGACCGTTGCCACATCTGCCATCCCCATTGGCATGCCCGGATGGCCCGAATTGGCCTTTTGCACAGCATCCATCGAAATGGCACGCAGCGCGCAGGCGCGCTCCCAGTAATCAGGATGGCGGTTGATGAGATCAGGATGGCGGTTGATGAGATCAGATAGTTCCAAATGATGGCTCCCAAATTCTGTTGACGGCAGATATTGACTGCAGGGTGGGGACAAACAACCGGGACGAGGCGTATAAGGCGGCAGGCAGAATCACCAAGGATCCCTAACTGCGTTTTTGTTGCGTTACCAGCGCTAGCAATATAGCGGGTGCACAGTGCGTTGGATTAGGCCGGCATGGATAAAAAAACTACTGATTTAATTGATCGAATTGATTCCGCTTGTCGCCGTATGACAGCGGCAGTTGATTCATGCAACAAGGCAGCGATTGAAGAAGTGGAAAAACTGGCCGCTGAGCTTGGCGTAGAACGGCGTAAAGCCGCTGAATATCGATTGCTTCTGGAAAAAGCGGAGCAAGAGGTCCAACGACTCCAGAATGTTGAAACCGAACTTGTCAGTCTGCGCGACGCCAGGTTGCGCGATCGCAAGGAGTTGGATGAGATTCTCGCAGAATTAACCCCATTATTGGATTCACTTGATCATGCATGAATTCAAAATCATGGCGGGTGGTCGGAAATTCACGGTGACATCCAGCGACTCGGAGTTGGGAGCGGCAAAAAAAGCTGCCGTTGCCCTCCAGGCGGCAGTCCATGAACTGACTCCCGAGCAACAGGATCGACTCACTCCGGCCAATCAATTGCTGCTGGCAGCTTTCAGACTCGCTGACAGGTCAGTCGATCTGAAAGATGAAGTCAATAAACTCCAGAGCGAAATCTTGGCATTGAAAGAGTCTCTTGCGACACTCAGACAGAAAAATGCACTGCCGGATCCAGATGCAGTTGCCGCTCTTGAGCGGCTCGCCAATTCCTCCGAAGTCGTGGCCGGCAGATTGGAAGAAATTTTTGGTGACAGTGCTGATGCGGCAAGCGGCAAGTCAGTCACCTGACAGTTAACCTGATGGGCGTGTGATCTTATGCCCTGTCAACTGTTATGTTCCCGCAATCGCGTTGACGCTTCTTTGCTGTATGTGATGGAATGATTGTCGAACAGGGTCTCGAGTTCACCCGAAAGAGTCATTTCGGTGATAATATCACAACCGCCGATGAATTCACCTTTCACATAAAGTTGCGGGATCGTCGGCCATTCAGAGAATTGCTTGACTCCCTCGCGTATCCTTGGATTTTCCAGGACATTGACATCTGAATATGTAACTTCCAGATAATTGAGAACTGAAACGACACGGGAAGAGAATCCGCATTGTGGCACGCCCCGATTTCCCTTCATGAACAATACCACATCGTTATCTTTGACCAGTTGCTGAATTTCGTTCTGGATATCTTCTGACATCTCTTACTCCGACTCTTTTGTGCTGAGCGCCAAGGCATGCAAGTCACCATTCGGGCCGCTCATAATATCTTCGAGAGCAGCATAGACAGCGCGTTGCTGCTGGACACGATTCATGCCCTTGAAACCGGCATAAATGACTTCCGCTGCATAATGGTTCCCATCCCCCGCCAAATCCGTGATCGTGACCTTCGATCCGGGAAGCGCATTCTCAATTCGTTTGCTGATTTCAGAAGCTTCGACGGGCATACGGGTTCCTCCTGTATGAAGAGGATTCTAGAATGCGCGGCGCGCACGCGCAAGGCGACGACAATCCACGCGCAACAATCATGCCATTCTGAATCATCCATTTCGACGCGGTAAGATGAATCCGGTTTGAGCGAAAAACCTTGCGATTATGCGATGGATGGCCGTGGCGTAAATTCGGTGAAGAATATTGCCTTTTCGATCTCATGGCTTAATTCCGGCTTCTGTCAAGACAAATTCCCTGAAGACCCGAATACGTTTGGAGTCCCGTAATTCGAGTGGATATGCGAGGTAAACAGGGATGTCTTCTGAGTGAAGATCGGCCAGTATCGGCTTGAGGTCTGGGCAGTGCTTTTCAAGGTAATCTGGAAGCACACCGATACCAAGATGGTGTTGCACAGCTTGCAATACGCCATAGTAGTTGTTGACGGTCAGATACGAAGAAATATTTCCTGTAAAAATTCTGTCGACGAATCGTTGGGTAATGCTGTCGGGCGGACGACTCCCGCCCTGGCAGATGATTCGATGGTCAGCCAAATCCTCTTCATTGCGTGGCTCACCACAGGTCCTGAGATAGGATCGGGTGGCGTACAAACGCATTTGCGCTGACATCAACTTGCGGCGGATAAGGTCAGCCTGCGAAGGTTCTTTCATCCGGATCGCGATATCGGCCTCTCGCATCGTTAAATCCAGCACGCGCTGTTCAAGGATCAGATCAATCTTGATGCGTGGTGCCGCCCGATAGAGAGATTCAAGGCGGGGCGCCAACCACAAAGTGCCAAAATCCACCGATGAGGTCACACGTAACTCACCGAAGATCTTGTCCTGAGAATCGCGTAGCCGTGCAACGGCGGAATCGAGGCGTGAACATATGGCGATTGTCGTTGCAAAAAGCAATTCGCCCTGTTCAGTCAACAGAAGACCACGGGCATGGCGGTGGAAAAGGGTGGTTGACAACGTCTCTTCAAGTGCACTGATCTGGCGGCTCATCGCCGACTGGCTGAGCCTGAGCGTATCAGCAGCGCGTGTCAGACTTCCGGCCTCAGCCACCGCATGGAAAATTCTCAACTTGTCCCAATCCATAGAATTCTCTCACAACCTGGCCGAAATCGAAAACATCACAGAGCGGATATGTTTCAAAATTCGTGATTGGGCTTCAATTTGTCAATCATCCGAATTAGTTTTGTATGAAATTTACGACATTTTGAAGAGGGCTGCTGTGGGATTGGAGAAGGTTCGGCTTGCCGACCGATACGACCTTTCCTGTACCACTGCTTTGCTGAACGGCACACAGGCGCTTGTCCGTCTCGTATTGATGCAGCGCGCGCGTGACCAGCAGGCAGGTTTGGACACCGCCGGTTATGTGACCGGATATCGCGGTTCGCCGCTTGGCGCCGTGGACTTTCAAATGTCCGCGGCGAGCCAGGAACTGGGACAAGCACGCATCCAATTGCATCCCGCCTTGAATGAAGACCTTGCAGCGACGGCATTGTGGGGGACACAACAGGCTGAATTGCGCGGCGAAGGCCATCATGATGGGGTCTTTGGCCTGTGGTACGGCAAGGGCCCCGGAGTTGACCGTTCAGGTGATGTCTTGCGGCATGCCAATTGCGCGGGTGTGTCGCGCTTTGGTGGTGTCGTTATGGCCCTTGGCGACGATCATACCGGCGAAAGTTCCACGACCCTGCATCAGTCCGAAGGGACGTTGGTGGACTGCTATATTCCGGTACTGTCTCCCGCAGGGGTTCAGGAAGTCATCGAATTCGGACTCTTTGGCTACGCGTTATCACGCTTTTCCGGCAATTGGGTGGGAATCAAATGCGTCAAAGAAGTCATCGAAGCCACTTCAGTCGTAAAATGTGATGTCAATGAATTCAACTTCATCTCTCCCGACTTTGACATGCCCCCCGGGGGGTTGAATGTCAGACTGATTGATACGCCAAGGGATCAGGAAAGGCGCGTCATGGGTGTGCGGCATCGTGCCGTCGTGAAATATGCCGAAGCCAACAACATTAATCACCGGGTTCATGGTTTACCCGGCGCAGCAATTGGATTCGTTGCAGCGGGAAAAAGCTGGCTCGACCTGCTGCATGCCATGCAACTTCTGGGAATTGATGAAGCTGTTTCCCGGCGACTGGGTATCACCACCCTGAAGGTGGGAATGACGTGGCCAATGGAACCGCATGGATTGCGCAACTGGGCGAATGGTTTGCAATTGATTGTTGTCATTGAAGAGAAACGCAAACTGATTGAATCGCAAGTCAAGGATATCATCTTCAATTCGCGCAAAGATCGTCGCGTTTATGGACATTATGGCGACAATGGTGAGGAATTGTTTCCTTCCCACTTCATCCTTGACCCCGTGTTGATTGCCCGCAAGATTGGCAGGATTCTGATGCGTGAGGGACGCGCTTCCGAAGATATCCAGGCGGCTGTGGAGCGACTCGAGCGTATCAGCGCACCAAAGCATTCCGATTCACTCATCAGCCGTCGACCCTATTTTTGCTCCGGCTGTCCGCATAATTCCTCGACCCATGTGCCGCAGGGTTCCCGCGCCTATGCCGGTATCGGCTGTCACTATCTGGTCCAATGGATGGATCGGGACACAATTGGTTTCACCCATATGGGCGGAGAGGGTGCCAACTGGATTGGTGAAGCCCCGTTTTCGCGCCGCAACCATATTTTTCAGAATGTGGGCGATGGCACCTACAATCACTCGGGCATCATGGCAATCCGTGCTGCGGTCGCGGCGCAGACCACGATGACTTTCAAACTCTTGTACAATGATGCCATTGCAATGACCGGCGGCCAATTGAATGATGGCGGGCTCACGCCGGCAATTGTCGCACGCGAGTTGGATGCGATCGGTGTGAAGAAGATTGCGCTTGTCTATGATTCAAAGGAATATATTGATTTTACAGAATTTCCTGACAGCATTGAAAAATATGAGAGAGCTCGCCTCGAACAGGTTCAGCAGCAATTTCGTGAGATAGAGGGCGTGACTGCCATCATTTATGTGCAGACCTGTGCGGCAGAAAAGCGGCGACGGCGGCGGCGCGGGACCTTTGACGATCCGGACAAGCGGATCTTTATCAATCCTGAGATTTGTGAAGGATGCGGTGATTGTGGCAAACAATCAAATTGTGTGTCACTGGTTCCACTGGAAACCGAACTCGGTCGCAAACGCGCCATTGACCAGTCCAGTTGCAACAAGGACTTTAGTTGCCTCGACGGATTCTGCCCCTCATTCGTGATGCTGTCAGGTGCGCAGTTGCGCCGGAGCCAACCCGCAGACCTCCGAATTCCTGAACTCCCTCCGGTATCACTCCCGGCCATCAGGAATACACATAATATTGTCATCACCGGAGTCGGGGGGACAGGTGTCATTACCATTGGGGCCATTCTCTGCATGGCGGGTTATCTCGATGGTAAGGGTGTCGGGATGATTGAAATGGCGGGGCTGGCACAAAAGGGTGGGGCTGTCTGCATTCACTGTCGCATTGCCCAACATCCTCGGGACATTTCCGCCATACGCGTCGCCATCTCGGAAGCGGATTGCGTGATTGGAGGCGACCTGATTGTAACTGCTGGAACAGAGATTCTGGCGATGTGTGAGTCGGGTCGAACCGGGATGGTCGTCAATAGTCATGAAACCATGACGGGTGACTTTGCCCGCGATGCGGAGTTCACAATCCCCGGCCAACAACTTCGCCAACGGTTGTTTCAGGAGTTGGGAGACGATCGGATTCTGATGCTGGACGCAACCTGGATTGCCCGAACGATTCTCGGCGACTCGATATACGCCAACATTCTGCTGTTGGGGGCCGCCTGGCAACGCGGCCAACTGCCGCTTTCACTGGAGGCTCTGGAACAGGCTATCCGCTTGAACGGGACTGCGGTTAATGACAATTTGATGGCCTTTGCCATTGGCCGATGGTGGGCAGCGGATTCGACAGCGCTCCAGGACAATCTGCCACAGCCGATTGCGCCAATTCGAAACATCACTCCTTATGAATATCGTCGGCAACACCTCATTGACCATAGCGGTCATGCATTGGCGCGCCGTTATCAGGATCTGGTTGAGCAATTCGAGTCCTCACCACTCGAAGACGCGGTCATACTGAACTATCACAAGCTTCTGGCAATCAAGGACGAATATGAGGTGGCACGCCTTCATTTGCAGACTGAAAAACTGGTGCGCCGCGAATTTGAAGGTCAATTTCGTATGTCATTCAGCCTGGCTCCCCCCATTCTGACAACGTATTCGGCAAATGGACGACCAGAGAAGCGTGAATTTGGCATGTGGATATTGAAGGTGTTTTCATTGTTGGCAAAATTGAAATTTCTGCGCAATACCCGCCTCGACCCGTTCGGTTACGGCAAAGAGCGTCAATTGCAACGCAAGCTGGTGCGGATTTATGAACGCGATATGGCAATGTTGCTCGACAATGTCGGGTTGCAGGGCACGGAGGCGGCACGGGAATTAGCCGAATTACCGCTCTCGGTACGCGGATTTGGCCCGGTTTGGGAGGCAAATTTTCATCGTGCCTTGGCACGGCGCGATGAATTACTTGATCACCTGTCGGAGTCACGACACAACAATTTGAATCAAGAAGCTGCCTGAGAAAGAGATGATTTCTTGTATCGTCAAGCCTTGCTCTGCCGGGCGAGGCCCCATCACTTTTTTTGAATTTCGAAACGAATGCCACTCTCGATTTCGGAAACTGCAATCAGTGCATGTCCTTGTTCGCTGCAAAAATGCGGCACATCAATGGCTGCCACGGGATCATCGGCAATGACGGTCAATCTGTCCCCGGACTCGAGTCCCTGCAGGAACTTACGAATTCGCAATACAGGAAGCGGGCATTGCAGACCGGTGGCATCGAGTTGTTTGGTCATGGACATCAGCCTACGTTACGACCCCGACACCCACTTGTCCAAATTGGATATGCGTACGGGTTCAGATCAGGGTCGAAGATGTGATCCCGACACCTTAGGAACCAAGCTTGAATGGCGCACCTGCGCAGAAATCCCAGATTGATCGGGGCTACACCTTGTTTGCCTTGGAAATTTTTGACGCCAGCCTGACTGTTGGTATCCTGATTGCACTCAGCGGCGGATTCGTCAGTTTCATTTCTCCCTGTGTGCTGCCGATCGTTCCGGCCTATCTTGCCTATGTCAGTGGTCTGTCGTTTGGTGAATATACTGCGGGTCATGCACGTGGCACCGCTCTCAAAACCGCCGTGGGCTTCGTCCTTGGATTATCATGCGTCTTCCTGCTACTTGGAATCGCGGCAACAGCCTTTGGAATCTACTTTCTGCGACATCAGGTCCTTCTCGGGCAAATCGCGGGAATCGTCATTGTTTTTTTTGGGTTCCATTTCCTCGGCATATTTCGTCTGCCTATCCTTGCCCGCGAAGCCCGACTGCAATTCAGGATCAAGGGTGGCAACTTCGTGGGTGCTTTTGTGCTTGGACTTGCTTTTGCATTTGGTTGGACACCCTGTATCGGTCCCGTTCTTGGGACTGTCCTTTCGCTTGCCGCTCAGGAGGAATCTCTCGTCCAGGGGGCAACTCTTCTTGCATTCTATGCTTTGGGTCTCGGTGTGCCTTTCATCCTGGCAGCAATTTTCATTGAAACATCCATCAACTACATGCAAAAACTCAAACCCTGGATGGGGTTGATTGAGCGTGCGACAGGACTTCTGCTGGTGGCCGTCGGCCTGCTTCTCGTCTCTGGACAATTTGCCACTATATCCTATTGGCTCCTCGAGGCTTTTCCGGCTCTTGCCCTCGTGGGTTAGCCGCCCGCGTGCTTTCAAAAAACACCCGTGCAATCGCCAGGTCTTGCTGCCTTATCTTTTCCCCAGCTGTTGATTGTTTTCAGCGCCAGGAAGAGTTCAATACAGATCATCATACGCCAAACACAGCGACCTTGAGAATCTTGATTTTCGCCGTGCTCTCCGGCATGGCGTCACACATGTCGCGAAATTGACACGGCAACACAAGACGTGCATCCGTTTTCGTGCATCAAAGCTCCTCGATCGAGACAGAGGGGCGATATGACACG
This sequence comes from Paracoccaceae bacterium, assembly GCA_026709265.1. Taxonomy (GTDB): domain Bacteria; phylum Pseudomonadota; class Alphaproteobacteria; order Rhodobacterales; family Rhodobacteraceae; genus JAPOXR01. The sequence goes on along the minus strand of JAPOTI010000087.1, from coordinate 17,379 downwards.
GTTTGGATATATCCTACTGACGAGGACCAATCATTTTTTCGGGACGGACAATCTCTCGGAAGCGGGCGGCACTCACAAAGCCCAGATGTTCCGCTTCCTGTTCGAGTGTGGTGCCTTTACGATGGGCTTCCTTGGCAACTTTTGCCGCATTGTCATAACCGATTTCAGGTGCGAGCGCGGTCACAAGCATCAGCGACTCATTGAGTAACTTTGTAATTCGCTCCTGATTCGCTTCGATTCCCACAACACAGTTCCGGGTAAAGCTTGTCAGCACGTCGCCAAGAAGACGGATTGACTGCAAAAGATTATAGGCAATCATTGGCTTGTAGACATTTAACTCGAAATGTCCCTGGCTACCGGCCATGCCGATGGCGGTGTCATTACCCATGACCTGAATACAAACCTGCGTGACCGCTTCCGTTTGCGTTGGATTGACTTTACCCGGCATGATTGAGGAACCGGGCTCATTTTCCGGCAACAATAATTCACCAAGTCCGCACCGGGGTCCCGAAGCCAACAGGCGGATATCATTGGCAATTTTGAATCCAGATGCTGCTGCTGTCTTCAGTGAACCTGACATCTCAACCATCGCATCATGTGCAGCAAGGGCTTCAAACTTGTTCGGTGCCGTGCGGAACGGAAACCCTGTCACTTCCGCAAGGCGTTCCGCAAAACGATCCGCCCAGCCCTCATGCGCATTCACACCGGTTCCGACAGCAGTCCCGCCCTGTGCCACAGAATAAAGATTCTTGAGCGAGGACAAAATCCGTTTCTGAGCGAGACTAACCTGACTTCGATAACCGGAAAATACATGTCCAAGCGTGAGCGGCGTTGCATCTTGAGTATGGGTGCGGCCAATCTTGATGATATCTGAAAAGGCCTCCTGCTTGGCGGCCAGCGCATTTTCGAATTCATTCAGCGCTGGCAGTAAATTATCGTGGATATCTGCAACAGCAGCGATATGCATCGCCGTCGGAAAGGTATCATTCGAAGATTGACAGAGATTGACGTGATCATTGGGATGTATCGGTGTTTTGGAACCAAGTTTGCCGCCCAGTTTCTCAATTGCCCGATTGGCAATGACTTCGTTCGCATTCATATTGGACTGCGTACCTGATCCGGTTTGCCAGACAACAAGCGGAAAATGGTCGTCGAGTTGCCCTGCGGCGACTTCAGCCGCGCTTTCGGCAATAGTGGTTCCAATATCCTTGTCGAGGAGATTGAATTCGATATTGACCTGTGCAGCGACCTGTTTAATTCGCCCCAGAGCATGGACAATTGATAAAGGTTGCTGCTCCCAGCCGATTGGAAAATTCTTGATGGAACGCTGTGTCTGCGCACCCCAATAACGATCTGCGGGAACCTCTATATCCCCAAAACTATCGGATTCGATTCGGGAGTGTGCCATTTGCATACCTCATACCGGACTGTCTGAAAGATTTTATGGAAATTCAGTCCGTATTTTTACGAAACTGATCTAAACTCAACACCTGGGCCGGAACCCCTTGATCCCCCCTGTCTTCGTCATTTCCGTCAGCCTGTGGGGCGTCACCATCGCCCGACACCCGCGCAGAGGAATCCGATTTCGCATTTGATGACAGGAATTTGAATTGAACCCCGGCTGCCGGATCGGCAAAACTGGTCAGCGCAGCAGAGGGAACATAGATGGTTTCGGGATTGTTGTTGAAATTCAATGTCACCCAGAATCCTGCCTGACCGACACGCAGGTCTGCGAACCAGTGCTGCATGACGATCTGCATCTCGTGTGGATATTCTGCCCGCAACCAATCCGGCAGTTCTGTCCCGGGATGGTCGGTACGAAAAGTCATGACAAAATAGTTTGTCTCGGGAAGCCCTCCGGTCTCGACAGATTTCAGGATCGACAAGACCATATTGTGAAGGGCAACGGCCATAAATTCAGAATAATTGATGGCGTTCACGGCGAACTCTCACTTTGTCTCAACATGGTATGGGTTTGTGACCTGTATCGAGCAGTTGATGAGATCAAGAACATATGCAGGCTTCTGTTGCCGGGTGCCTGCAACCCCGCCGGTGCATGCTAGAGCACCGGGCTAATGGTTCCGCGTTTCCGCGCTGGCTTACGCAGCGAGGGCGAGCGGAGCACGATTGTCATTGGCAATTGTGCAGATTGGACCGATAACGGCGGTTCCCCACCGAGCGAAAGCTGCCGCCTTTACGCGTTCGTCGATCCTGTTTCGGCCCCGCACTCTTCGCCAATGATGAAGATCTGGTGGAGCCGCCGGGTACCGCCCCCGGGTCCGATCCGTTTATTCCGCGCGCCTTTATCGCCATATTTCCCAAAGGAACTGTATTGGAAAATACAGTTCCTTTCTCGTATTTCAACCCTAAATCACCTTTTTGTATTTCAACCCTAAATCACCCAAGCCATTCCACGCCATACGATCATTGGCGCCGGTGATTCAGGGTGAAAAGCAATGCGTTCAGAAAAAAGAGTGATCTGTGCATTGCCAACGCGCAAAAAGATGCCGCTCTGGCTCTGGCACGACACGATCACACGATAATGGGTATGAAGCCGTGATACGCGGCCAATCGTGTCAAAGACGGGTGCAGCGGGCCTGTCGTATCACGAGGTCACAAGAATCTGCCAACTTTGAAAGGGTCGCATCGCGTTGTGTCTTCATGTTCGACGAAGGTGCACCGAAAAGGATCGTGCGAACTGGGAGAACCAAAGCCTTTCGGCTCACGTGCCGGCGTCAGGCATCAGTTCTCATGACTGATTGAGAAAATAGACCAGACCTTCCTGTCATTTTGACGCAAACTGGGTCGACGACCGGCTCATCCTGGCTCTCAATCAACAACTTGTCTGTAGGTGTCCGGGTCTCTTGCAATCGTTCATGACCCGATGTGTCTGACATCGTATCAATAGAATGACCTGTCTCTGCGTTCGACTGAGAGAGCTTACCAGGCACCTGAATTTGGCATGCTTGTCCAGGGTTCTTCTGCCGGGAGTGATTCACCACGTTGCAACAGTTCAATCGACACATTGTCAGGAGAGCGAACAAAAGCCATATGGCCATCCCTCGGAGGTCGATTGATGGTCACGCCATTGTCCAGCAAGTGCCGACAAAGTTCGTAGATATCATCAACCTCGTAGGCGAGGTGGCCAAAATGGCGACTGTCGGACGGCAAGCCGGGGTCGCCATCCCAATTGTATGTCAGTTCAAGTGGACAGCCCGGTTGATCGGGCGGAGCCAGGAATACCAATGTAAACCTTCCGTTTTCATTGTCGACTCGACGCGTTTCCACGAGGCCAAGGAGTTTGTAGAATGCGATTGATACGTCTAAATCAAGGACGCGTACCATCGTATGAAGATATTTGATTCCCACTGTTCTGTCTTTCTTTCGTTGACCAGCCTGCCAGTTCATAAATGCGATCAGCAAATGATACCAGTCAAGTCAACTTGCTCACACACAGATTCGTCGATGCAGGTGACTCGGTGTGACAGGCAGACATGGCACCACAAACAGAGATGAATTGAAAATGGCAATCAGTGCGGATCAGCTGGCGCAAATCGAAGCACAGAGAGGGGAGTCTCGACCCACTCGGCGGGCCGTGAGCGCCGGTCTTGAAGACATTCTCTATCAAATTCAACCGGTGCTTGATCATGGATTTGTGCGTGTTGTCGATTATCTTGGGAACGATTCATCGATTGTGCAGGCGGCACGCGTTTCCTATGGGGCCGGGACCAAGAAAGCGCACGACGATGAGGGGTTGATTCGCTACCTGATGCGACACCGACATACGACCCCGTTCGAAATGTGCGAAATCAAACTGCATGTCAAACTGCCGATATTTGTCGCACGCCAATGGATTCGCCATCGAACCGCGAATGTCAATGAATATTCCGCACGCTATTCAATCCTCGACAAAGAATTCTACATTCCTTCGCCCGATAATTTGGCGGCACAGTCAACAGGAAATGCGCAGGGGAGGGAACAACTCCTCCCGCCTGATGAGGCGGAATCCGTGATTGCAACATTCCGGGAGGATGCAGCAACGGCCTATAATCACTATGAGGAATTGCTATCGGATGAAGGAAAAACCGGTCTGGCACGCGAACTTGCGCGGATGAACCTGCCAGCCAATATCTACACGCAATGGTATTGGAAGACGGATTTACATAATCTCTTCAGATTTGTTGCCTTGCGCGCTGACGCGCATGCGCAGTACGAAATCCGTGTTTACGCCGAAACCATTGGTCAAATTATTGGCCAGTGGGTACCGCTGGCATGGTCCGCCTTTACCGATTATGAGATTGGTGGTGCCCATCTTTCTGCCGCCCAGTTGAACTGCCTCAGAAGAATGCTTGACGGTGAAGATGTCAGCCAGCAAGATTCGGGTATGTCTCCACGAGAATGGCGTGAATTCAATGAGATTCTGAAGAAATCATCGATCAGCTCAAACTCCATGAGTTGACTCAATTCTGCAAAACCGATCCTCAAATTGCTGTATTCGACAGGATAGATTTCATTGTGAGCATCGGCCAGGAACAACGGGTCCGTCTTTGGCGGTGAGGGCCTATGAACTGTTCTCAGAGCGTTCTTGACGTCGGTTATCGATCAAGAGTCGATCAATCGCCAGCGACCCACCTCCTTTCGCAACGATGAAGAGCAGCAGGAAAATCCAGAATGCACGTTGGTCCAGAATCAATGAATCGGGAACATTATCAAACCAGGCACCAATGCTTTTTTCACTGAGACCATGCCCCGTAATATCAACGATTGACTGCACCGTGACAAAGCCAATCATTCCCAGAGCGGCAAGCCGGGTCAAAAGTCCAACGATGATCAGAAAGGGAAGAATAAATTCGCCGTAGGTCGCGGCATAAACAATCAATGCGCGCAATCCCGGAAACGACAAATTCGCTGGATTGTAGCTTGCGGCTTCCATGGCCTTTGGAAAAATCTGTGCATAAGCACCAACGCTCAGTGAGAAAATTCCGTCGCCGAGCTTGCTCGCAGCTGACTTCCAGTAATAGACAGCGAGAGTTGCCGCAAAAACAAATCGTGCCAGTGCCGGCAACAGCCAGGGTGCAATTGCACGATCAATGCGATCAAAAATTCGCTCGACAAGGTTCAATACAGCCAACATCAAGAATCCCCCTTCCATACCACGCGATTCTGTCGTGGGCACTGTTGGTCACGTCAATCAAAAGGTCAAGATGACGTATGCCACTAGCGCAAGTCCGTCTATGCGATCATCTCATAAGGCACGCAACAGAACTGTTCTTTGCGACAAGGCAGCCCGTGTGTATCATCTCATATCAAATCCCGAGAATCCAGACCGTCATCTCAACAATTCCGGCGTTTGATAGAACAGGACATCAACGTCACCAATATGGGTCAATGTCCCGGAAAGGGTAACCGTCATCTGTCACCGATCCGCAGTCACCGGGAGCTGGCACTTTTGCTGTGGCGTCTTTACCCAATCTTCCGATAGGAGCAGGTTACCAATAATCCCGTTTGACGAAAATCACCAATGGTCATAGGTGAAGTCTGTGAACTCACTTCGTTTCTCTGCAAGCAACGCGTTCTTTGATGGCATGTCCGTCATGATGACCTGTGACCAACGACTGACTTATACATGGCGAGGAGAAGTTGCAGGGCGTCCGCCACAATTCTGGATCCGGATGTTCAAGTGACGGTCATGACCAACACGAAAAACGGGAATGACATCACCTTACAACTTGACGCCATGAGCAAGAGCTTTCCTGGTGTGAAGGCCTGTGACGACATCAGTTTTGCCATTGAATCGGGGGAGATACATGCTCTTCTGGGCGAAAATGGTGCCGGAAAGTCCACCTTGGTCAAAATGATCTATGGATTGCTGCGCCCGGATTCCGGATCCATGAAATTCAATAGCAAACCATTTACACCTGAGGACCCGCGCACGGCACGCGCTCAGGGTGTTGCCATGGTTTTCCAACATTTCTCTTTGTTTGATGCGCTCAGCGTTGCTGAAAACATGTTGCTCAGTGTCGAAAATGAACCCATAAGTGGAATTTCAGACAAGATCCTGTCACTGTCCGAGCTTTACGGTTTGACACTGTCGCCGGATCAAATTGTCGGGAATCTTTCCGCCGGTGAACAACAGCGGGTCGAAATTGTCCGTTGCCTGCTGCAAAAGCCACAATTGCTGATCATGGACGAACCCACCTCAGTTTTGACGCAGTTTGAAACTGAAAAACTCTTTCACACTTTGCGGCAGCTGGTATCGGAGGGGATTGCGGTCCTCTACATTTCCCACAAACTCGAAGAAGTCAGGCATTTATGCGATCGTGCGACTATATTGCGTGGCGGGAAGGTCATCGACACCTGTTTGCCGGCCGAGGAAACTGCGTTCAGCCTCGCCACGATGATGGTGGGGTCTGAAATTGTTGCTCCCGTCCGAAAACAGATATCGCTTGGCCAACAATGTTTTCGTATTTCCGGGCTCGGTGTTGCATCGCAAACACAATTTGACACTGCGCTCGTCGATATCAATTTATCAATCAGAAAGGGAGAGATTTTGGGAATCGCCGGCATTGCCGGTAATGGCCAGGATGAACTGATGCTCGCAATTTCCGGCGAGAGCCGCAGCAGCACAGGCGAGATTTGGCTCGAAGACCAACGGATTGATGGTGAGACCACGAATGAGCGCCGGCGACGGGGTCTCGTCTTTGCTCCTGAGCAACGGAATGGTCATGCCGCTTCAATCGACATGACTCTCATTGAAAATGCTCTCCTGACCGCAAGTGTGCGCAAATCGCTCACGAGAAACGGCATCGTTGACTGGGATTCGACGACAAGGTTTGCCGAAGAGATCGTTGACCAGTTCGATGTCAGAATGCCGGGTGTCAAACATGCTGCCAGGGCGCTTTCCGGGGGCAATCTGCAAAAGTTCCTGATCGGCAGAGAAATCCTGCAGGCACCAAAAATGCTGGTTGTCAATCAACCGACATGGGGTGTCGATGCCAATGCCGCCAATGCGATTCGACAGGCGCTCATCAATATGGCCGGGGAGGGTGCGGCCGTTCTTCTGATCAGTCAGGATCTTGATGAACTCCTTGAAATTGCAGACAAGATCTGTGTCATTCATGCAGGGATCCTCTCCGAACCATTGTCACCAGAAACGACATCACGTGCCGAATTTGGCTTGTTGATGACCGGGACGGAGAATTCTCATTCTGTATCTTGAACCGCGACTCGAACCGTCACCTGTCTTTCGTGCGATCACGCCTTTTTTTGCCGTGATTCTGACGGTGATTGCCGGTGGCACCCTGTTTACGCTGATGGGAAAAAATCCCCTTGAAGCCATCAGGGTCATATTTCTGGATCCCATTTTCAACGACACAGTGGCCAGTTACACGCGCCCGCAGATTCTGGTGAAAGCCGCACCCCTCGTTATGATCGCGCTCGGCCTGTCATATGGATTTCGCGCCAATATCTGGAATATCGGTGCAGAAGGTCAATACATCATCGGGGCTCTGGCCGGGGCATCGGTGGGGCTCGCCCTGTATCCAAGTGAAGCCTTCTGGTTGCTGCCCTTGATGGGACTGGCTGGCATTGTTGGTGGCCTGGTCTGGGCCCTCATTCCCGCACTTCTGAAGATCTATTTTCGCACCAACGAAATCCTGGTGTCGCTGATGCTGGTTTATGTCGCAATCAATCTCCTGTCGGGGCTCGTGACCGGCATCTTGCGCAGCCCCATCGGATTCAATTTTCCGGAAAGCCGCAGTTTTCATGCTCTCGCAAGCACGCATAATGATGAGCTGATTGCCGGAACCGGCATGCATTTTGGTGTCTTTTTTATGCTGGGGCTTGTCATCTTTTGCTATTGGATTCTCAAACGTCATATCTTCGGATTTCAGGTCACCCTATCCGGGCAGGCACCAAGGGCGGCAAAATTCGCCGGAATCAATCCCAATCTGATGATCGTGCTGTGTCTGGGGATTTCTGGATCGCTGGCCGGATTGGCGGGTTTACTCGAGGTTACCGGACCAGCGGGTAAACTGACGACGACATTTCCCGTTGGATACGGGTTTACGGCGATCATTGTTGCCTTTTTGGGTCGGCTCCACCCGCTTGGAATTTTGCTGGCCGGATTGTTGATGGCGATCACTTATATTGGAGGTGAGTTGGCACAATTCATGATTGGCCTGCCTGCGGCGGCTATATTGGTATTCCAGGGAATGCTGCTATTTTTCCTGTTGGCAACCGATATCCTCGTCAATTTTCGTATGCGGTGGAATACGCAATCCAAGAACCGGTCAAGAATTGCGCGGCCATCATGATTGATCTCTCGTCAATTTCGCTTGTCACACTATTCGCAAGCATTCTCGTTGCTTCAACGCCCATTCTTCTGGCGGCAACCGGGGAAATGATCGTCGAAAAGTCTGGTGTCTTGAATCTCGGCGTTGAAGGCATGATGATCATCGGTGCGGTTTGCGGATTTATCGGTGCCGTCAAGACCGGGTCACCGCTGGTCGGGGCCATCGTTGGGATGACGGGTGGTGCGATTCTCTCGCTTGTTTTTGCCGTCATCACGCAATATCTGTTGGGAAATCAGGTTGCGAGCGGACTGGCGCTGACGCTTTTCGGGCTTGGACTAGCCTCGCTTCTGGGGACAGAGTTTACAGGTATACGGCCACCGCCAATGCCAAAGCTTGATATCCCGATCCTCTCTGACCTCCCCGTTATCGGAGAAATTCTTTTTATCCACGATCCCATTCTTTACGTCGGGTTGATCCTGCCACCAGTCCTTTGGTGGTTTTTTCGTGCGTCCCGTACCGGGCTTATCGTCCGCGCCGTGGGGGAAAACCACGAAGCGGCGCATGCGATTGGTTACAACGTGCGAATGATCCGGGTCACGGCGATTATGGTCGGTGGTGGCTGCGCCGGTTTGGGCGGTGCGTATTTGTCACTGGTCCGCGTTCCACAATGGACTGAAGGGATGACTGCCGGAGCGGGATGGATCGCCTTGGCAATTGTGGTTTTTGCTTCATGGAAACCGTGGCGCGTCCTGCTCGGCGCCTGGCTGTTTGGTGGCCTGAGCCTCCTGCAGCTCAATCTGCAGGCAGCAGGAGTTGCTATTGGTGTCGAATATCTGTCAATGTCACCCTATATCGCCACGATTCTTGTGCTCATTCTGCTCTCATCAAGACGATATCGTCACCAGGCGCAGGCACCGTCCTGTCTTGGCAAGAGTTTCCATCCGACGCTCTGAACGTCGTGTCCAAACTGAGACATGACCTCAACTCTCCTGCGCTTCACTTTCCAACCGCCATCATCTATGAAACCTCAAACTGTGAAGGAGTGATCTCAAGACAATGAATAAGTTTCAAAAATGGGGACTGGTATGCCTGATGGCATTCACCCTCCCAATCGAGGTGGCGGCAGAACCGCTTAAAGTGGGTTTTGTCTATGTGGGTCCGATTGGCGATTATGGCTGGACCCATGAACATGATATCGGACGTCAGGCCGTCGAGGAAGCGCTCGGCGACAAGGTCGAGACATCTTATGCCGAAAGTGTTCCCGAAGGTGCGGATGCTGAGCGGGTCATGACACAGATGGCACTGTCGGGGCACAAACTGATTTACACAACATCTTTTGGCTATATGGATCCAACGATTAATGTCGCAGAGAAGTTCCCTAACGTCAAATTTGAGCATGCAACAGGCTTCAAGCGTGCGCCGAATGTATCGACTTATTCGGCGCGGTTTTATGAAGGACGAACTGTCATCGGACATATTGCCGGTCATATGACCGAAACCAATGTTGTCGGGTATATTGCGTCTTTTCCAATCCCTGAAGTCGTGCGTGGAATCAATTCAGCCTATCTTGCCGCAAAGAAGGTGAATCCTGACGTCGAATTCAAGATCGTCTGGGTTTTTACCTGGTTTGATCCGGCAAAAGAAGCCGACGCCGCACGCGCCCTGATTGACCAGGGAGCCGATGTCATCATGCAGCATACCGACTCACCGGCGGCGATGACAATCGCCGAGGAAAGCGGCATTTATGCTTTTGGCCAAGCTTCCGATATGGCACAATTTGGTCCGACAGCCAGGTTGAGTTCGATTATCGATGATTGGTCGCCCTACTATATCGAACGCACGAAGGCAGTGATCGACGGAACATGGGAAATGACGGATACGTGGCATGGCATCAAGGAGGGTATGGTCGCAATCGGTGCGTTTTCCGATCGTATTCCTGCGGATGTGCAAGCTTCTGCTACCGCCATCAAGGAAGCCATTGTTGCGGGCACAATGCACTCCTTCGAAGGGCCAATCAATCGACAGGATGGCACGGTCTGGCTAAAAGAGGGAGAACGGGCTGACGATGGTGTGCTCCTTGGCATGAATTTTTATGTCGAAGGTATCGAGGGTGATATTCCTCAATAGAGAGTCAAGACACCGCCGCCATGCGCCTCAACCGGCGCATGGCGGATTTCGAGTCCTGCATATTCCAGCCCGTTCAGGGCGCAAATTGATGGCGAGCGCGTCGCCGTGATTTTGCAGGCAATGACGGCTTCATGCCCAGAACATTTGCAGTTGGGGTTGGCCGGTCGCGCGTAAATCTTGACACTATGGACAGAGCGAGTTCGGCATGAGTCACGGACCATCCACCTATCTCCTCGCGACTGACACCAAGACCCTGCTGGCACGTGCCGCTACCAAGCGCGATCAGTACTGGGGACGGACAGTCACCTACTCGCGCAAGATCTTTGTGCCGCTGACCAATCTGTGTCGTGATCGTTGTGGCTATTGCACATTCGCCCGTACACCTGATGACCCGGCCTCTCAAATCCTGACACCTGATGACGTCCGTGTACGCGCACGGCAGGGTGAAGCTCATGGTTGCAAGGAGATTCTCTTCAGTCTCGGGGAAAAACCGGAACGTCGGTACAAGGTCGCAAGAGAACGTCTGGCCGTTCTTGGGTACCGACGGATGACATCTTACCTTGCCGCGATGTGCGCGTTGGTTCTCGACGAGACATCGCTTCTGCCGCATGTCAATGCCGGGACATTGGCACCCGATGAAATTGAATTGTTGCGCCCCGTGTCGGCCTCGATGGGAATGATGCTGGAGTCAGTCAGTCGGCGTTTAACGCGGACCGGGAAAGCCCATCATGCATGCCCCGACAAGGTGCCATTACAACGTCTCCGTACGCTTGAGCGCGCAGGGATTGCCCATGTCCCCTTCACGACAGGTCTTCTGGTTGGAATAGGAGAGACATGGGAAGAGCGGCTTGCAACCCTCGAAGCCATCGAGGCGGTTCATCAACGATATGGCCATATTCAGGAGGTCATCATCCAGAATTTTCGGCGCAAACCGGAAATCGCCATGGCTGATCATCCTGAACCGACGCACGATGAGATGCTCCGAACCATTGCCATGGCACGATTGATCCTGAGTCCTGAAATCAGTATCCAGGCACCCCCCAATCTTGAGGCCCGTCATATACATTACCTTGCGGCGGGTTTGAATGACTGGGGTGGAATCAGTCCTGTCACTCAAGATTATATCAATCCACACCACGAATGGCCGGAAATTCGTGCTCTGGCCGACCGCTGCCGTGCTGTCGGATTTACTCTTGAAGAACGGCTGACAATTTATCCGCGATATATCCGGCAACCGTCTCGCTTCATGGCACCTGGAATCCACAAGAGGGTCAATACGCTGGTACGTGAGGACGGGCTCGCCCGGAGACAATGTCGAGAAGCGGCATGACCACAAAGCAATCGGCACGGCATCTTCAGGAGGCAACCAGAGTGGCGATGATGATGGCGGAACCTGCAATCCAATCTATTCTCGACCGGGTCCTTGAGGGTCACACCATCACCGAATCACAATGCACCGCACTCTTCCGTGCGCGAGGACACAGCAAACGCGCCGTTCTTGCTGTGGCTGATTTATTGCGTGAATTTGAAAACGGCAATCGTGTCTCCTTTGTCGTGAATCGTAATATCAACTTCACCAATGTCTGTTACATGGGCTGTCGGTTTTGTGGTTTTTCCAAGCGACGCGAAGAAGACGGAGCGGAGTGGCTGTCGACCGAAGAGATTGTCTTACGTGCTGAACAGGCCGTTGCACGCGGTGCGACAGAAGTGTGTTTGCAAGGTGGTCTGCACCCGGACATGCCAGGAACGGTTTATCGTGATATCATTTGCGCCATCAAGGCTGCTTTGCCCGATTTGCATATTCATGCCTTCTCACCCTTCGAAATATGGTACGGAGCGCGTAAATGTCGTGCGTCGTATCGGGCATTCCTTGCGGATCTGAAGACCTGTGGACTTGGGTCGATGCCCGGGACTGCTGCCGAAATTCTCGATACAGACATTCGCCGACTGTTAACCCGTAACAAACTGTCTGCAGCCGAATGGGTCGAGATCATTCGTACGGCCCACCAGCTCGGTATACCGAGCTCGGCAACGATCATGTACGGGCATGTGGATGCGCCCGAACATTGGGCGGCACATCTCGCCCTGTTACGATCGATTCAGGACGAGACCGGTATGTTTACCGAGTTGGTACCGCTGAGTTTTGTGCATTATGACTCGCCGCTTTGGCGCGATAACCGCGACAAGGTTCGCCCCGGTCCCACGGCAGATGAAGTCGATCTCATGCATGCCGTGGCACGAATCATGCTGCATGGGTCAATCAGAAATATTCAGGTCAGCTGGACAAAGCTCGGTGCCGCGCGCGCCCATGCGCTTCTTTCATGTGGTGTCAACGATCTGGGTGGCACCTTGATGAACGAAAGCATTTCCCGTGCCGCCGGTTCACAACATGGTCAAGAGATCACAGCGCGGGAACTCTGTGACCTGATCCGTTCGGCCGGACGCATTCCCGTCCAGCGAACGACGGTCTATGACACACTTGAGGTCTATGCTCATCACGATCCGAATGAGTTGGCGCCCCTCGTTGATCGACACGCCCATAATCCACTGGGCTTTCTTTCGGCACGAGCGATTGCCGGGCCATGACAGAACACTTCAGGGTCACGCTGCTGGCTGGTGGGGTTGGTGGTGCCAAGCTTGCTGAGGGATTTGCCGGACTCGAGCAGGTGGCATTGACAGTCATCGGCAATATTGCTGATGATGATGAGTTTCATGGTCTCTGGGTCTCACCCGATATCGACACCATGCTGTATACACTTGGGGGCCGGATCAATCGTGTGCAGGGTTGGGGCGTTGCGGGGGAGAGCGAGCAGGCCTTGACGGTCCTGAGAGAACTCGGGGCCAACACCTGGATGTTTCTCGGTGATCGGGATCTCGGTTTGCATATCTATCGAACAGAACGTCTTCGCCGGGGAGATCGCCCAACCGATATTGTCCGGGATATCGCTGCAAGCTTTGGGATCACGGCACATATTCTGCTGCCGACAGATGACCGGGTTCAAACCCGTGTCAGATCGAAGGCGGGCTGGCTGGCTTTCCAGGAATATTTTGTGCGTGAGCGATATGAACCACGGGTTCTTGCGATCAATTATCAGGGAATCGAGACCGCCAAGCCGACACTGGAGGCAATCACAGCAATCTCTCTTGCTGATCTCTTGGTCATCGCACCCTCAAATCCTGTGGCCAGTATTTTGCCAATACTCAAGGTGAATGGAATCACAGAAGCCCTTCAGGCAACCGCTGCACCGGTTGTCGCTGTCTCTCCCCTGATTGCTGGGAAAACCGTCAAGGGACCCGCTGCTGAAATGATGAAAGCCCTCGGCATACGGCCCGACGTGGTCGGTGTGTCATCAATCTATACCGACATCGCGAGATACCTGTTGATTGATTCCCAGGATGCCTGTCACACCGAGCTCATCCGTGCAGCTGGCATTGAACCAATCTGCTGTGATATCTTCATGCCGGACAGGGAAGGGAAGACTCGTTTGGCAAATGCCATCCTCGACCTTTTGCCATCTCCTGCAACCTACAATGTCCGATGACGACTCTGGTTGTCGTGCCAATGAAGGATCCGGCGCATTCCAAAACGCGCCTCGCCCCAGTCCTGACTGCCCACGAACGATCTGAACTGGCCAAGCGGCTGTTTTGTCGTACGATGTCTGTTCTCCAGATATCGCAAACGATTGTATCTTTTGATCTGGCCGTTGTGACCGCGAGCCCGATGATTCGAACACTCGCCTGTCATTACACCAGTATCGTGATTGATGAGGGGTCAGGCGGAACACTTTGTACTTCCGCTGAACAGGCTGCAACCTGGGCCATGGCCCATGACTATACCCGTCTGGGAATTATCCCGGCTGATCTGGCCGCACCGGATTCAGACGATGTGTGTCGCTTGCTGAGTCACGATGAACAGGTCGTCGTGTGCCCATCTCTCTACGATGGAACGAATGCTCTGCTCGCCGCACCTCCTCGCGCGATTCCGTTCTGCTATGGCCCGAATTCAGCCAGCCGACATCTTGAAGCAGCACACAAGCTGGGTCTGACGGCACGGCGTCTCTCATTCGACAGTTTTCGGCTCGACATTGACACATCGTCCTGTCTCAGTCAGGCACTTGCGCAAGACGAATCACTTGTGGAAGAGGAAAGTGCGTGAGGGCAGGGGTCCGGATCATTGCCATTCCCAACGTACCGGAGATTAGTCCTGGTGACGATCTGGCCGCATGCGTGGGGGATCGCCTTGAAGCGATTGGGGGAGTTGAAGACCGAGATATTCTTGCAATTGCACACAAGGTGGTCTCCAAAGCCGAGGGATGCGTTGTTGATCTGAACACGGTGATACCGTCCAAAGAAGCCTGCCGCCTGGCCAATGAATTGAACAAGTCACCAGAAAAGATCGAGGTGATACTCGGTGAGACCACCCGAATTGTCAGGGCTTTTCGTCATCCCGGACAGCATGAAGGCACACTGATATGTGAGCACAGGTTGGGGTTTATCTCGGCCAATGCCGGAGTGGATGAATCGAATATCCCGGCCGACAACACCGTGGTCACCTTGCCACGAGATCCTGATGCCAGTATGCGGCGGTTGGGGCAAACACTGGAACTGCGATTCAAGCAGATTCTGGGCCTCGTTATGACCGATACTTTCGGCCGACCGTGGCGGCTCGGGCAGATCAATGTGGCTGTCGGTCTCTATCGCTTGCCGGCGCTGGTCTCAAATATCGGGGTGCAAGACGCCTGGGGGCGCATGCTCAGGGTCACAGAGCCAGCACTGGCTGATGAGATTGCGGCGGCTTCGGGACTGGTTGTTCACAAATCCAGCCGTCACCCGTTGGTCCTGATACGCGGACTCGAGTGGACCCCGCGGGAAGAGGCGAGTGCTCTCGATCTTCTGCGGGCAAATGAGGAGGATATGTTTCAATGACAGTTGCCATCGTCGGTGGGACCGGCCCACAGGGTCAGGGACTGGCCTTGCGTTTTGCCAGTGCCGGTGTGCCGATTGCACTTGGTTCACGAACTGCGGTACGCGCCATTGAAATGGCAGAAACCTTGATGTCCCGTACCTTGCCCGGAAGTGCCGCTATCACAGGATGCGACAACGAGGCGGCAATTGCCGCCGCTGATGAAATGGTTATTCTTGCGGTACCATGGTCCGCTCATAATGCGCTCCTTATTTCGCTCAAAGAGGCATTGGCTGGGAAGATTCTGATAGATATTGCTGTTCCCCTCAAGGATGGCGACCCCAAGAAAGTGACAATGCCACCCGAGGGATCGGCGACCGAAGCCGCGCAGGCCATTCTGGGGCCGGATATCCCCGTCATGGGAGCACTTCACAATGTCTCTGCGGTTACGCTCAACACTCTTGACCAACCCATAAACTGCGACATACTTGTCTGTGGTAATGGCCTGAAACCACGCAAAAAAGCCATGGCGCTCATTGAGCAACTGGGCGTTGTTACCTACAATGCAGGTGATGTCGAAGCCGCCCGTTGCCTGGAAGCGATCACACCGATCCTGATCCGGATAAATATCTCCAAGACAGTGCCCTTCACGCATGCCGGGATTCGAATTTGGCCGCCAACCCATTCACATCAAGAAAGATAGCAACATGGAATTTGGAATTACATTCAAGGGATTCGTGGAACCGGCGCGCGCTCGCGCGCTCGTCGCCGCGGCTGAAGAGGCCGGTTTCAAGCATTGCTGGTTTTATGACAGTCATATCCTCTGGCGTGAGAGTTTTCCGGCAATGGCCATGTGTATGGAACACACCAAGACCATGCGATTTGGACCGTGTGTCACAAATCCCAACACACGCGAATGGTCGGCAGCGGCATCATTGTTTGGTTCCCTTGCCCACCAATCCGGTGGACGATTCGACATCGGTGTCGGTCGCGGTGACAGTGCTGTCAGGGTAATGGGACGGAAGCCTTCGACCTTGGCGCGGATGGATGAGTTTATCGATGTCGTCAAGGCCCTTGTGAGGGGTGAAGAGCAACAGTATGGCGATGTCCCCAACCCGATAAAGTTTCCATGGGCCACGGGCTATGAATTACCCGTCTGGGTTGCCGCATATGGACCGAAGGCCCTTGATTCAGCAGGTCGTAAAGGCGATGGTCTGATTTTACAGATTGCCGAACCCGCGATCTGCAAGTGGCTTGCCAGCCAAGCGCTCGAGGCTGGCAGGAAGATCGGTCGAGACATGTCAGGTTATCGTATCATGTCCGCGGCACCGGCCTTCTTTGGTGACATGGAGACCTGCCGGGAAGCGACACGCTGGTTCCCGGCTATGGTCGGTAACCATGTCGCGGATATTGTTGAAAAATATGGTACGGATCGCGAAGATATTCCTCCTTCGCTCACCGCCTATATCAAGGATCGGAAAGGTTACGATTATTCCAAACATGGACAGTCTGATAATCCGTATCTCGATTTTATTTCCGATGAGATCGTTGAAGAGTTCGCGGTGCTGGGGACACCCGATGACCATATCGCCAAATTGCACAAATTGGCGGCTGCCGGGGTGACGCAGTTCAACATCTATCTTGATAATGGTGATGAGGAGAATATTATTGCTGAGTACGGTCGCAACGTGATTCCAGCGCTTGGCTCAACAACTGCCAGCGCTTCATGACCTGTTGGATGTTTGGACTGTTGGCTTGACAAGGCGGGATCGCAGAGATGACAAAATTGGGGATTATATACTTAACTACCCAAAACACTACATATTCTATTATCAATCACTCGTAACCACTACGTATAGTACGATGGGTAGTCAGGTATATAATCCCCCAAAATTGATGCGCCTGACAGACGTCTGATCGCAAGTCGTCCGCCTGGTTTCGAGAGGGTTTATTCGGTTGGCAGCCGTGCGACCGGTCAACGCTACAACAATTTAGGTAAAGTAACTGCTCACCCCCATGATTCCGTCCTGATGCCGGGCCGCCCGCAGGCGCGGG
>JAPOTI010000094.1 GCA_026709265.1 Paracoccaceae bacterium | reverse complement strand
CACGGGTCCACCGCCCGAAATGCGGCGGGAGATCACGCCAGGGTGTGCCTGTCCGGAACCGCCAGAGAACCCCTTCCAGACACAGACGATTGTCCACAGCTGTACACCCCGGATCCGTCACCTGGCCCGGACACAGCGGGGCCACCCGCGCCCCCATCTCATCCGTCAAAACTGTGCGATCTGCATTCATCCTGTCACCCACCGCGTCGGCTCGTGCCGCCACCTTCGGCGTGCAATGCCGACACAAAGACACGCCCAGCGCTCAAGACGCAAGGCGATTGTCAACGGGCCTTAGAACACCTGCCGCACGGGCGGCATCTGTATTTTTACCACTCCTGCCCGCGTACCAGAAATGCGTTTCGATCTCCTCTGCCGTCATCCCGATACCATTGTCTGTTACGACAACATTGTGATCATCAACAGTCACATGAATCTCAGGGGCAAACGTGTCGTCGTGCGCCTTTCGCATACAAATCGCATCAAATGCGTTCTGAGTGTTTTCCTGAAGTAACGCCAAGGGTGATTGATAGATCTGGTCTGCCAGCAACTCGAGCATCCGGGAAAACTTAAGCTTAAAAGGGATTCTTTTCTCTGGTGAACTCATGAGGCCATCCTTCCAACTTCAATCTTCTTGGCCAACTTCCCGGAGAGTGCCGGTCCGATCATTTCCTGTGAGACCTCAAGTTGTCTGGCCGCGGCGTCAAACCGGCCAGCGTCAAGAAGCATCGACATGAGTTTCATTGCCTCATCGACGTTCTGCGGGGGACTCAACAATTCGATGAGGCGTTCCTGATATCCAATACCATCCAAGGCCTTGATCTCGATCTGTCGTGCTGCCTCTGGCTTGCACGGGGATACTTCGGGTAGGATTTGCAAAGCCCGCTCAAACTGTTTTGTTCTCACTGCTGTCATCGCATCATCAAGCCGCCGTGTAATCGTGGGATTATGCGAACGGATCGGCGCTGATGGGAGTTTCATTTTGATGAAGGTGTTGCCCCAAAATCATCTCGGTGTGAACCGGTGAAGACTCCCGCGGGCGACATTCCTCTCACATGTATCGTGATGGATTCACTGTCTGGATCAATTACGATTACATTGAACTAGCGACGCTCTCCCATAGGAAGCGCATGGTCACCGGCAGCGAGGGAACCAGCCCCAACAACAGCCATGGAAGTCAGATTTGGAAGGCGCAGTTCAAATGGCGTTGCCGCAGCGTAGTGTTGATGTCCGTGCAAGCCTATATGAAACCCAAAATCGACGAGTCGATGGACCACGCGTTTGTCCATATAGTCACATTCCCTTGGTCCGCCTACGATACTATGGTGCCACACAGCCACGGCGATGGGCATCTCAGAGTTCTCCAGCATCTTCTGTGACTTTCCCAACATTGAGGGATCGATTTCCCCAACATGGCAAAAGCAATCATTGCCGTGCCAAGACGCGAATCCTGCAACGACAAGCCCAAGGTCTGGATATTCTGCGAATACAAGGTCACCATTAACCTGCGGCAGCGGACTCGGGTCGAGCCCCTTATAGAAGTCCCTTTGAAACTTCCGAAAGAGTTCCAAACGGGAAACATAAATGTTGTCATCGACGATTCCATAGGCGCGCTGGTCCTTCCAGTTCCAATGCACTCTTGAACTGGCTTCAAGCAACTTCTGGCCAATCTTTGCCGGGCATTCTCCCAACGGTTTCATCGCACTCAAAGAGCGCACCCAGTGAACATCATGA
Source organism: Paracoccaceae bacterium (assembly GCA_026709265.1). Lineage (GTDB taxonomy): Bacteria > Pseudomonadota > Alphaproteobacteria > Rhodobacterales > Rhodobacteraceae > JAPOXR01. The sequence continues at coordinate 4,336 of JAPOTI010000094.1, read as the reverse complement.
TTTCCCGGAACGACAATGACTTTCGATCGATCAGAATCAACAAACTCCTGAGCAAGACTGCGAAGAAAATCCCCGGCTTCGTGATATTGACCTTCAACCGCAGAATCTGCATCTGAGGTATCAAGCTGCACACCCTGAACCAGATCGCCACTCACAACAATGAGATCGGGTGACGCGATTCCTTCCTCTGCCCACCGTTTTGCATCGCTGACGAGAGCTGCGATCAACTCGTCATTGCTCGGACGTGGTCCCGAAGTTCGATGCAAGTCGGAAATATGAAGAATCGTGGGCACAGATTCATCTCCGACCAACATGTTGCTTGCGCACCAGGTATCCGGCGAAGGATGCACAGGCCCCAAACATGAACACACTCTCGGCGACATCGACATTGGCCGCATCTTTATCAATCAATGCGTGACGTATTCCCTGTTCATTGCTGGTGTAACCATAAAGTTTCTCGAATGCTTTGCACAGCGCATCATGAGTCAGCAAACCTCTATCCTGCAATGATTTCAAAGCTGGAGACAGGGACTTGCTGGCTTTTGGATCGATCTTCCGGGCCACGGACTCAACAGCATGAATGCTCTCAGCAATCGCAGCAGCATGCCGCCCGCCATTGATGTGATCAACTGCATGACGAAGATGTGCCTTCGCGCCCTCAAATTCACCCTGCTGCAATAATTCCAAGGCTTGGGCTACCGCCACGGCATGTTCCTCGCTCTCACACGGGAAAAACCAGAAGCGATGATTGTACTCGATGGAAAGGCGATACGCAGCATTGTGTTTCTGCAAAAGCGCCTGAATTTTCGTTGCAAATTGGAGACGTTGAAAATAGTCCTCTGCAATCCGGGTTTGCCGCAACAATATTTCAAGAAAATGCAACACTCGATCAAAACGATCATTCTTTATAATGTCGTGAACTTTTGCCATGACTAACTTGAAGTTCGCGTCCACCTCGTAATCCGGGACGCCTTCAAATTCTCCTATGATCGATGCAAATAATTGAGAACCTGCATTTCTAAAATACCAACCAAATTGACTGTTCGTAGCGAAACTCTTGGCAAAAGATTCAAACACATTGCATGCTTCCCGGCGGAATTCCTTGGAAAGCTCCCCCAATGCCATCGCCTTCGGCAAGGGCTCATACCCATACCTTTGGGAGAAGCTGTAGTGATCTGGAAAGGACTCTTGATCATTACCCATGAATAGACATCATCTTTGTGATTTCACGCCGCAACCCAAATTAATCAGAATCGCCCACCAGCACGAGACACGGGTTGACCAACATTATTGAAGGAGCCAGCATCGGTCCCGGGAAATGCCTGAATGAAACGATTCAACATGTCTGGATGATCTCTGAACACAGTCATCCACACCGAGAAGAAGCCCTTTGCAACCGCTAAGTTGACGATCAGACAGGCGATACGCCCGCTGTTTGTGGGTTGCAATCCAATTTTCTCAAATGTGTTGAGAGCTTCGGTCGCAATGTCCCAGACATCTCGGCGCAACTCGGCTCGTTTATCCCGTGGAGTTGGGCGATCATCCTTGTTCTTGCAATCGGGATGCCGATCCAGCCTGACAAGACGTACGACCCGCTTCATCAATTTCGCTTGCGGATCTGTCAAATCGTCAGAAACTTCGAGGCGTCCGTCCTTGTGGAACGACAGCCCTCGAAAAGTGTTGTCCCTGTCAGGCAGGGCCACCTGGTCAAGGTTCACCGACTTGTTGCTCTTGACCTGATTACAGGTCGCGCATCCAAGGAGAAGGTTTTCCCAACATCGTTCCAGTCCGGGTTCCAGCGACTTCGGTTGCACATGTTCGATTTCAGGACGGTGCTGGATTTGTTGTTCGCAATAGCTGCAGAAGCTTCCGAGCCGATCAGTCAGATCGTCAAGCGCGTCTCGGTAATGAGGATAGGCGTCTTTTCGCGGAGACGGGCCCTTCGTCACCGGTCTCATCAAGGACCTTGTGATCTTGCCAGACGCTTGATTTTCAACATTGCTTCAAGGCCAGGATCCTGGATCTGCTCTTCCATCCCGTCCAGCTTCTGCTCCAACTGCTTTCGCTCTTCGGGGTCAGTGAGAGTGGCCAGCTTCTCAACCAGGCTCAGATAGTTCTGGGCACCGTGCATCTTCTGCATATACGGTGCAGATCGATCGCATGTCTGCACCTCCTGAACATCTTCAACGATGTCACGGAGAGGCAAGTTGTGAACCCGTTCATCAAGCTCCATCCTGTTCAGATCCAGCAGCACGCCGTCGCACAGCGACTGGATGATAAAGGGCGAATGCGTGGTGGCAATGAATTGCATTTTCGGAAAAGCTTCGAGAAGGGCTGGCACGATGATACGCTGCCAGCGCGGATGAAGATGCAGGTCGATCTCATCAATCAGAACAATCCCCTGCACCGCGCTGACCGCCTCATCCCCCAGATGCGGGTTGAGAATGATCGTCTTGAACGCGATGTCTCCGACCATGGAAAGGACATTGCGCTGTCCGTGGCTCAAGTTGTCATACGCAACGATCTTCCCGCGATCCGTGAATCGGATTTCGAGACGCTCGCGCGAAGGAGAATATGTCATTTTAACGGATTCATCGAAACAAGCTTCCACGGCACGATGCCAGGCGGCGAGCAGCGGCGATGACCGTTCGGTTTCGAGCTCCTTCAGCCTTTCCCGCCACAACCAGTTCAGAAGGTCTGCCGACGACACACGCGGCTCATGACTATTGCGGTAGGCATCAAACCGTGACGGGTGTTTCCTGATCCCGGAATTCTTGGGGACATCCCATAGTCGGCCGGTCCCATAGTAGGACAGCAACGGGAGTGTGGGATTGACCTGGGTCTGGTTTATGACGGCTTGGTAGGCCTCTTCCGCAACCGCCGACAGCGCCCGTGCATCCTTGGTCGTACTGCGACCCTTCGCGTGTCTCAGTGCGCGTTTCCAGCTGACAGCCTGGACTTCACCGGACACCGGATGCGTGAGCGTTCCTTCTGCCTCCACCACCACCGGATAAACCTTGTTGAACTCCGCCGTGCCATCGAAATCCCGTTCGATCTCGTGGACCTCACTTTGGTGAATGTGACGCCCGGCGGCCACGGGAATACCCAAGAGGAAGGAGCCAAATGCGACGGACAGGGCATCAAGCATGCTGGATTTGCCCACTCCATTATTGCCGATAATCAGGGTAAATCGGCGATTCAACCTCTGATCCAGGTCAGGGAAACCCTTGAAATTCTGGAGTTTCAGGCGGTCAATCTGCATTTGCGCGAGATCCCGGCGTCTTTATGTATTGAAAGGCCATCTAGTGGGCATCCAATTACCAAAATCGGGCGCATGAATAGCATTGGCCTGTCTTGGGCTTTTGGTCACAGGTCACCGCCATGAAACAGTTTCAAAGGCAACTCTCCAATTTTCAATTCAACATCCTCCAGTTTCAGTTCTGACCCGGGTATTCCGTTCACTTTCAAAGCTTTGAGATGGCACCTCAATTCTTCCACAGGGTTATTGTTTCGCATTTAAATTATCTTCACTTGGGATCATGCAGCTGTTTTCCACATAGCACTTTTGGGTCAATATTCCGTGCAAATCGTATGGCACCGGGAGTCGCTTGCTGGAAGCATTACGGTTGGGCCTTTTCACCAGAACAGGGCTTGTATTCACCACCAAGAGCCGGCCTTCGCTCAAGACGTAATAGCAACCTTCAAATATCTCTCGAAGGAAATCCAGGTAACTTTCATAATCCCGGCACGCAAAACATTCAGGTTTGGCATTGAAATATGGAGGGGAAGTCAAAACCAGCTGTGCGGTTCCAGGAGGATATCCTGACAATACGTCTATCGCATCCCCGAGAATCAGTTGGGACGGGATAGGACGGAAGGCGATCTCCTGACTCGATCTTCGTGTCTTGATCTGTGAGGTGTTGTGAATGTTTTGCTTGATGAGCTGTAAATCACTTAAGAAAACGATCCGCTGTCCGTGAACCCGAACCTCTCCAACCGGCACCTTGCCATTGTGTGGAGCCAGCAATGAAACCCGCCACAGGTCGATGCGATCATCATATTCGGGGAGTCCCAAACCAACATTGATCTGTTTGGAATCCACCCACTCTTGGACAATACCCCTGATTTTGTCGGCTGTGGGAAGTGAAAGAATTGTCATCCCTACGCCTTCTTCCGTTTTTAGGCGATTCCGAAATTCAGTCTATGCAAACCTTAATCGCAAATCAACCAATGCCCCAAACTACCACAAGATGATGATCACTCCCCATGTCCGTATCGATCTGTACCTGATCAAACACATGTGAGATTCTGAGCGGCGGCGGTCCCGTCCCGGGGA
>JAPOTI010000143.1 GCA_026709265.1 Paracoccaceae bacterium | reverse complement strand
CCAATGCGAGGCAACATCCAATCGCGACAGCTTCACCGTGCAAGAGATTACCCCCGTACCCGATCGCAGTTTCCAGCGCATGGCCGAAAGTATGGCCAAGATTCAGCAATGCGCGTGCACCGCGCTCACACTCATCTTCAACGACGAGCTTTGCCTTGATTTCACAGGAACGCTGCAGCGCCGTTACCATCGTTTCGGATTGGTCTGCATGAAGACTCATGACATTCTGTTCGAGCCAGGTGAAGAAATCACGGTCACAGATCAACCCGTATTTCACCACTTCAGCACAACCCGCAAGAAAATCACGCCGCGGCAAGGTTCGCAAAAGTTCGACATCACAAACAACCAAACGCGGCTGGTGGAAACTGCCGATCAAGTTTTTTCCAACAGGTGAATTTATTCCTGTCTTTCCACCCACCGAACTGTCAGCCTGAGCCAGCAATGTTGACGGCAGTTGAATATGGTCGACGCCGCGCCGCAATATCGCGGCAGCAAAGCCACTCAAATCATTGATCACACCGCCGCCAAAGCCCAGAATAACATCCTGCCGCTCGACCTGCCGAGCCAGCAGCCATTCGACAGTTGTTTGCAGTGCACTCCACGATTTGGTCGATTCTCCGGACGGCAACACCAGATGCGCACAGCTGATAGAAGCCGCATCCAGCGCTGCATACAAACGGTTCAGATGATGTTCTGCGGCATTCTCATCGACAATCGCCATGACATGTGATCGTGGGAGAAATGATGCAATTTGGTCTCCGATCCGGTCAAGCAACCCGCTTCCAATGTGGATTTGGTAACTGCGTTCGCCGAGATCAACATCGACATAATGTCCATATTTTTCAACTACATTCAATGAAAATCTCCAACTCCTGAGATGTTGAAAGTAACAGATTGGCGACTTTTTGCACGGTTTTGCTCCTGATTGCCCTGTCTTCTGCCACCACATGGATTCGGGCTTGCTTATAGATCGGGGACCGCTCTCGAATCAGCGTGCGAAGAGTTGCGCGTGGATCTTCAGTTTGCAGCAATGGGCGTGTCGTCTTGTGCTTGACACGATTCCATAAAACTGATTCGTCGGTCTTGAGCCAAACGCTGACTGCCAACGACTCGACATATCGGCGATTTCTTGGGTCCAGATAGGTGCCACCTCCCAGTGCAATTGATGCCGGTTTCCCACCAAGGACTCGCCGCAGGACATGTCGTTCGACTGTTCGGAAATATGTCTCTCCGCGCGCTGCAAAGATTTCCCTGACTGTTGCCATCTCCTGCTTTTCAATCTCGACATCGGTGTCCTTGAAGGGAACGTTGAACAAGCGGGCAATGCCGCGGGCAACTGTGGTTTTCCCGGCACCCATCATACCGACGAAAACGATTGATCTGTTTAATCGACGATTATGTAAGAGCATGACAACCTCGCATCACAGGAATGCATCACCGCGCTATCGCAGGGAAACCTGCTGTGCAATCTGACTCATCAGATCGACGATCAACATCAGCATGTATTATTATTCACTGGAAGATTCCGGTATTGTCATGATATCGGCCCGGTGACGGGACATCAGCGAAATCGGGAGTTGTGATAATGTGGCGGTTGATTCGTTGGCTGCTCATACTTTTTGCGATTTCAGCCGTGGCGCTTGTCGGGTATGCTTTTTTTGCCGATCTGCAGCCGCCCGCGGGACCAATCGTTATACCGATTGAAATTCCGGCTGATTGAACACCAGGATTCAGGAGGGCGAGACACCCATTTGGTAAGTTGTCAATCCAGTGATCGCAGTTCAATGGACGGGAATCAGGAGACAAAAGGTTGGATTGCGGCATTTCTTGAAGCTGCTCAGGCTGAGCGTTCTGCTTCCCATAATACTTGTCTTGCCTACGGCCGTGACCTTCAGCATTTTGCCAGCTTTGTTGCGGCGAAGGGGCGCAGCTTCAAGACGGTGAATCGTCAGGATATTGAAGATTATCTGACGAATTTGGCCCATGCTGGCCTTGCCGCCGCGACTCGTCGCCGCCACTTGTCAGCGATTCGTCAATTCTTTGCCTTCATCTGCGAGGAAGGGTGGCGTCACGATATCCCTTCGCGACACGTGCCAAGCCCAAAAACCGCCCAGCGCCTGCCCACCATACTCTTGCCCGAAGAGGTCAATCGTCTGCTGGAGGCAGGCAAAACAATTGGCAAATCCCGGATCATCCGATCCCGTAATCATTGCCTGATGGAACTCTTTTATGCCACGGGGGCAAGGGTCAGTGAACTTGCCGAGATGCCGATTGCATCGGTCCGCGGAAACCCGGAAATGCTGTTGATCAAAGGCAAGGGTGGCAAGGAGCGATTGGTCCCATTGACCGTGCCGGCCCGTGCTGCAATTGCGACATGGCTGGACCTGTTGGCCGCAACCAGTGAGGGCAACATATCCCGTTTTTTGTTCCCGTCACGCCGCCCGCTGGGACATATCACACGCCATCAGATTTACGCTGTGGTGAAACAGGCAGCACTTGCCGCGGGGCTGGACCCGACTCGTGTGTCGCCCCATACGTTGCGTCATGCCCTTGCCACGCATTTGCTTGAAAATGGTGCTGACCTGCGTACAATCCAGGTGCTGCTTGGTCATTCTGATATCGCGACGACAGAAATATATACGCATGTGGCAGCCGACAGACTGCGTGGGCTCGTGTTGCAGCATCATCCACTGGCGAAACAGGTCTCCGACTGACTTCATATCACCCACAGGCTCACCCAACAAGCAGGACAAATCATGGAATCTACCGCAAATCCGGCTGATGCATCCATTTGGATCTACATTGTCGCAATTGGTTTATTGATTTGTCTCTCGGCCTTGTTCTCGGGCTCCGAAACCGCACTGACTTCAGTCTCGCGCGGAAAATTGCGCCTGCGGGCCGACGATGGCGACCGGGCAGCAGCACGTGCTCTCCGCATCACGGCGAACCGGGAGCGCCTGATCGGCGCTGTTCTTCTTGGCAACAATCTGGTCAATATCCTTGCGGCTGCTCTTGCAACCAGCCTATTCACCAAACTCGTGGGTGAGTCCGGTGTTGCAATGGCGACGCTGGTCATGACGCTGCTGATCCTGTTTTTCGCCGAGCTGCTACCCAAAACCTATTCAATCACCCATCCCGAAGCAGCGTCACGCCTCGTTTCACCGATCATTTCGGTGATTATCTTTCTTTTTCACCCTCTCGTTGCTGTTCTGCGTTACCTGGCTGAAGCTGTCTTGCGGATCTTTGGTGTGCGGCGTGACTCCACCAATCCGTTTGAAGCCGCGCAACAGGAAATCGCAGGTACGATTGCCCTGGTGCATTCGAGCGGTGCCATTCGTAAAGACTATCGTGACCGCGTTCTGGGTGCCCTGGATCTTGGCAACCTCATCGTTCGCGATGTGATGCGACATCGTTCAGAAATTGAAATGATCAGTGATGACTCCTCGCTCGAGTCTGTCATCAAGACCTGCTCATCATCAGGTCACTCGCGCCTACCGGTCCATCGGGCTGGAACCGAAGAAATTACCGGTGTTATTCATGCAAAAGACCTTCTCTCTGAAATCAGTCGAATCCTGGCACGCAGTGGTCAAGTCAATTCCCTTGCACCGGATGCACAATCCTGGTCTGCCAAACCACCTTATTTCGTTCCGGAGACGGCTTCACTTGACGAACAATTGCGGGAATTCCTGAGAAAGGAGTCGCATTTTGCTCTGGTTGTCGATGAATATGGTTCGCTGCAAGGTCTGATTACACTCGAAGACATTCTTGAGGAGATCGTGGGCGATATTACAGATGAACATGATCTTGATCCTGAAACAGAACCGGTTGTCGTTGTCGATGACAGCTATCTGGTGAGTGGTGCAATGCCGATACGCGATCTCAACCGGGATTATGACCTCCGTCTGCCCGAAGATATTGCAACCACTCTTGCAGGGTTACTGATCCATGAAGCACAAATCATTCCAGAGGAATCACAGGTCTTCATTTATCACAGCTACCGTTTTGAAGTGCTGAACAGGGAGTCACAGCGAATTACGCGGATCAAACTGACGCCGATGCCCAATGACCATCTCCAGTGATCACCTTCGGGTATCAGCGCACCAGGGACGACCGGACCTCATCCAAGGGCATTGAAGAGCCTCAACATGGAGAAAATGGCGGCGCACGACAAGTTGACACAAGAGATGATCGTCCATAAAGTTTGAGGTCGGTTTTATAACGGCTCCGATAGAGGACCTTGTTGATTCCACGCATTCAGCCCCATAGTGTCTTCTCATGACATCTATAAGTGAAGGGCGAATTTATTGACCCCCGAGATCAGATCACAGGCGACCAAATGAGAAGACAAATGTTGAAATCGCTCATACCAGCAGCTGTCATCGTCGTGACCGCCGCCGGTGCCATGGCACAAGACTCAACGGAACAGCTGTCCGTGCCCGCACTCTCTGGCGGTCAGATCGTCGTTGAGCCCGAGATCACTCAGTACGAGGATTGGGAAACCGTCTGTGTCACGAACGACGAAGGAACAAAGAGTTGCCAGTTGCAACATGCCATTCCCAATCAGGGTGGCGGTCGTGTGGCCACAATCGAGATCTTCAATGTCCCGCCCGGTTCAGGAGTTGTCGCCAGTGCCGCGATCGCTGTACCTCTTGGCGTCCTGCTGAGCGACGGTCTGACACTCAACGTCAATGACAGACCCATTCGGCAATATGAATTTGCAATCTGTATCTCGGATGGCTGCCTGGCTCGAATTGGCCTTCAGGAAGCTCTGCTCAATCAATTGCAGGCGGCCGATAATGCCTCATTCAGCATAACGACCGGTTTCAATACCGAGACTGAAATCGAGCTTGATCTTTCTCTGGCCGGTTTTGCTGAAGGTTTCGCAGCATTGCAAGAAACACCATTTGTGGCTGAAGATTTTCCGGCCGACCTGGATGTGGCTGTTGGCGTCGAAATTAACGAACCCGAAGTCACAATTTTTAATGATTGGGCACGCGATTGTGTTGTTGGATCTGATGACAACCGTCGCTGCCGCTTGCGTCAACAGGTTGTAAGCGACAACGGCACCCTACTCGCCGCAATGATCGTTTTCAAAGAAAATCAGGATGAGCGGTTTGCCGCAGGTGCCGAGATTTTACTGCCGCATGGTGTCTCCATTGAAAATGGCCTCGAGTTACAAGTCGATGATGCCCTGCCTCGTCGCTACCAGTTTACGACATGTCTCGCTGACGGTTGTTTGGCACGAATTGGCGTAACCCAGGCTGACCTTGACCGCATGAAGCGCGGTGCACGCATGCATATTGTGTTTTTTGCCGGTGCCGATAGATCAATGCAGGACTTCTATGTCTCGCTGATCGGCTTTACAGATGCATTTGAGAGTTTATGAATGTCCTTGTCCTGAGGGACAGGCGTTAACGATGCATCTGGCAATCCTGCCCGCGGTTGCAGCTTGCGACATGGATCGCCTTGATCTGACCCGATAATCGACGATGAAATTTCTTACAATCAAACCAGCCTTAACCCTTCCCATTGCCAGCACAGTTTGAACCGTTCGAAACCTGCCATTTTATCACCATCAAATCGGTGGAATCTTGCTTCGTGGACGCATGACGTGCCAATCAGATTGTTGCCCGCATATAGCGATTTGGTGAATGTCACTGAATTTGCGGGCGGTTGTCTCTCCAGGTGGCGATGCGGGACATAATGATGAGGATGGCGGACGCATGGAGGGGCTGATCTGTTGACAGATCAACATGCCAGCCTGTTGGCAGGTCAACCAGCGGGGTGGTCAGTCCGGCAGGTTCGACAGCACCTTGTCTTTGCTCCTTTGGAAACCACCCATCTTCACGCGGACGACGCTCTGCTGTTTGTCCGGGATCAACCGCCGTGTCGAACAATTGTGGGATGACTGCAGATGGCCCATGTCTCGCCGTCGTTCAGAGGTGATATCAGCCGAACTGCCGTGTCCGGTCGGGTCTGTATCGCGGTGCTGAAGGGCACGACGACCACCGTTATGGCGCGTCAATCTGGGTGAGAGGTGCGCGTCAATCAGGATGAGAATCCATGTGACACTGTGACAC
>JAPOTI010000016.1 GCA_026709265.1 Paracoccaceae bacterium | reverse complement strand
TGCGCCCATAACTCGCACACAATCAAACACGAGTCAAGTGTGTAATATTGATAGGTCATCGGGTGGCCAATCCGCTTGCCGCGCGGGCCCGTGCGGCGTGCATACCGGCACTGATGCGTTCGCTGATCAGTGAGGATTCCAGTTCTACCATCACCCCGATGATTGTGAACATGGCGCGTCCCATGGGGCTGTCGGTGTCGATCTGGTCCTGCACGCTGATGAAGCGCACCCCGAGATGGCATGATCGTAATAGATGCCGACAATCTGCAACCCGGCGCGGGCGGCATAGTCTGTCAGCTCATCGGCCTGCAGATCGGTGTTCTGGTCGGGGTGGACACGCGCAGATACAGCGCGGTGTCCTGCACAGTGTCAAATGCGTGTCTCCCTGTCGCTGGCATCCTGTCGACAGCCCCGTTTATTTTCGTACCTTTGGGCGGCTGTACGGCCCCGGAGATGCGCACCGCATCCGGTCTCCGGGTCCGCCGTTGTGTCTGGCTGTCAGGGGTGAAAGTGCTGACCGGGGCGATCGGTTGGCGTGCGACCCTGTCAGCGATCAGTTCGCCGCCCTGCTTTCGCAGGCGCAGCTCAAGACGGTGGAATCGTTCTTCAGCCTACGCAGGAAGCGCTACACGGTGCCCTCAATCACTACTTTCCACAACATCCTCGCCGACACGCCGCGCGCCATGGATGGTCAGGACATCCGCGGCGCTTCGAGGCAGACCAGGGACGGGCGGCGGAGGTGGCGGCGGTCGAGCACGGGATCGGCCTGATGCTCCGGCAGGTCGAGGACAAGAGCAACGAGATCCCCGTGGTCCTGGCGCTCTCCGACACACCGGAACAATATCACTCAAGTATATAATTCCCTAAAAATTACTTGACTCCAGACAGGGATACTGAACCCCCCTGATCAACACAAATCTCGACATCACCAACGGATGGAGACCCCATGACGCACGTGATGATCAAACGCCAAAACGAAGATCGTGAATCACTGCCAACCCATGAGCGCCTCGCGTCTCATAGGGTGTGATCAGGTACAAACACTTGCACCGAACTATTGGAAATGGCACGATACTATGAACAGAAGCAGTTGTTGACCATCATACAGCGTGAGATTTGAATGCGTATCAGGGTGACACGTTTCGAGATATGTCGGGAAGAGAATTGAAGTGAGTCAGGGTCAGGCACCGCTGGTGATCAAGCGATATGCAAGTCGGCGGCTCTACAATACCGAAACCAGCGATTATATGACGTTGCAGGAAGTCTCAGACGAAATCCGCTCCGGGCGGGACGTGAAGATTGTGGACTTGAAAACCGGTGACGACCTGACGCGGCAATATCTGATCCAGATCATCGCTGATCTCGAATCGCGCGGTGAACATGTGCTTCCCCAGAACGTGCTTGTGGAAGTGGTTCGTGCATACAATGATCAGGCGCGTGAAATGGTGCCGCTGTTTCTCGATGCCTCGTTTGAAATCTTCAAGGAGAACCAGGCGAAGGCTCTCAAGAGTTTCAAGGCATTTGCTGATCCTTTGAAATCATACGAAGAAATTGGACGGAGTCAGCGGGCCTTGTTCATGAATATGCTCAATGGATGGGCTGCCGAACCTGATGCGCCAAGTGAGTCTGATAACAAGGAAAAAGAAGATCGGGTCGAAGCCGAGATTGATGACCTGAAACGGATGGTGGCGGAGCTGCAGTCGAAAATCTCTGATATGTGAATCGTTTCGTTGAACAAATTCAGTTGGTTTGCAGTTTCGTGTCAACTGAGTGCCGTGGCAACGCCGGGTCTTGTCGGAACAGGTGTCACCCGACTGGCGACTGCTGACCACCGCGGGCGAAACCGCAAAGGGCAAAGCGTTGCGGACCACCGCTTGGTATGAGACATGATGGCGCATTGAAGAATGGTGGGCCATCGTCAAGGCCCAAACACCAATCAGAAACCGCAAACGCAACGCTGCGAATGACTTGCGGCGTCACCGCGCTTTCAACACCATGATCGCCACGCTCAGTTGAGACGTCTCGTACACCCCCCGATGACCTTTCACCGTTCCATTTTGCGAAGAAGTCTTCAGGTATGAAAAGGGTTGTTTCTCGCTTGAAATCAGGAGGGGCAGACCGATCAGAATGTCGAGGAAGACGAAGCCTGCGGCGAGGACAGTGACGGCGAAACCCTCTGCGCAGTTTGAAAAAAGGTGGCAATTTGTGTGGCGACCGCGCGGCTTGAAGATTTCTGATCCAGACTTGCACGCGCCGCAGAGAGCAAAGCGTGATCAATTCCGCCATTCTTGCGCTCCCTGATGAGATCGCCAAGAAACGCATCGCTGAATTCCGGATGTGCCTGGAATGACAGGGCGGAGTCACCGTAGGACAGCATGGCATAGGGGCAGGATTCAGACCTGCCAGTCACTTCTGCGTCAGGGGGCAATTGGCTGATTTGATCCTGATGCCATGCGTTCAGGAATATCGGCCCGTCCCCGGTTTCATAACACTGCCTGCCAACACACCAACCTCCAGCAGCCGGCGCAACGCGGCCACCGAGTGCCGTGGCCAATATCTGATGGCCAAAACAAATTCCGACGACTGGTGATTTGTCGTTGATGCATCGACGCACAAAATCCTCCAGTTGGCGGATCCAGGAATGCGAGTCGCACACGCTGAATCGTGAGCCGGTCACCAACCAACCGTCAGAATCTGCGGGTGAGTCCGGAAACTCGGAGTCGACCACAGGCCATGTCTGAAAGCGAAAACCATACCCAGCCAAGATCTGCCGAAACAAATGGGCATAGTCGGTATATTTCTCAGCGAGTGAACCGGTCAGATGATCCGCCTGTAAAATGCCGATCTTGAAGGTCACGGAGATCGACCGTCGATACGATTCTGCATTTTGGCAAGGACATGCTGCCGCGCCAATGCGCTGTCGCGGTCATTCACCCCGAGAAGGCGGCAGACCATGCGCAAATACCCATCTTCATTATAGTCACGCTCACCATCGGCAAGAGCGACTTCCCACAAGGCCTCCAACAACCCAACGCGTTCATTGAGCGGGACAGACTGTTTGAGCGCACGGGTAAAACTCACCGAGTCGGTCACATCCTGTTCGGTAACTTCAGCATCTTCGCGCAAGGCCACGGCTTCTGATTTCGACAATGCATAGCGGAGCGCCAGGATCTGCTCGACCCGTTCTTTTTCGTCTTCTGAAAATTCGTCATCTGACCTCCCGACCCTGACCAGGAGAACAGCAAGCGCCAGCCGGGAGTCATGCTCTGCCAGCGGTCCAGGCTTCGTCTCGAAGAGTTGTCCGAACAGCTTGTTCAGCATTGTGACTGGCCGACAATGAATGGCAAACTCAGCACAACAATCATCCCTTCTCTTTGCGTGTCGGGTCGGCTGCGCCAATTCCCCGGAAGAGTTTCTTGAAAGGAACAGCCCACAGGATTCCAGCTGCCGCATAAATCGCAAATTCAATCACGATATGCGGGCGCTGCAGAGAACTGACAATTGTCACGGTCACGCCGATATAGACGGGTAGACCCACACAAAGCAGCAGCAGCGACAACCGTCGACGGGTCTTGAGGGTCAGCATCACGTCAGCACCATCCTGCATCGGAGAGTTCGATCGTGTCTTCCCTGCGGGGGGATGTGGAAAGAATACTGATCGGTTTTCCTGTCAACTGTTCAATCCGGTCAAGATACTGTCTTGCCCCATTCGGCAAGTCACGCATCTGACGGACTGATTCGGTCTTTCCGCTCCAGCCGGGAATGCTCTCGTAGATTGGCTTCACCCGTGCCTGCTGATCGCTCGATGATGGAAAATGCTCAATTCTCTTTCCGTCCAGCTCATAGCCGATGCCAATCCTGATCTCATCCAATCCATCAAGAACATCAATCTTGGTGATCGCCAGACTGTCAATTCCGGCAGTGATACAGACCTGGCGGGCAAGGGTTGCGTCAAACCAACCGCATCGCCGATTGCGCCCTGTCACAGTGCCTTTCTCATGCCCCTTGTCCGCGAGATATTGTGCGGTTGAATCAAACAATTCAGTGGGAAAGGGTCCGGCACCGACTCGCGTGCAATAGGCTTTGCAAATACCGAGGATATGGCCAATGCGCTGCGGTGCGATTCCGGCGCCACTTGCTGCGGTTCCCGGCAGTGTCGATGACGAGGTGACAAATGGGTAGGTCCCATGATCAATGTCCAGAAGTGCACCCTGTGCGCCTTCGAAGAGGATCCTACTCCCTTGTGCGCTCATATCATCAAGCAATTTCCATACCGGGCGACCAAAGACCGTGATTTCCGGTGCAATCGCCAGCAGGTCGCGATGGAGCGAATCAAGGTCGGTCGACTCAGCTCCGAGCCCACGCCGCAGCGCATTGTGGTGCAAGTCAAGTTTTTCAAGCCGCGCTCTGATTCTGTCGCGGTCAGCGAGATCAGCCAATCGGATGGCCCGCCGACCGATTTTATCTTCATATGCCGGACCGATTCCACGAAGAGTTGTCCCGATCTTGCCCTTGTCGGCGGCGTCTTCGCGCAGTTGGTCGAGCTCACGATGAATTGGCAGAAGCAAAGGGGTATTATCGGCAATGACAAGCCTGTCCGGAGTCACCTTCACCCCGGAACGCGCAATCGAACGCACCTCGTCAAGGAATGCCCAAGGGTCAAGGACGGTCCCGCCGCCGATGACATTGAGCGTTCCCTCATGCAGTATGCCTGAGGGAATCAATGACAATTTGAATGTCGTCCCCGCAACAACCAGGGTGTGACCGGCATTGTTCCCGCCCTGAAAACGCACAATCACATCATGTTTTTCGGCCAGCCAGTCGACGATCTTGCCTTTGCCCTCGTCGCCCCATTGAATGCCACTGACGGCAATATTCATGATGAGGCCACACCAGCTTTTGGTCGCACCGACAGACATATCCACAGGCCGCCTCTCGCCTGGTCATTCATGGTGGGGCTCTTGAAACATTGACCCGGCTCCGCGTCACTTTGGTCTGCAATCTGATCATTCATGTCAGGCTCAGTAATCTAACGGGTGCCGTCCTGTCCACAAGCGAAGGCGCTGGCCGATGCGGGTCGAGAGGGCAAAAAGCGGGATCGTGTCGAGACATGACTGATATCAGGCCGGAAAAACATCCCCTGCACATTTGTCAGAGGCGGCAAATAGGATTCTCATGTCACAATGGTTTTCCCTCAAAGCACAAGTCCGGTGATGTCCTGTAATCCTTTTGGGAGGGACAAAGGAGTTTCTCCGGTCATCATGCAGACCAAATATCACAAATACAGGATGACACCCCATGTGAGTGGTCAACAACCATGCATTATTGGATTTGACGTTGATCGGGTCTTGTCTGCACTGACAGGCCAGAAACCCGAAACGACGAATCAGGCTTGCAAATACCCATGGTTGCACATATGCGCCTTTGCAGCCAATTTCTCCTTCGTCTGTCAGTAGTTTTGCCATGAGCAATGTCGTACTCGTCATCCAATTGATTCTCGCACTCGTTCTGATTGCAATCGTGTTGTTGCAGCGGTCAGAAGGGGGTGGTTTGGGAATCGGTGGCGGTGGTGGCGTGATGACGGGTCGTCAGGCAGCAACCGCTCTGGGTAAAGCGACATGGGTGCTTGCCGTCGCGTTTCTTTCAGTTTCGCTCGCACTGACAATTATCACCGCACGGGAACAGGCCGGTGATTCGGTCATTGAGAGAGTCGGTGATAGCTTGCCGGGCACCGCAGATAGTGCCGACCCACTGGCGGGTGAAGAACTTCTCCCCCCAATTCTACCTGACGCACCAGCGGCACCACCGAAGGCCGAATAACGGGTTTTTCTGGCGGACCTGCGATCTCACGAGAAGCCATCTATCGCTTTGATGATGTGACAGACCGGTCACTGTCAACAGCATTGTCGTTGTGTCTTGATGGTTTTGGGCGCAGCCTGGCAGGACTGAAAGGGTAAGTTTGCGCG
The DNA here is from genome assembly GCA_026709265.1 of Paracoccaceae bacterium. Lineage (GTDB taxonomy): Bacteria > Pseudomonadota > Alphaproteobacteria > Rhodobacterales > Rhodobacteraceae > JAPOXR01. The sequence goes on along the minus strand of JAPOTI010000016.1, from coordinate 141 downwards.
TGAGCATGCGGCCGATGCGGTCATGGACTGACCATGCGTTATCCCGAACGAGTGTCGTTTGGAGCGGATTTTGCCGTTTCAGCGATTAAGGCCCGTTGACAATTATCGTGCGGCCACCACGCCGGCCATCAGGTAAATCCC
>JAPOTI010000065.1 GCA_026709265.1 Paracoccaceae bacterium | reverse complement strand
GGGATTTACCTGATGGCCGGCGTGGTGGCCGCACGATAATTGTCAACGGGCCTTAGATTGCGCGTTCTGTCGGGACGAGAAACCTTTCGAATTCTCCCAGCGCACGGTTTTGCTGAAGGCCGCAGGCGTGGTCGTCACATTGCGATGCAAAAAGCCGACGCGCGCTTCACAATGACGGTTCGCACGGTGACAGTTCCCATCCCGGATCATCAGGAGTTACGCAAAGGAACGCTGCGGTCAATCATCCGTCAGTCCGGCGTACCGCGCATGATGTTCGAAGATGGCGAATAATCCCGTCAATTCTGACTCGGTTCGAGTCCACTGTTCCTGACCTGATGCATGAACGCGAATTCAGGAAACAATTTTGCCATGCCATCACGTCTATTTCTCCTGTTTGGTGCGCAGGGGGATAGGGCAGCGGATTTCGGCCACTGTGGACCATGCATATGTGTGCCAGGGCAGGAGGTCATTGACGACCTGACAGGTGACCTGGACCACGGAACCACATGAAATCATTTACACGCCGATTGCGTTGTCGTGCTCCCATTGAGAAAAACTCTCCAGAAAACTTTCCCACTCCTGCTTTTTCAATGTGAGATAACCGCCATGAAAATCGTCACCAAATGCCGATTTGATAAAATGAGATTTAGCAAACAGCTCAATGGCTTCAAGAAAACAATGTGGGAGTTGGGGGGTTCCTGAGATGTCAACGGGGTCAGCGTACATGTTGACCTCCAGCCCCTTGCCAGCCGGGATGTTTGATTGGATGCCGTTCAGCGCTGCGGCGATTGTCACGGCTTGAAGGAGATAGGGATTGGCGGCACCATCAGCGAGGCGATACTCGATACGATCATGATCTGGAATGCGAACAAGATGGGTGCGGTTTTCATTGCCAAATGTCACGCTGCGAGGTGACCAGGTCGCTCCCGAACGGGTCGTCTCAGCATTGAGTCGACGGAAGGAATTGAGAAGAGGATTGGTGATCAATGCCATGTCACGAGATTGCGTAAGCAGGCCGCCGATGACATGAAAAGCCAAGTCAGAAAGGCCGTATTCGCCGCTACCTGGAAACAGATTGGTGCTGCCATCCCGATCCCAGACAGAAATATGGACATGACAGCCATTGCCAGCCAGTTCAGGAAAGGGCTTGGGCATGAATGTCGCGCGCAGTCCATGTTTGCTGGCGACTGACTTGACCATGAATTTGAAGAAACAGTGCCGATCTGCGGTCGTCAGTGGATCTGCATATCCCCAATTGATCTCGTATTGGCCGTTCGCATCTTCATGTTCAATTCCGTAGGGTTCCCAGCCAAGCGCACGGATTCCCTCACAGATTTCTGTCAGCACAGAATGTTGATGCATCAGGACGTTCTGATCATAGCAAGGTTTCAACTGCCGATCGGTAGGATCCGCGATCTGGGTGCCGTCTGGCGTGAGCAGGAAAAATTCGGGCTCCACACCCGTTTTGAACAGATAGCCTGCCCTTGAAGCAGTGTTGATGACATTTTGCAGGATTGTTCGCGGTGCCTGTCGCAACAGCGAATCCCTGAAATATAGATCGCATGGAGCCCAAGCCGTATCCAACTGCCACGGCAGCTGTTGCATGCGCGATAAATCAGGGATTCCGGTCATATCAGGGTCAATTGCGCTCATATGTAAATGCGCAGAGTAACCGGCAAAGCCAGTGCCTTGCTCTGGAGCTTCATTGATGACTGAAGATGGGACGAGTTTGGAGCGGACGACACCAAGAAGATCACAAAATCCCAACATGTAAAACTTGATCCCCAACCTTTTGGCGCGGGCTGCAAAATCGTCAGACATCAGCTTCATTCCTCAGGGTCTCAAACCAGCTTGAATCGTCTCTGCAAGACGTCAACATGATTCTGCAACTTGTTTCCAGACTTTTCGCAGGTGATTGCGGTTGTCGGCGACGAGAATTCTGGACATCAATCAGTGATGAATCGACGGCAGTTGCGCTCAAGCGCAGTTCTTGTATCCCTGACCGTTCAGGCAAGGTTTTTCAGCGCCGTGCATCACGACCCGGTTGTGGTAAATTCATTTCCCGGCAAAACGTCGTGAATGGCATCCCGCGGGTTCTGTTGGAGATGAACTCCCGACTGCCCATATGGACCTGGTAAAAATGCGGGATTTCTGTGCGTTTGCAGAAATACCCGATTGCGTGGCTCGGTGACCTTTCACCCGACTTGCATTCTACGGTGAATAGAGGTTGCCGATCCTTGAGGACAACAAAATCCACTTCACGCCTGTCAGTATCGCGAATGAAGCGAAGTTCCATACGAAAAACCCCGCGGTATCTTCAACAAAATGACATTATTTGAGCAGGTGACTGGCGACCAGATTCTTGAAACGTTCACCCCGTCCGGGGATGTTCGACCCATCCCAGAGATAGAGCTTGGCCGCCTTCTTGACCACGCGAATGCGCAATGCACCGAAAGGAGGTATCCGGAAACAGACTTAGAGATTTTCCAGAATCTCAATCCAGCGGCTCACCGTTTCGTGTGCGAGCTGTAAATCTTCGCTGGGACTCTTGATCGAAAGGGGTGAGCCAACCCGATCGGGTCGCGCCTCGATCAGTAATTTGACCAACCCGACCTGACGTCAATTCTCGGCATCGCACAAATCCTCATCAACAACTCGTGCGACGCGTTCGCGTTGCCAGCGACGCCAGGTGCGCGTATCGCCCGCGAGAAAAGGTTCAGGGAATTCCCCAAGTCGCATAAGCAATTCAAGATCATTGACATGGGGCGGTGGTATCAATTCACTGAGCGACAAAGGGTGGAGACGGTAATGGTGATAGTGGCCTTGCCGTGAGTCGCCGCCCTTGCGGCAATGATAGAGCCTTGCAGAACCGGTGACCAAGAATGACATTTTGTCTTTTTTGATGTCAAACAATCCGTTGACCCCATTACGCCAGCGGGGAAACTTGTGAATTTCATCCAGCACCAATCATGCGGGGTCTCCGGGAATCTCAGCATCGAGTCATGGCTTGCAGACATGCGGGCTGTCCCAATTCAGATAAGCGGGAGGATGGCGCCGGTCCTGCGCCCCCAAACAGTCGAGCACCAGCGTGGTTTTCCAATCTGTCATGGACCACTGAGGAAAACCATCTTGTGTCTCAGGTCTTCCAGAATGGATTCCCGTAGGTAACGCGTCAGAATTTTTGACCCCGATGCCATGGAAGTCAATTCCTCAATAACGTGTCAAAATATGAGTCAAATCAGATAGAGTGGAAAGTCTGTATTTCTGTCGTTCGCTGATTGATTTGTGGATTGACCGGCAGTTTGGGTAAATTCCCGGGCTTTGGACGGGTTCAGCGACAGCGTCGCTGATTTCAGGATGATTTCACAGATGCGGGGCGGCATCGATGCACATTGCCAAACATAGGATGGCAAGTGTGCCGAACCATCACTGATTGTCAACGACAGTGTCTTTGCGGCGCCCGCGGTTGATTTCCTTTACGGACAGGCTTCGGCACTATCTCCGCCCGAAGAGTTTCTTGATATCCTTGAGATTCAGTTGGATCCAGGTTGGCCTTCCGTGATTGCATTGACCTGAATTCGGGGTGGTCTCCATTGCACGAAGCAACGCGTTCATCTCATTGCCAGAGAGTCGTCTGCCAGCGCGAATCGATCCATGACAGGCCATACTGCTGATCACCGTATGAATTCTCTGTTCCAATGCTTGTGCTTCACCCGTTTCCCGTAGCGAGTCGGCAATGTCGCGCAAGAGTGATGCACAGTCCGTTGCATTGCCCAGAATAGCCGGTAGTGTACGAACACAAACCGCTCCCTGACCAAAAGACTCAAACTCCAGACCCATTCGTGCAAGATTGTCCCGAAAAGACTCCAGCAGGGATCGATCATCATCACTGAGTGACACCACATCCGGTACCAGTAACAGTTGTGCCTGGGTGTCTTCGCTTGCAAAGATGGTTTTAAGTTCTTCATAAACGATGCGTTCATGTGCAGCATGCTGGTCAACGATCACAATCCCCCTGCTATTTTCGGCAAGAATGAACAGATTTTGCAGCTGCATCCGGGCAATTCCGAGTGGATAGTCATCGCTTGGGACATCGTCCTCTGTCGGTGCCTGTTCAACCCATGGCGGAAAATCTCCAAGGCCACTCTGCTGAATTGCCCTGTCACTGATCACCGACGAATCCGATTGAACCCCGGCCACGGGAGACGGGATTGTGCCGCGCAGTTGATAGCTTTTGCCTGGTTCACGATAATGATGTTGTTGCGATACCGTCCGGTCTTGCCATGCGGTGCCGAGAGAATGCGAAAGAGAAGTTGCGCTGCGCTGTCCTGCAACGGATAGCGCATCGCGCAAAGCAGAAACAATCAGCGCCCGGATCTCTGACGGATTTCTGAACCGGACCTCGGTTTTTGCCGGATGGACATTGACATCGACGAGATGCGGCGCACATGTCAGGAAAACTGTGGCAACCGGGTAACGGCCCGGCGGGAGCAAACCCGCATATGCAGCACGGAGTGCACCAAACAGCAACTTGTCGCGCACCGGACGGTCATTCACAAATAGATGCTGTGCCGTTGAAGATCCACGATTGTATGTCGGTATGGCGGCAAAAGCGTGAAGTTTGATCTCACCCCTTTCAGCATGAATTTCACAGCAATTGTCGGTAAAGTCCCCGCCGATCACTGCATTTATGCGCTCCAACAAGTTGGAGCCAGTTCCGTATTGGAAAACCCTGCGCACTGTCTGGTCATGCGGGCGAATTTCCCTGAGATCAAACCCCGTTTGTGGAGACGCCATCGCCAGCGAGCGGAGTACAGCGGCAATAGCACCCGACTCGGCACGATCTGTGCGCAAAAACTTCAATCGGGCGGGCATTGATGTGAAGAGACCAGTCAACTCGACCACTGTCCCCACCGCCAAGGCAGCCGGGCGTAGTGATGAGATCTCGTTGTTCTCGACCACGACCATATGGGCACAATCTGTACCCGCTGCGCGACTGGTGACTGTCAGGCATCCGACGGCACCCATGGAAGCCAAAGCTTCTCCACGAAAACCGAGGCTACGGATATTCATCAGATCTGACCCGTCAATCTTCGAGGTGGCATGTCGTGAAACTGCCAACGGCAAATCCTCGCTTTCAATTCCCCAACCGTTATCGGTTACACGAATCAGTGATTTGCCGCCCTGCGAATAGTGGATTTCAATGTGACGGGCTTTGGCATCCATCGCATTCTCGACAAGCTCCTTGACGACTGATGCCGGGCGTTCAATCACCTCACCGGCAGCAATGCGATTGACAGAGGCACTATCCAATCTGCGCACGCGGGGTACAGAGTGGCCGGTGTCATTCTCCATCATCGCCGCCACAATCCAATCTCCATGCCCGCAGGACGGACGTCATGTGACTGGCCCATGTACGGACTTGGATGAAACAACCTACCGGGCGTGGCCCTCGGTCAATCCGGCCGATCATGGATCTGTTCTGGCCGTTCGAATACTGACTGGCCGCTGATAGCGACACTTTCGTCCGTCACGGCGGGATCAAGCCCTTCGGGCTGTCCAACAATCACAAAATGCAAATCGTCGGGCCGCAAAATCCGCGCCGCGACACGGCTGACATCGTCAGGTGTCAACTGATCGATCATGGTGTTACGATTTTCGACATAGGTTATCGGCAGGTCGTCGCGCTGCATCGATGCCAGTATTGAGGCAATGCTGCCATTGCCATCAAAACGCAGCGGATAGGCACCCATCAGATAGGTCTTGACCCGTGACAGTTCTGCTTCATCAACCCCGTCATTTGCCAGGTCTCTCCATATTTCGGCGACCACTTCAACCGCTTCGCGCACTGATTGATTTTCGGTTGAAAAACGCCCCGTTACAAATCCGACAGTTGAATGCGTACCGAGAAACGATGCGATTCCATAGGTCAAGCCACGTTCCTCGCGGACTTCCTTCTGCAATCGTGAAGAATAGCTTGGTGACCCCAGGATTTCGTTCATCACATAAGCGGTCAAAAAATCCTCATCATTGCGGAGAATCCCTTCCTGCATGAATACAACTGTTGATTGCGGCGTGGGAAATTCAATCACCGTCGTGCCGCCACCGAGACGATAGTCCGGTGCAGGGGGCAGTTCAGGTGCATCCAGCGGCAATCCTCCCAGCAGTTCATCGAGCAAGATTCCGAGTTCTCCGGGACTGATGTCCCCGGCGACACCGATATACGCCCCGTCGCGTGTCAAGGCACGCTGCCGAAACTGTTCCAATTCGTCACTGGTACGTGCGCGGACGGACTCTTCATTCCCCTCGATCGGCCGACCGAGGACATGATCACCAAAAGCCAGTTGATTGACCGTGTCACTGGCAATGTCGTTGGGTGCGCTTGCCCGGTCGGCGAGGATCGCAAGAATCTGGTTGCGAACAAATTCGACGCGTTCCGGGTCAAATCGCGGCTCTTGCAGGGCCAACCGGAGAAGTTCGATCGATTCGTCCCTGTATTCGGTCAGAAAGCGCGCACGGACGGAAATGCTCTCACGATAGGCGTCAAAACTGAATTCTGCGGCCACATCGCGCATTTGTCGCTGATATGCGGATGCGTCGTAGTCTCCTGCACCCTCGTCGAAGAGGCCGGACAGGAAATATGCGGTTCCGGTTTCAGCCGCATTTTCGATGGCAGCACCACCAAGGAAATCAATTTCAAGCGCGGTGAAGGGAATCGAATGATCTTCCACCAGCCATGCCGTGATGCCGCCTGGTGATGTCACTTTTTGGATGTCCAGACTTTGCGCGATACCCGGCAAGGTCAGGGACAGTAAAATTGTTGTAGCCAGGCGGGAGATCATGACTCGATGTCTTCGTTCAAGGCCCAGCCGGTCACCGAAGATTCCGGGCGGAAGAGGGATCGTGCTGCATCAAGAATTTCCGCAGCTGTGACAGATTGCAGGATATCTGGCCATACCCTGACATCTTCGAGCGTTAAACCTGAAGACAGAGCTTCGCCCACGCGTCGTGCAACACTCTGTACCGAGTCCTGCTCATAGATGTTCGCAGCATAAATCCCCTTCTTTATGCGGTTCAACTGCGCTTCTTCCACGCCGGTTTGCAGGAATTCATCGAGTGCCTCATCGAGTGCCTCTTCTGCTTCCTGCATCGTCACCGAATCTGCCGGTACGACAACGAGTCCGAAACCTGTCGGATCGACCGACGTTCCGCGATAATAGGCACTTGAATAGATGGAAATATTGGCCTCTATTTCCAGTTTTTGCGTCAAAAAGGAATTGATCCCATCTCCGCCGAGGATTGCAGCGAGAAGTGACAGTGATGCGGCTGTCCGCTGTTCGCCGGGATTGCGCTCAGACGCGAGGTAGCGTCGGACGATATAGGGGGTGGCAATCCGTTCATCAGTCATCACCAGCCGCCGTTCAGCGAGGTGCGGCGGCTCTTGTGGTCTGATGCGTGTCTTGATGTGGGGGTTTGCCTGCAGCGGCCCGTAATGTTCTTGTGCCAACCGAAGAGCTTCGTGCGGTGCAATATCCCCGGCGATGACCAGGATGGCATTGTTCGGGGCGTAATGTGTCTTGTAGAAGTCAAAAATGTCGTCGCGGCTGAGTTGCTCGATCTCATGTCGCCAGCCAATAATCGGAATGGAATAGGGGTGATTGAGATACAGTGATGCGCTCATCTGCTCGCTGAGCAACGCACCCGGGTTGGTGTCCGTCCGCATGTTGCGTTCTTCCAGCACCACGCGCCGCTCGGTCTCGATATCATCGTCAGTCAAGATCAGATTGTGCATGCGATCGGCTTCAAGTTCCATAATGGTTTCGAGATGGTCGGCAGCGATCCTCTGGATATAGCCGGTACTGTCGCGACTGGTGAAGGCATTGTCGTTTCCACCAAGATTCTGCACGGTTTGTCGATAAAAACCGGGGGCAAAATTCCTGGTGCCCTTGAACATCAAATGTTCGACATAATGGGCAATCCCTGACTTTCCCGGAGGCTCGTCCGCAGCACCAACCCGGTACCATAGAGTTTGCGAGATAGCTGGCGACCGGCGATCCTCGATGACCACCAGTTGTAAACCATTGTCGAGCCGGAACGCGTTCATCTTATGGGCAGCATGCACAACTGGTGATGCCGCCATCGTCAGAAGAGAGAGTACCGCACCAAGGAAAAATGTCTTCATCTGAAATTTTGCCAATCTATGGAGTGAGGGCCCATATCGGCGCCAAATTGGCTATGCGTTGACATCAGGCCAAGAGTCTCGGCGCTCAGTTTGGTGGAGGAGCAGTAGGTGTCCGTATGCCGGCAGCGCGGAGTCGCTGAAGCTCAACATAAGGGTCTATGGACATCGGTCGGTAAGCGTCAAAATACAGATTCACCCGGAAAACCCGTTCCAGCAATCTGCCATCATTGCGCCGCCTGAATTCGATATCTTCTGTTTCCAGGCGGCGGCGGATGAGTGGATCATAACCATGGCGCGTTGCATGGGAGACAAGGTGGCGGTCGTACTGTCCGGCTGTTTGTCGTGCTTCACCACCGAGTGATACAATGACCTCTTTGTCAGGTCTTCGGTCTGCACGATTCCCCCGTAGCAAATCGGGGGGTTTCAGTTCCATGGTCCGGTCTGGATAAACGAGTGGGCGCGTTGGAACCGTTGCCAGTGCATCGGGGCGACCGTCATTCTTGAACTGCAATAATTTTGGGGGCTCATCATTGTCGTCACCGCCGACGAGATTACACCCCGCCAGCGCGATCGCACCGGTCAACACAATCGCCAGACGCATCAATCGGGACTGATGGTGTCGACTGAAACGATGAAACATGAACATGATCCTCTACAAGCCAAGGGGTGGATATCCCGGTGATCTGCAACACGACAAGGCCGCCGGGATGGAAGCGTCTGCATGGTGCATACCATGTGCATTGAGAGCCTTGCCACGACCTATGAATTTCACCGTCAGCCTGAAAAGCGTTGCGTTTCAGGCTGACGGTATTCGCCCCTACACATCCCTCATCGCAAAATACAGCATGTTCCAATCACAGGTCCAAGAAATATTCAACCTTTACCAGGATTGAATAATCCGAACACGACGAGTCCAGCCGCACCACAGACAATCGCCACATCGGCGAGATTGAAAACATACGGGTTGTCGATTGTACAGCAGGAAATGTTCAGAAAGTCGACGACGGCGCCGTGAATGACCCGGTCCAGCCCATTGGCGGCCGCGCCGCCCGCGAGGGCACCAGCCAGTAAATACTCCAGGCGGTTGCGGAGCTTTTGCCAACTCCAGATGACAATGCAAATTGCTGCGCCGATCCCAAGACTCGCGAGCAACCAGCGTGTCAGGGCGGAATCTCCTGCCAACAGCCCAAAATTGACGCCGGTATTCCAGCCCATGCGAAAATGCACCAGTGAAGGCACCACCACCATCTCACCCACCCGATCAAGATCCAGGACCACAAGAACAAACAGTTTGGACAGTTGATCCACCGCCAAAGCGGCCACAGCGGTGAAGACGGTCACACGTAGGGCCTGAGATTGCACCATCATTGAGCCAACTGCGCGATGACACGACAGTCCCAAACCTTCGCAAGCCAGAAAATCCCGAAACCGTCAAAGGTTCTGCTGTCCATCAATCCAAAAATTCCGCCAGCATTCACGACAGATTGAACCTTGCGCGGAGCCTTGGCATATTTCAACATCGAAATCATCGTGTCATCATCATTCCATCTCCCAAATGCTTTGTGACATTGGGTCCGACCCGTTCCAGTCCTTTGGTAACCCCAGTCAGAACGTTCAGATTGGGTGCCGTGAGGATCAACAGCAATGACTATAGTGTATCGCAAGACCAATTTCGATGTGGCAATGCAGATGAATTAGGCAAAACTTCTTGTGAGCACGTCATTGTCTGTCCTGATACCGAGAACTCTTAAGTTGCAACATCATTGTTCTGCCGACAGCCGTGGATCCTGGCGGGCCACGAGGCGCACTTCTCCCGCCAACCGCCAGTGTGACCCGGACAGCGTATTCACGTACCGTCTCCAGACCTATCGGGCTGTGACGGTCTCCGGAGGGATATGTTCGCTGGACCCTGCGTCGGACACCGACGGTGGCGTCGATCAGGCCACCGCTGGCGGCTTTCCCCTTGGATGTCATGTCTTCGCCTGTGATAGCCGCGCCGGACTTGCAACCTGCAGATTTAATGACGGAACTGGCGTCGACCGGTCAAAATCATCGCAATCCCCATTTGATTCGCCGCATCAATGACGTCTTGATCACGTTTCGATCCGCCCGGTTGAATAATGGCCCTGATTCCTGCCTCTGCCAACTTTTCGACGCTGTCGGGAAACGGAAAAAATCCATCAGAAGCCGCCACGAGGTCATGGTCCGATTCTGGAACTGTGGATAACGGCTCAGCTGCTGCCTGCGCGGCATCCACGCGAGATGTGTGGCCGGAACCGATACCAATGGCTGCACCATCGCGGACAATCGTGATGGCATTCGACTTGGCATGTTTGGCAACAATCCAGGCAAATTGCAGATCGCTCCATTGAGCCGGATTCGGGCGTAACCTCGTCACCACGTGACAAACCAGATTGCCCTTCTCAAATTGACTGGATTCCTGTGCCAGGAACCCGCCAGCAACCGAACGCCACGCGATGGACGGGCCTGACTGATCGCGTGGAAGTGCAACAAACCGAATTCGCTCATTCTGACGCAAGTGGCGCATCGCGTCTTGTTCAGCATCGGGAGCCACAATGAGCTCAAAAAATCGTTTTGAGATGGCTTCGACTGTTCTCAGGTCCAGAGAGCAATTCAGCCCGATCACCCCACCGAAAGCGGATACCGGATCTGTCATTCGCGCCCGCTCAAACGCAATTGCAGTTTGGCTGCTCAGGGCCACACCGCAGGGGGCACCATGTTTGATGATGGCGCAGGCTGAGGTTTCTTCCGGGTTGAATTCCGAGACAAGGGAGAATGCTGCCTGTGCATCCGCAATATTGTTGTAACTCAGTGCCGGTCCAGCCCATTGCTTGGCAGCAGCAAAACCGGAGAGTGGTGGGACGGCATAGAAGGCAGCTTGCTGGTGCGGATTCTCGCCATAGCGAAGCTGCTGGACTCGTCGAAGGGTCAGGGTCTTGTTCTTGGCAAGCAACTCACCATCCAGGGAATCGGCAATACGGGCGTCATATTCTGCAGTTTTCCTGAAAACGGAAGCGGCCATCCGGCGGCGAAAACCGTGGCTGACTGTTCCTTGACCCTCTCGCATCTCTTGGCTGAACTCGGAATAGTCGACGGGATCGGCAATGACGGTGACCCATTCATGGTTCTTCGCCGCCGCCCGGATCATTGCGGGACCGCCGATATCGACGGCCTCTCTGGCCAATGCATTCCATCCATCAATTGCCACCGATTCAAATGCGTAAAGACCGCCAATCACAAGATCAAATGGCTGCACTCCCAAAGACTGAAGGTCGTTGAGATGGTCAGCCTCATTGCGGTCAGCAAGAATTGCTGCATGAACTGCTGGATGCAGTGATTTCACACGCCCTCCAAGGAGTTGGCGAAAACTGCTGATCGACTCCAAGTCGTTAACTGGGATTCCCTGTGCGCGCAGATAATCTCCGGTGCCCCCGGTCGCCGTGATCACAATATCATGTTTGACAAGAAATCCGGCAAGGTCAGCAAGCCCGGTTCGGTCTGATACGGAAATCAGAGCCTGGCGAATTTGAACACTGCGATCTGTTTTCGATTCAGTCATGCCTGTTTGTTTTGTCTTTGAAAGGACCAGCGCAACTGTGCTGCCCGGCCCCGCGTGATCCGTGCGTGCAAGGTGATCTGTTGGTTTTGGCGCACTTGCTGTTGATGCTCATCAAAATACTGCGACATCTCCAGTGCGAGATCAGCCTCCCCGTCATATTCAAACAACCATGCGTTTCTTGATGTCTCGATATAAACCTGCCGGTTGTCACTTGCGACACGGGGATGGATGTCGGGATGTAGGTGGAAACGCACGGTAAATGGCAGAAACCCGTTTCGCACTGTCAGCACAGATTCGAAGGCACGACGATTCTCTCCATTTTCTGCCCACAGAGTGTCCTCAGCCCAGATGCGGTGACCGTCGGTGCTCATGTCGATACGGCGCATATGGGTCAGGCCAAATAGAGGAACATAACCATTATGGCTGACAATGACAGTATTGTCGTCGATTTCCGGTGCCTGTTCCACGCGCACCCTGTCAGGACAAACAAGGATGAATTCTTGACGATCAGCGGTGGGTAAGACGGGTGCACTCATCCGGGAGGAGGACGTGTTGTCCACTTCGACAGTGCTGTGTAATCCGGTCTGTCGTGCTCTGGTGTGCCAGTCCTCACCAAAGAGCCAGCCCGGGCCGCCATTGACGACAATCGGCTCGCCATCTTCGGTCAATTCAAATGCCAGCGTTCCGGCATGAGCCAGGCGCGAATGTTTACCTGATTGGGGTGGGGCCACATCGGAGATAAGTGTGGTTTGCCCCGCCGACAGACGCGCAAATCCCATTGCCAATCCACGCTGAGCCGCACGCACATGCCCTGATGCGGTCAGCGCACGATCCAGTCGACCGGGAAGGGGGTTGGCAGCCCCGTGAAAGCGGGCCAGTGACCCATCGGCGTGACGCAAAACCCTGAGAATTTGTACGGCTTTTTGAATCGGATTCCGGAAACTCTCCTCAATGGCAATCCCACAGAGGGATGCGAGGGACGCACACCATTGCAAACTTTCTGTGATGATCAGCAGCTCTTGTGGATTACGCGACTCGATTCCAAGCCCCTGTTCGATGATCATGTCTGCAGCGTTTGCAATCTGCCGCAGCACATCAATGGCAGCCTTTCGATCCCCGTTCCGTGCCAGTTCGGCGTAGACTCTGCCGGCAAGCGTTTCAATCCGCGCAACGCCCATTGGCGTATCGCCAAGACGGTTCCTGAGGATTTTGGCATGGGTCGCGAGTGAAGCAAAATATTGATTCTCGAACGCCGGCCCGGCCATGGCCAGAAGGATATATTCATTATGTCTGAGTCGCATGACGCGCCGTGCCGCAATTTCTGGTCGCCATGTTCGGTTGCGTTCAGTGGACGAATGGGTGATCCAGTCGGACACCCAGGTCTTGGCCAACCCGATAGCTTCCGGGCTCCGCACCGCAGCCAAATCATCAAGCCAGGAAAAGCCAAGAATCTCTTCCCCGACCAAACCCGGCAGATTCTCCAGCTTCCACAGATTGCCGTCCGGGATTGCGCGTTCTTCTCCGGCGATGTGCAACCTGCCCTGAAGAAGTAATCGTCCTCGATGCGGAGAGCCAAAGGATAAGGGTTCCGGCATGCAAGCCGCAAACCTGAGCGCATTTCCAGTTGCCAGGATGTCTTCAGCCGGGCGTCTTCCCAACACACGTTCTTTGAGGGCACCAAGTGAGCTTTGCTTTTTCACGTTCATGGCCGAAAACATACCATCAATTGGGGACGACGGGCAGCGCGTAAAAACACATGAATGGTTTGACCTTCGCAGGACCATTTCACCATGAAAGTCACTCCATGTTGATGATACAAATACAGGTGTGCGCAGACCCAATCAACGATTGAGGATGTTCTCGATTTCCGAGTTTCTGAATTGTCCTTGCGAAATGAGTCCATACGCCATCATGCAATTTCAACGGTTGCTGCCAGGACCAGACAGACCGTCGCACCGCTGCGCGGGCGGCGTGCCTGATCCCGATGGCATCAAGGGCGTCGTATGTCCGCTGCGGGAATCAATATGAGGCAGGTTGATGCCATGAGACAGGCCGGGGATCATGAGCGTGTCAACAGTCTGGCATGTGGGAGGCTGGATCGTTGAAATACGTGCGGCGCGATGGTGATGAGGCTGAAAATGTTGGGTCGACAAAGCTGACTGACTTCGCGCGATGAGCCTATTGGACCCAGACCCGTAACATATCAATCGACTGTCTCAAATCAACGCCTGGCGTATCCAGTATGTGCAAGAATGTTGTGCACGGCATACGGAAGAGGGTCGGACCTCTCGTTCCCGGCGACTTTCATGATGGCATCATCTTCGTCGTTGATTGTTATCGTGTATTCTCCAAGGTTTATGAATTGAGTGTTCGGCACCAAGTCCAACAAACAGGTGATTCACAAGAGCGACATTTTCATGGACAGCGCAAGCTCTTGCTGCTTGACTGCCCCTTGGCATTGTACGCGTATGTTTTTGATCAGGGGATATAAGGGAAGGGAGTTGTTCACAGGGGGGCGTGCGGCCCAGCCTGTAGACAAGGTCTGCGGGTTGCAACGTCCTTTGTCCTTGTTCATTCTTGATGCGCGGCTACCGCCGGAGCTGTAGGATGGAGATCACGACAACTTTTCCATTTTGACCGCGGTGCTTTTGAGATCTGGGGATCGCATGGCCTTGGTTTTTTCGGCGGCGTGCCCGAGAATTGCTCAATATCCTCGTGATATCCGAAGGATATTGGACCATGCCCTTCAACGACTTCGAAGGTGGCGTTTCCTTGCATGAGTCGTTAAAGACTGAGTTCAAGCAATGATTCCGGTGCGGTCCTCCTGTCTTGGGCGTCACTGATTGATTTCATGGAACGCGATCCAATGAAGAAACTCATACCTGTCGGATTCGCTGTCGTAGCGACTGTCTTGACCTCCCTATGGCTGTTCTCGGCGAGCCGCGCCGACGAAGACAAATCCGGTCCCAATGTTTACGAATTGCTGGATTTATTCAGCGAAGCCATGCAGATTGTGCGGACAAAATATGTCGAGGAAATCGATGATGTTGAGCTGATCCAGGGTGCAGTGCAGGGGATGCTGGCAACGCTGGATCCACATTCCGCTTATATGACACCGGATCAGATGAATACGACCGAGGAACAGACGAGCGGTCAGTTCGGCGGTCTTGGGATCGAAGTGACCATGGAAAAGGGATGGGTGAAGGTGGTGTCACCCATCGACGATACGCCGGCAGCCCGGGCCGGCATTGAGGCTGGCGACTATATTATCGAAATTGATGGCGAGACCGTCCTCGGTATGATGCTTGATGAAGCGGTCAAGAAAATGCGGGGCCCGGTTGGCTCAGAGATCGTCCTGACTGTTGAACGTGAAGGGGAGAGTGCACCCCTCGAAATCGTCATTGAGCGTGACATTATTCGCATCGCTTCAGCGGAGGTTCGGCGAGAAGCCAGTACGATCGTGGTACGCGTGAAGACGTTCAACCGACAGTCACTCACCAATGTGGTCGAGGGAATCACCGAGCAGCTTGAAGAAGCAGGTGGAGTCGACAACATCACGGGGGTCATTCTGGATCTCCGCAACAATCCGGGAGGTCTGTTGGACACGGCGATCGAAATCTCTGATGCGTTTCTGGAACGCGGGGATATCGTCTCGGTGCGCGGACGTGATGTCGCGGGGACACAGAATTATTCGGCAACGCCTGGGGATCTCGCCGCGGGGAAACCAATTGTCGTCTTGATTAACAGAGGCTCTGCTTCGGCATCGGAAATTGTCGCGGGGGCTCTGCAGGACCATAAACGCGCCATTGTGGTTGGAACGCGGAGCTTCGGCAAGGGCTCGGTACAGACAATCATCAATCTCGGTAGCGAAAAAGGTGGCGTGCGACTGACCACAGCGCGTTATTACACGCCTTCGGGCCGCTCCATTCAAGCGCAGGGGATTGTTCCCGATATCCATTTTGAAGAACAACGTTCGTCGTCGGTCGCAGCGGAAGACGAGCGCGATTATTTGTCTGAAGCCGATCTCCCGGGACGTCTGGAGAATGATAGTCTGATGAATGCCGAAGATGATGATGAGGCACGACAAATCGAACAGGAAGAGTTGCAGCAGCTGCGCCTCGAGGACCCTCAGATGGCCTATGCGATCGATATTTTGTCGGCAATTGATGCGTTCGAATTGCGGTAATTCGACAGGCGTCTGTTATGAATAATCTCCCCTACAGACCCTGTGTGGGCATTATCCTGCTGAATGCCAAGAACCGTATCTTTGTCGGAAGACGGATTGATAGCGAATATGACGCCTGGCAAATGCCCCAGGGGGGAATTGATGAAGGGGAAACGTCTGAGGTTGCGGCCCACCGTGAATTGCAGGAAGAAACGGGGATTGAACCTGGCCTCGTGGAATTGACAGGCGTGTATCCCGACTGGATCTGTTATGATCTTCCTCCCGAATTGGTGGGACAGATCTGGAATGGAAAATACCGTGGTCAGCGACAGAAATGGTTTCTGTTTCGTTTTCTCGGGCAGGACTCAGATATCAATATTCAGACTCATGTGCCGGAGTTTTCGGCGTGGAAATGGATGTCGCCGGAAGATGCCGTCGATCATGCTGTCTGGTTCAAGACCGATGTTTATCGCAAGGTCATGGATAATTTTTTTGGTGCGCGGTTGGGGCGTGAGACCGAAGGGGTGTCAGCAGAAGCTGCCCCGAGGCGGTAACCGCCGTGGCTAAGCCGCGACGGCTCGACACACGAGCGCTTGGCCTTGATCTTGGGTCCGAACTGGTTCGGTTCGCGACCGGGAGAGAGAATCTTCACTATGGCTATTGGCACGAGGGGCTGGAGGTCTGCATTGGCAACCTTCGCCAAGCGCAAGAAGCCTATACCGAAAAGGTCAAGAGCTTCATGCCGCAGCGTAAGCTGAGAGTTCTGGATATTGGCGGCGGGTGCGGCGAATTTGCCAAGGAGCTTGCTGCCGATGGACATGAGGTTGAAATTGTCGTGCCAAGCGCAACTCTGGCAGCGCGATGCCGTGAGAATGTCGGTCCATCGGTTCCGGTGCATCTCAAGCGCTTTTTTGAATTTCGTGCCGCGCCACGGTTTGATCTATGCCTTTTCTCAGAGAGTCTCCAATATATGCCGCCCGAAGAGGCGTTGCACCATGCGCAACAATGTTTGGCGATTGATGGCGAGATTCTCGTGTCCGATTGCTTTCGCAGTCAGCAATTTTATGAAGAGTTTCGGGATGCCCCACTTGTTGGCGGCGGTCATTCCCTGGAACTTTTCCGAGAAGTCCTGGCAACAGGGAGATATCAGACTCTGCGCGAGGAGGATATTACTGAATCCGTTGCCCCTTCTGTCGATCTGGAACAGCAACTCTACAATTTCCTCGGCATGTCCTTGAAGCGTATTGATGAAGAACTTTCCGTCATTTACCCGCGCAGGAGAAAGCTGCTGCATTTCGTCCTGTATCGGCTGATGAGCGAGAGACGGCAAACTCGGCTTAAACGGCGCCTGTTCGGGCAATATAAGAATTCCAGTCTTTTCTGCCGCTACAACCGCTATTTGATTCTCAGTCTCAAAGCTTGACCTGGAATGTCGATGGTCTCGCCCCGATATGGAACCAACACGACAAGGACGCTGCCATGGCTTGGCGCACAGATCACCTGTGAAAATGGTTGACGCAATACCGTGTGATATGAAAGCGATTGAACCGATGAGGAGTGGTTTGTGGTTGCACCGCTGCTTCCGCCTCCGTCGAAGCGGGGTGTTCACCGCACCACAGATCTCTGTGCGGTTTGCCCCGATGACAATCGGCGAACAGGTCGTGGAGGATCATGCGACGATGCGGATGACATGACGTGCGTATCCGGTCGTTTGGCTCTCTCATATGTTGGCACCGGGCAGGGAGCCTCATTCCGGCTGAGCAATTCCGCTGGCAATCATGAATCAACATTGTCCGGTTGAAGGGGCAGCAATTCTGTGTGATTCCCCCAACATTTTCGCTCGCATTGAGGGAACAGAAGATGCGTATCGCAGAGAGAATGGAACATATACGCGAGTCGGGAACTGCCCGTATCGCCCGAATCACCACGATTCGTGAAGCGCAGGGCGCACGGATTATCAGGCTCAATATTGGTGAGCCGAATTTTGACACGCCTGAATTCATTACCAATGCTGCCGAAAAGGCGATGAGCGAAGGACAGACTCGCTACACCGATGTTGCAGGGACGGCTGCGTTGCGCGCCGCAGTGGCAGAAAAATTTCGCCGGGACAACGGTATCAGCTGCACGCCCGATCAAATTGTCATCGGGAATGGCGCAAAACAGTTGATTTTCAATGCACTCCTGGCAACGGTGGGGCGGGGTGACGAGGTGATTGTTCCGGTGCCCTCGTGGGTGAGCTATCCTGACATTACAAAAATTGCCGGCGCACGCCCCGTCATCATTTCCAGCGGAGAAGAAAATGAATTCAAGATGACCGCCGCTCAACTGGCAACGGCGATAACGGAGCACACCCGATGGGTGATACTGAACTCACCGTGCAACCCGACCGGATCAGTTTTTACAGAGTCGGAGTTACGGGATTTTGCAGACGTCTTGCGCGATGCCCCTGGCGTCGCCGTGCTGAGCGATGACATTTACGAGAAGATTACATTTGATGGCGAACAATTTACCACATTTGCAACAGTTGCACCTGATCTTTGTGACCGAGTCCTGACGGTCAATGGGGTTTCCAAATCGCACGCAATGACGGGTTGGCGCATTGGTTTTGCTGTCGGTCCGCGGGATCTGATCGCGGCGATGATCAAACTGCAGGGTCAATCGACCACCAATCCGTCGTCAATCAGTCAGGCAGCGGCCCTCGCAGCGTTGACGGAGACCGAGGAGTCAGAGCGGTTTACCGCTTCCTGCCGCGCTGCCTACCAGCGTCGCCGTGATCGACTTGTGGCGGGACTTTCATCAATTCCTGGCGTGCAATGCACCCTGCCGCGCGGTGCATTTTATGTTTTTGCCTCCTGTCAGGATATTCTCGGGCGAACAACTCCCGATGGGACTGTTCTTTGCAATGATACCGCATTTTGTGAATATCTTCTGCGCGACTATGGGGTCTCAACAGTTCCTGGATCGGAATTTGGTGGCGCGGGATTTTTCCGCCTGAGTTTTGCCACCGATGAGTTGTTGATTTCTGAAGCCTGCCACCACATTCTGCGCGCGGTTGAAAATCTCACCTAGTCTGCTGCATTGTGATCGGTGCCTTTCGATTCAATCAGATTCCATTCAGAGTGGGTACAGTGCAACTCAGGCGATTGCAGGTCCATAGAGTCGACTGAGATCTGCAATCGGTTGCAGGGAATCGAACAATTCTTTCAAAGAGAGGTCTGTATCAGCACAGTCGCGGTTGGGAGGAAGTGTTCGCCGCCAGTTGTCATCGCTTTTCAACAAGGCAAGATAAGCTTTGGGACGCGAAATGGTCCCATCCTGGGTCAATCGCTGGCGTAATGCCAGTATCGTCTGATCAAGCGCCTTGGCGTCGCTGGAATTGTTGCGGATACGGCAGGCGACTGCGGGTGCCGTGATGTTGGTAGTTGCAGATATACAACCCCAGCCACCGGCAATGAGATTTTGCATGGCAAAAATTTCGCTGCCGGAAAATGTAGCGAATCCTGGAATCGCTTTGAGAAATGTCAGGATGCGGGAAAAGTCACCGCTGCTGTCCTTGATTCCCACGAAGATGCCCGGGAAGGTCTCCCTGAGGCGTCGGGTCAGGTTGACAGTGATGGAGACGCCTGTGAGATGAGGGATGTGGTAGAGATAGATCTGCGGGCCGCGCGTGGCGAGACGCATGGCGACTTCCGAGAAAAAATCAAATAAACCGTCATCGCCAGGATCACTGTAGTAAAATGGTGGAAGGATCAGCAGACCTGCAGCACCCGCATCCAGGGCTGTTTCTGACAGATAGGTGGTATCCTCGATTGATGTCGAGCCGGTCCCGATGATCATTCGTTCCATCGGCAGCCCGCTTGTCTTCAGCGCGGTAACAAGGTCTGTTTTGGCGGCCAAACCCAAGGATGTCGCTTCCCCGGTGGTGCCGAGGGGTACCAATCCATCACAGCCATTATCGAGGAGCCAGCGACAGTGCGCAGTTAAACGATCATGATCGGGCTGCATTCTCTCATTGATCGGTGTGGCAACGGCGGCATAGACACCTTTTTGTGCCTTGATTCTGTCCATAATGATTCAATCCTCCCTGCCATGTCTGGCTATAAACGCAGATCTTATGTTCCATCACATGCATCTATCGACGCGTCAGGCCAGGTCAAGACCGCAATCATGGTCGAGTGGTTGAGCGCGGCAGAAAATCGCCGGGCAGACCAAGTTAGTACCGCGTAATTGATTGCCTGTGTCGGCTATCCCGATAACGTTCGGCAACACGCTGCGGCGAAAATTCATCCGGAATGCGATTGATGGACGCCAACGTCAGATCGGCCATCACCTCACCGACGAGAGGTGCCAGACCCAATCCAATCTTGAAACCGCCATTGGCGATAAAATGACCTGGTCGTCCGGGATAAGGACCGAGTAGCGGGGCGCGGCTTGCAGCCCGCGGCCGGGTTCCAGTCCAGCATTCGATCATCGGCGCATCACGAAGGACAGGAATTTTATCTTTGGCGCGTTGAATCAGATCATCAAGTGCCCAAGCTGCAAGTTCATGGTCCAACCTGCGCTTCTGGCTGGTCGAGCCAACCGCCACCCTGCCGCCCTCATGTGGAACAACATGGATTCCGTCAGCGAAGATCTGCGTCGTGTATGGGGAGTCGAATTTGAGCATTGCCACCTGGCCTGTCTCGCCACGGCCGATATCGGAATTCAGGATTTGGCCAAGTTCCTCAAGTCCTTCGTATCCTGTTGCATGTAATGTCAGATCGGCACCGTGCCCTTTCGTCCGGGTTTCGTCGATCACGCCACCCAGTTGACGGACAGCAGTTGCAAGGCATTTCAGAGCGAGCGATGGATTCAGGCTGGCTGACAGCGTGTCGTGAATGACGTAACCGGTTCTTGACAGGGGCACCCAATCGCCTTTGGCTTCAATAATCTGCCATTCCGCTTGCGCGGACCAATGAATATGCGCGGCTGTGCGACGCTCTTTCGCAAGAATCATGGCGCGTTGATCATGAATGGGCTGCAGACGACCGCATCTGCGGTATCGTGGTGACACTCCACTGATCCTGGCAGCCTCGCCCCACCATTCGGCAGCCATCGTCAAACTGTCAAACTGAAACTGTTTCTTTTCGTTCCAGGCGTCCGGGACATGCGGTGTCATTGCCCCCAGCAAGCCGCCACTCGCGCCAGCCCCAATTCTTCGTTTTTCAATAACCCGGACCTGCGCCCCGCGCCGTGCACAGCAATAGGCGATGCTCAGGCCAAAGATGCCGCCACCAAAGATTTCCACATCCGCCCGGTTCATGAAGACAAGATTTCACCTCATTCGGGCAAATTGACGGTGTTGGATCTGCCAGTTGTTTGACGTTATCACATGCGTCATTTGTTGATTCATGGCAAGCAAGGTGCCGTGGTACAGTTGGGTGTAAAATAGATGTGTTTGCTGTTGGCGGGAAGAGGTTTCAGATGTGATCGGAGATGGCGTGAGTCCAGATATTGATTGGCGGGATGGCACGGTCCCATATTCCCGGCGCTTCAACGATGTCTATTTTGACCAAAGTGACGGTTATGCCGAATCCGTTCATGTCTTTCTGTCAGGGAATGATCTCCCGGCGAGGTTCCGGGCGGGGTTTCACATTGCGGAATTGGGGTTTGGGACCGGGCTGAATATGCTCTCTGCGCTGCGCCTGTGGCGCGATTCCGGAACCGAGGGACAATTCCGTTTCACATCTTTCGAAGCATTTCCACTGTCCCGGGACGCCATGCACAGAGCCCTTGGTCGCTTTGCCGATAGATTGCCTGTGGAGGAGTTCCTTGCCGCCTGGCAAGGGGTCGGCAAGATGATCGAAATGGAGGGGATACAGCTTGAAGTCATTTCAGGTGACGCACGTCTGACTTTACCGGCATGGGAAGGTGTAGCGGATGCCTGGTTTCTTGACGGTTTCGCGCCTGCGCGAAATCCGGAAATATGGTCGCCAAAACTCATGGCAGAGGTGGCTCAACATACGCGACCCGGGGGAAGTTTCGCGACTTTCAGTGCTGCTGGCACTGTCCGACGCGCACTTTCAGTCGGCGGTTTCGTGGTACAAAAATGTGATGGATTTGGCAGGAAACAGCATATGTGTCGTGGAGTTCTCGCGTCCAAATCATGATTTGCCTTCAATCAGGGACCGACTCCGGCTGCGTGTGAAATTCCATGCAGTTAAGGATTGAACTCTCAATACCGGTCAGTCACTGATCGACATCACACATTTCACGTGCGCTTGATTCTGTACGAATCATAGGTGCCTGCCGATGGGGATGCGACAGGTATCAGCCGACGTGGCGGAAGGGTTCGTTTCGGCCTGTGGTGCGACGGGTCAGACACGTCATGCCATGGCGCGGGGTGTGTGAGATGACGGATTGGCGTGGTCCGACTGGGCATTGTGTGTGGCCTCGCCGCTGAGCACGACTTCAAAAACCCATGCGATTCACCCGCGATGACTATCGCCCGCTTCGTCGCACTCACCGGCGGCCTCGCCAGCATCCATCTTTTCAGACGCAAACCCCTGTCCGTGGTCGGGTCGACCGCCCGAGTTGTGGATTTCAAAACCCCCTGTGCAGCGATGTCGATTTCTTGGTGGAGTACATCCCGCCGCGCCGAGTGGAATTGTTCGACCGCCACATGGGCCTGATCGTCGATCATGAGGCCCTCCTGAAACGCGACGTGGACCTTCTCGACCGGGCGGCCCTCCGGAAGCCCGACCTCATTGCCTCCCTTGAGGCCGATGCCCAGCTCCTCTATGCCGCCGAAGCCTGATCGCTCCGGTCTTCAGCCTCTCCATGACGTGTTGGAGCGGGCCCAGGAGATTGAGACGTGGCTGGAGAACACGACCGAGGAGGAGTAGGCCCAGAATCGTCAGTTGCGGGCCGCCGTAGAGCGGAACTTTGAGGTTATCGGCGAGGCCCTGAAACGCTTCGCCCATGCTGTCCCACATCTTGTGGACCGGATTCCGGATTTTCCGAGGATTGTCGGATTTCGGAACCGGATCACGTATACATACGATGACATCAATGACGATCTCGTCTGGGATGTGAGCTACTCCCGACTCGGGGACTTTTGCTAGGCTTGCCAAGCCCTCCTGCAGGCGGTCGCGACCGATCCCACCCTCGTCCAGCCACCCTCGGGGCGAGTGCCTCAGACCCCGTCGCCCGCAGGAGAACGCACCCGGCACCTCAACACCGCCCTCCTGCGGTCCGCCATTGTCAACGCCCCAACGGTGATCGAGTCACTTCTTGATGCCGGGGCCGATCCCAACATCCCCGGTCGCACGACCGACCGGACTGCTACCCATCAGGCGCGTCTCTATGGTAGCGCGGACCTTGTCCAGTTGCTGCTTGACCGGGGCGGGGATTTCGACACACCGGATGTCAACGGCTGTACCCCGCGGGCACTTGCTCGGGATAACCCGCAGCTCCAGGGCACGGCCGTTCTGCGGGCTCTCGGACCGCCAACCGATCCCACGCCTGACCCCAACACCTCTCCGGATTTCTGAGTCCGCCACTCCCATCGCACCACACATCCTCTGTCGCAACGTGAACCTTTGTTGCGAGGAAACCATCTGTGAATTGAGTCGCAAATAATGTGGGTTCAAATCGGCCAGAGTCTCAATCAGAAGCGATTAGAGTTTCAATTCTCTCCATATATTCAGCGCTTATCGCTTATGTTTAGATGCTAAGTATGAAAATATTGTTGTGCATCGTTATATGGAATCCTGATAAAAATCCATGCCAAGCAATACGTCAATCTTGCCCAAGTTCTGCGGCATGGTCACAACCTCAAATTCTTTCCCGGAAGCCATAACGTTTTGGCCGCCTATATTGACTGGTATGTCTACGCGAGCCCTGTATTTGGCAACTTTCATAACGCCAGTTATACCCATGACACGCGTGTGACCAACCTGTGGCAGACCAGCAGCCTGAATCACTTTTTGAGATACCATCGTGTTTTGTGCGCCCGTATCCACAATCGCGGAATAACTTTTACCGGGCAAGGTTGAGCCAGGGGCGGAAACTCCAGCGATGATGATGATTTGGTTGTTTTCGATTTTCTGTCCGATTGTAGGCATTATGCGGCATTTCCAAACATGGGGCCGTGGGTTGCCAAAAACCCAAGAGACTTTGGCATTTCGCCAAACGTCTGTATTGAGAAATTCCCCGCGCCAAACTTTTCAACACCGATTTGGTACGTGTCCCCGCTGTCGTTGAAGATGGCGACCAGTTTTCCGTCATGAAGGAGTGCCGTTCGGCCAATGTCTTCAGCCTTAACGGTCTTCTGTAGCCTTTCAAACTCTTCCCAGTTCACTTTAAGTGGATCCTTGTCTGCCACGACAACCTCGTTAGGTTCTATAGAATGACTTAAATCGCGCCAGGCAGCTTGGCACAACCAATAAATTAGGCGAACAGGGCGATCAATGCCATAGTCGTCACGCAGAATTTTTAGTGCGGCATACCAGGCGGCTCGGTCATGGCAAAAGGTCATGGCAAAAGTTAGACAGGTCAACCCCTCACCGCGACCACCCTTGCGCCCACTCCTCGCCGGGCGGTTTCAAGCGGGTAAGCTCTTCACCTGATCCCTCACCTTCTGCCCTCATGCCGTCACCCGTCACGGCAACCTTGCTACGGGCCAATCGACTTCCTTCCAACGAAGATACCATGATCCTTTCCGGGGTCGGTTTCGGCGGAGTCCTGCGTTCAAACCATCCACTTGACCACTGCAGCGGCAACAATCACTGCACAGATCAGATTCAGTCCGGGCATATTCTGCAAGGTGATCAACAATCGTTGACGACCGTTCCCGGGGCAGCACGATCATGATGGGTTTGGAACTTTTGGGACGGCCGCGATGACAGAATCTAGAGAATCCCACGCGCGAGCTTGTTGGAAAGATTAATGGGCAGGGGCTTACCGGCCAATCGCATCCGATAGACGGTCAGAGCTTCCATATTCCGCATCACATAATTGCGTGTTTCCCCAAACGGAAGATGCTCGATCCAGTCAATCGGATCAATATGACCGGAACGTGGATCCCCGAGCCTGGCGAGCCAATCCTCGACTCGCGCCGGCCCGGCATTATAGGCCGCCAGGGCCAGAATGTAGGAATCACTGAATTGATCAAGCCTGTCCCTGAGATATTGCGATCCGAGGAGGACATTGGTCTCACGGTCTCTCAGCAGATTCTTGATCGCGCCCTTAAGGCCCATGGCCCGCGCCAATTCGTCTCCGGTACTCGGTTTGATTTGCATAAAACCGACGGCACCCTTGTTGCTCACGGCATTCACGCGGAATTCAGTCTCCTGACGGGCCACTGACAGGGCAAGCTCGGGAGATACGGGCAGATTGTATTTTTCAATGCCGACGAGTGGAAAGAGATGGACAATATCCGCGAAACCGTTCTTGACACCTTCCTTGGCCACCTTGACCGAGGCAAAGTAGGCGCCATGGTCAAATGCCAGCGCGGCCAACAAACGGCTGTCTTCTGCATTCAGTGTTTCGGCGACATGTGCAAGGAACCATGCCGCCTGTGACTCATGCCCGGAATAATGCGCGAGGAGACCGGCCTGCACCACATCAATTGCGAGCAGGTGGCTGGAATCATGATGAGAAGCCATTGTCGGGACGGCCAACCGCCGGTCAGCGGGTTGGTCTGTCCGCTCGGCGGCGAGCTGTCCATAAAAGCTGGTTTGCTGCTGCGCGGCAGATGCAAAAGCTCTTGCCGCCTGTTCTTCATCGCCGATCGCTTCATAGGCAAGACCAAGCCAGTAGCCGGCCCGGCCCAGGCTGATAGGTGTATCCACGATATCCTGAAATGCACGAAAATGTCTTACCGCGGCGCTCGGATCGTCCAGGAACCGCAACTGCAGATATCCATTCAACCATTCAAGGTCGGCATAATGGCGCAGGCGGGAGCGCTCTGCCCTGTCTCGGTCGGCGGCAGATACGGAGGTCAGTGAACGCAAATAGTCACCATCCATCAAATGGTGATTTGAGGCGACACGATAGGCTTCCTGATAACGTTGTTCGCGCATCAACCATCGTGCAAGACTGAGACGTCGCGGAGCCCAGAGTTCAGGTCGAACGAGATCAGCATGGGATGAGCTCGTTTCAATCATGAGTGCGAGTGCACGTTCTTCGGCATCTTCCAGCAATCGCCAGACCACGCGGTCATACGACAGTCCGGGGTCATTTTTGAGTTCCACGGTGAGACTGCGAATGCGCGAATCGACACCGTTTGCCCGCTTCTGCAAGGCCATTCTTGCGTCTGCGAGACGCTGATGTTCACGTTCAAGTAGCGGGAGAAGCCGGTTAGCTTCACGATAACGTTTCTGCCAGACCAGATTATCAATTCGGATCAAATGTATGGGTTGCAGTTCTGTGCCAAAGAGTTGAAGCGCTTCTGCATGTTCATTGGCGTTAAAGGGGAGTGACTTCCAGCCATCCTGGATCGCCGCCCGGGCCTCCTTGCTCAACCCTAACCTCTGCAACGCCTCGGCATAGCGAATGGCACCATTTCCCGTTTGCGGCGGCTGCACACGGAAATATTCCTGTACGACGCTGGGGTCTGTCCCAGTCCGCAACGCCGCTTCGCCTGATTTTCGCAAAATCGTCAGGCCCGGCCAGTCTCCATGGTCGGTCAAAAAGCGGACATATTCGTTAAAATCATCCGTGCCTTCACGCAGTCGCAACCAGTCAACCAAGGTTAAAGCCGCAGGCAATGTGATCTGGGCGGCAAGTTGATCGGCCTTGTCCCAATCCTTCTTGTGGGCTGCTCTATTCAGTTCGGCAAAGACTTGTCCTTCTGCCCGCCAGTCAATGGCCACTGCGGGCATAGTCGATACCATCAGGGCCAGAACGCCCGCGAAAATGCGAATCAAAGCCATTCCATTCATCTCACTGCTCAATCTGTTTTTCCCGACATATTGCACCAATTCGCCAGGTTTTGGCAAGTCAGTATTGGCAAGGCCGTCGTCGCGGGTTAGTCTGGTCTTGGGCTGGTATGGCCTCATGTCAGGGAACTTGAACGATGTTCAGCGGCTCTATTCCGGCACTTGTTACACCATTCCGCAACCAACATGTCGATTATGAAGCTCTGGAGCGACTGGTCGACTGGCAGATCAAACAGGGTTCCAATGGCCTGGTGCCGGTGGGCACCACGGGGGAGAGCCCGACGCTTTCCCACGATGAGCACGAACAGGTCGTTCGCCATGTCACCCGGGCGGCAAACGGGCGCGTGCCTGTGATTGCCGGGGCCGGTTCCAACAATACCGAGGAGGCTTTGCGTTTTGTCCGCTTTGCCGAGGAGGTCGGGGCCCACGCCGCACTCGTTGTCACGCCCTACTATAACAAACCGACCCAAGAGGGTTTGTATCATCATTTTCGTACGCTTCATGATGCCACCAGTATTCCTGTCATCATCTATAATATTCCGGGGCGCTCAGTTGTTGACATGCTACCCGAGACAATGGCGCGGCTGGCTGAATTGCCGCGAATCATCGGGGTCAAGGATGCGACAGGAGACATCGTCCGTGTTTCAAGTCAGCGGGACCTTTGTGGAACAGATTTCGTTCAGTTGTCGGGCGAAGATGCGTCTGCGATGGGTTTTAACGCACATGGTGGTCAGGGCTGCATTTCGGTGACGGCAAATGTCGCTCCCCAACTGTGTGCACAATTTCAAGACGCGACACTTGCTGGCGATTACCGGCGGGCGCTTGAGTATCAGGACCTTCTGTATCCGCTCCATGCAGCGATTTTCGCCGAGCCGGGCCTGGCGGGCGCCAAATTCGGTCTGTCCGTTCTGGGAAAATGTACCAATGAGACGCGGCTTCCTTTGGTGCCGGTCACCAAGTCAACCGAAGATCGAATTCTCGATGCTATGCGTCATGCCGGGTTGATCGGCTGAGGCGGGACATATCATGCCACCCGACTCGGCAATCAAAAAGAACTATCGCATCGCTGCTGAGAATCGTCGTGCCCGCTACGATTATGCCATTCTTGATCAGGTCGAATGCGGCATGGCCCTGACCGGAACGGAAGTCAAATCAATGCGCGCAGGGCAGGTTTCAATCATCGAGAGTTATGCCAGTGTTGAAGACGGCGAGTTGTGGCTTATCAATAGTTCCATTGCCCCTTATGGACAGGCGAAGACGTTCAATCATGCGGACCGGCGTAAGCGCAAACTGCTGGTGAGGCGACGTGAATTGGCCAAACTATGGTCGGCGACAGCGCGCGAAGGACATACACTTGTGCCTCTGGTCATCTACTTCAACCACAAGGGCCTGGCTAAATTGAAGCTCGCCATTGCCCGGGGAAAAAAGCGCACTGACAAGAGAGCAACCGAGCGGCGCCGGGACTGGCAACGGCAAAAAGAACGACTGTTGCGCAATCATTAGTGAATCATGGTCTCTTGGCTGTTATGTGATAGCCGGTAGCGGGTTGGCTCATTGGATGATGGCGACGCGTAACTGCAAGAGGTTATTGAGACAATGAACAAGAGATTGTGATGAATCCTGACGATCCAAAAACGCTCGTTTCAGGCGATTGGCTGGAATCCCGGCTTGATGATCCGAGCCTGCGTGTGCTTGACGGTTCATGGTATTTGCCGGCTTCGGGCCGGGATATGCGTGCAGAGTATGAAGAGAAACACATTCCGGGGGCTGTATTTTTTGATATTGACGAGATGGCGGATCCCGATAGTCATCTGCCGCATATGGTGCCGTCACCGGAACAATTTGCCGCCAAGGTCGGTAAAATGGGTATCAGTAATGATCATCAGATCGTGGTCTATGACGGTGCCGGCCTGTTTTCGGCAGCACGTGTTTGGTGGCATTTCCGTTATATGGGCCATCCTGAGATTGCTGTCCTTGATGGCGGACTTCCACTCTGGATCAAAGAGGGTCGCCCGTTAAGCGATTCGGTGGAAACACCGATCAGGCAGCAGATGACACCGCAGATTCAGGATCATCTGATCTGCGATCTCTCGGACGTTTCAGAGGCCAGTGTTAACGGACAGACTCAAATCGTGGATGCGCGTGCAGCGGAGCGTTTTCAGGGAAAAGTTGCCGAACCCCGTGCCGGTTTGCGCTCAGGCCACATCCCGCAGTCGCTCAATGTGCCGCATCGCACCCTTTTGGAACCTGATGGCCGATTCAAAAATGCCCAGGACATCACGGCACAATTCCGCTCGTGTGGGGTTGACACTGACAAGGGGGTGATCGCCAGTTGCGGCTCTGGTGTGACCGGTTCAGCCATATGTCTTGCTCTGGAAATCATCGGTCATCGCAATCACTCCCTCTACGATGGATCATGGTCGGAATGGGGCGGAATCGATGACCTGCCGGTGGCGCGTGCATGAAGATATGGCCGCGCAGTGCATCCTGAATTATCGGATCGACTGGCTCGAGACATGGTCGCGGCCGCAGCAGCCGGCTTCGCGACCGCCCGCTGATGAGCGGGTGACCCTTGTGGAAGCAAAAGACTTTCCGACATGGTATTTTTTTGCTCTGTATGATGCCGTTGGCGCAGGTTATTTTTGGGAAGACATGCATCTGGAAAGGCCTGAAATTGTTCAGGAATTTTTGTGCGATAGTCGGGTTCGCATGTATACAATGATACGATGGGGCTGGCCGCAGGGGTTTTTTCTGCTCGACTCCCGCCAAAATGCGGTCTGCGACATATCTTATTTTGGCCTGGTTCCCGAAGCGATCGGTAGGAGTCTGGGTGGTTGGATGCTGGATCAGGCACTCGAGATTGCCTGGAAAGCAAAAGATATGAAAAAGGTCACTGTCAACACCTGTACTCTGGATCATCCCCATGCCAGAAATCTCTATCACGGGCGGGGTTTTCGTGTTGTCAGGAGTGAACAGCGACAACGGGCGCCTGCAAAATTTCATTTCACTGCCGGACAGAGGGATATGACATGCTGAATTCACTTGAGACAAGGCCAGCCGACAAGATCATCAGGCTCATCCAGGAATTCAAAGATGATCCGCGTACCGACAAGATTGATCTCGGAGTTGGCGTTTATCGGGACGCTTCTGGACTGACTCCGATCATGCGTTCTGTCAAGAACGCGGAAAAGAGTCTCTGGGAGACGGAAACAACGAAGGCTTATACCGGTATCGCTGGCGACCCGGAATTCAGAGAGTCAATGGCACATCTGCTCCTCGGCACTGATGCGCCGACAAACCGTCTCGCAACGCTTCATACCCCTGGCGGTACGGGTGCCGTGCGCCAGGCATTGGAATTGACTCGTATGGTTTCCCCGGATGCGCGCGTGTGGATATCAGATCCCACATGGCCAAATCATGTGTCAATAACCCGGTATGTGGGGCTGCAGGTGCAGTTGTATCGCTATTTTGACAGCGGAACACGTATCGTTGATTTTGCCAGTATGATGGAGGATCTCGAGCGGGCAGAACGTGGGGATATCGTGGTGCTTCATGGCTGTTGCCACAATCCAACCGGGGCCAATCTCAGCACGCTCCAGTGGCACGAATTGTCTGAATTTGCCTTGAACCGCGGAATCGTGCCGCTGGTCGACATTGCCTATCAAGGATTTGGCGATGGCATCAATGAGGATGCTTTTGGTCTTCGTCTTTTGGCAAATGAACTTCCGGAAGTCTTGATCGCTGCCAGTTGCTCCAAGAATTTCGGTGTTTATCGTGAGCGCACGGGTCTGCTTGGGGTGATTGCCGAGACCTCTGACGCGGCTCAGCGGACACAATCGACGCTTGTTTTTCTCAATCGGCAGAGCATCTCCTTTCCACCTGATCATGGTGCACGTCTCGTGACAATGATTCTTGGTGACCAGGAATTGCGTTGTGACTGGGAGAACGAACTCGATTCGATCCGGACACTGATTGGGAAATTGCGCCGACAATTGTCAGAAGAATTGCGCCGGCTTTCCGGCTCTGATCGTTTCGGATTCCTGGCAGAGCATCGCGGCATGTTTTCGTTACTCGGGGCGAGTGAAGAGCAGGTGCTGCAGATGCGACGGAACGCCGGAATCTACATGGTCAGTGACAGTCGCATCAATGTTGCCGGCCTCAACAAGAGTTCCGTACCCGTCCTCGCCAGCGCGATGATTGACGTCGGTTTGTAGAGACAAGGGCAGGGGGCATTCATGAATATGCACGCCATGCGGTTTGGCTGATGCGGGTCTGCTCGTGTTGATACGTCGCGGAATTACGGGAAGAAATCGGTGTGACAATGACAGTTGGGTTTGATTCACCAGGGAGCAACCAGCCTGATTTTGACATTCCGGCTTTATCGCTGTTGTCGGGTTTGTCGGAATCACAATTGATTGAACAGGCGATCTTGCGCCGGGAAGGTCAACTGGGCATGGGTGGCACCCTGCTCGTCAATACCGGGTTTATGACCGGTCGTTCGCCGCAAGATAAGTATATCGCTGATCCGGAAACGGGTTCTGATCCCATCTGGCGTGGCGGCAATCGGATGATGTCCACGGAGCATTTTGAGCGGTTGCGGCGGGATATGTATCAACATATGGCATCGCGGGAATTGTTCGTCCAGGATCTTGCGGCCTGTGCCGACCCCGAGTTTCAGGTTGTGATTCGAGTCGTGACGGAACTTGCCTGGCACAGCTTGTTTATTCGTCATCTCCTCAGACAGGCGACAGAAGATCCGGAGCCGGAATTTCTGATCGTCAACTGCCCCAGCTTCAGTGCCGACCCAGAGCGCCATGGCTGTCGGTCGAAAAACGTCGTTGCCATCAGTTTCGAAAAGCGAGTCGTTCTGATTGCGGGGACGGGTTATTCGGGAGAGATCAAGAAGTCGGTATTTACCCTGCTGAACCGTATTCTTCCTGAACGCGGGGTGGTTTCCATGCATTGCTCGGCCAACCATGCCCTCGATGATCCCGATGATTCGGCAATCTTTTTTGGTCTTTCGGGCACTGGCAAGACCACCTTGTCGTCAGTTTCCGAGCGTGCACTCATTGGTGATGACGAACATGGCTGGTCGGATACTGGAATCTTCAATATCGAAGGCGGCTGCTATGCCAAGACACTGAATCTCGATCCCGCGGCTGAGCCCGAAATCTACGGTACGACATCACAGTTTGGGACGGTGATCGAGAATATGAAATTCGACCCGCAGACGCTCGAGTTGGATTTTGCCGATTCAAGCATAACCGAGAATATTCGTTGTGCCTATCCGCTCGAATCCATACCGGGCGCGTCGGTGACAGGCCGTGGGGGACATCCCAAAAACCTGTTCATGTTGACCTGTGATGCTTTCGGCGTATTGCCACCCATCTCCCGACTGACCCCAGAGCAGGCTATTTATCAGTTCCTCTCGGGATTTACGTCCAAAGTGGCTGGAACCGAGCAGGGAATTTCACACCCATTGCCGGTTTTTTCCGCTTGTTTTGGAAGTCCATTTTTACCATTGCGGCCCGAAGTCTATGGAAAACTCTTGCGCCGTCGGATCGAAGACAGCAAGGCAGATTGTTGGCTCGTCAATACCGGTTGGACAGGTGGTGGATATGGCATTGGCCAACGTATGCCCATCGGATTTACGCGGGCATTACTGAATGCGGCATTGAATGGAAAGCTTGCCCGGGTTGAATTTTGTCAGGATCCGGAATTTGGTCTGGCGATTCCTGTGGCCGCGGCCGGGGTTCCGCATCATCTTCTGCTTCCCAAACGCTCATGGCAGGATCCGGCGGCGTATGATGCGTCAGCCGCCAAGGTCAAAGCTCTATTTGCAGAAAATTTCCGTCATTTTGAGGCAAGGGTTGATCCTGATGTGGCCGCGGCGGCGATCTCAACATAGACTCGATGGCGCGGCAGTCTCAATCTTTGCCGACCCATCAGCCCGAGTCATGGAATCGCATGGGTCACGCGTCTTCGCATTTTGGCGAGATCAACGTCATGGCCGGCATGACACCAGTCAAGGCGGGGTGTGATCATGCGCGTCCTGGTTGAAACCGGTTTCCCATACGCTGATCGGCGCGAAACGGGGCGCAGGCGGGGGTTTCTCTGATGAGCGTGCTGGAAAATGAGATCACGCAAACCCTGTCGATCTTCAACGCGCTGTTGGAGATCGCGAAATCTGCTTTGCGGGAAAGGGCGGACGAAAAGGGTCGTCTCCCACACGAGGATCAATATGCAGCACATTCGTTTGCCTGGGTAGCGACCATGGTCGAAGCCATACGGCACATGTTGAAATGGCATCAATCACTCAAGGGTCGGGGTAGAGCGGGAGAGGTTGAGGATCTCCTCCTGCAATTGAGTTGCGGTGAATATGCGGGGCAAATCCTCGGCGGAATTCCCATGAATCAGGGCGAGATGGCCCGACTGAGTGATTTTCTTCCACGGGTGAAGACAATTTTGGCCGACGAAGCGGCGAATATCCATGACTTTGCAAGTCGTGCCAATTCTTCCCATGCTCGCCAAAGACTCTCCGGAATTATGACTGAAATGTCGGGATCACCTGGATTTGGTGATTGTGGGCTTGATGAAGAAACCGAGGACATTCGGATGCAGATTCGCCGCCTCACCGCTGAGAAAGTGACTCCGCAGGCGCAGCAATGGCATCTCGACAATGCATTCATTCCCGGTGAATTGGTCACGCAGTTAGCTGACATGGGCATTTTTGGCCTGACTGTGCCGGAAGAGTTTGGCGGCGCCGGATTGTCCAAGACTGTGATGTGCGTGGTGTCGGAAGAATTGTCGCGCGGATTCCTCGGCGTTGGCTCGCTCGCCACACGCTCTGACATTGCTTCCGAGCTTGTATTCGGTGCGGGAACTGCCAGTCAGAAGGACGAGCTTCTTCCCAAGATTGCTTCGGGTGAATTCTGGCCAACGGCCGTATTTACCGAGCCGGATGCCGGATCGGATCTGGGCGCATTGGCAACGCGGGCCATTCGGGAAGACGGGGGTTATCGCTTGGACGGTGCCAAAACATGGATTACCCATGCCGCCCGCGCCAATTTCATGACGATTCTTGCACGCACGGACCCGCAATCAAACGACCATCGTGGATTGTCGATATTGCTTGCCGAAAAACAGGCGGGTGGCACAGAAACGCCTTTTCCGGATGCCGGGATTTCCGGGTCGGAAATCGACGTTATCGGTTATCGGGGAATGAAAGAATACAGTTTGAATTTCGATGGATTTTGGGTGCCTGCCCAGGGCCTGCTTGGCGGTGTCGAGGGATTGGGATTCCGTCAACTGATGGCGACATTTGAGTCGGCGAGAATCCAGACAGCAGCACGGGCAATAGGTGTCGCCCAGTCGGCGCTGGATGTGGCATTGGATTATGCCCGGCAACGTCGTCAGTTCGGCAGGACATTGCTGGAGTTTCCACGTGTGGCCAGCAAGATTGCGATGATGGCGGCGGAAATCATGGCCTGTCGTCAACTCACCTATTTTGCTGCGCGCCGCAAGGACAGTGGGCAGCGCTGTGACGTGCAGGCAGGAATGGCGAAACTCCTTGCCGCACGCGCGGCCTGGGCCGCCGCCGACAATGGCGTGCAAATTCATGGTGGCAATGGTTTCGCGCTTGGATGTCCGGCGAGTCGAATTTTGTGCGATGCACGAATCCTCAGCATCTTTGAGGGGGCTTCGGAAATTCAGACCGAAGTCATTGCGTCTCGCTTGCTGAGCGATACGGCGCCTGGGCCATGACCGCGCAGCGACCGTCATCGGCGATGGCGCAGGCAAAGCGGATTGTGGTCCTTTCAGGAGCCGGGATGTCGGCGGAAAGCGGGCTTTCAACCTTCCGTGATCGCGATGGAATCTGGGCGCAGGTTGACATTGAGGAGGTTGCCACACCTGCAGGATTTTCTCGTTGCCCCGAACGGGTTCACAGCTTTTATAATGCACGGCGCCAAAGACTGCTCAAGGCAAATCCCAATGAAGGCCATATCGCATTGGCACGGCTCGAGGAGACGCATCATCTGACAATCATCACGCAAAATGTTGATGATCTTCACGAGCGCGCTGGCAGCCACAATGTTTTGCATATGCACGGCGAGTTGAAAAGTGCCTTATGTGCTGCATGTGGAGATCGTGCACCGGCTCCGGACATTCTGTCGGTGCAGGATCAATGCAAAAATTGCGGAGAATCGGCGTTGCGCCCGGATGTCGTCTGGTTCGGGGAGATGCCGTATTTCATGGATGAGATCGATGAACATCTGGCCGCCGCCGATATTTTTGTCGCGATTGGAACCTCAGGTCAGGTGAGTCCCGCCAATACATTCGTTCTCCGCGCACGCGAAGGCGGCGCCATGACCTGTGAACTCAATCTCGAGCCAACCACGCTTTCTTCACTTTTTCACGAAAGCCGTATCGGCCCGGCGACACAACTTGTCCCTGAATGGGTGGCCGAAATTTCCAACGGTTGAACTTCGTCCCTCTCGTCACCCACTTTCGGGCATAACCCGGTGGCTCTACCGAAGGACAAACAGCGGATCATGTGATCCCGTTTCAGCCATAATGATTCAAGCGACTGTAGAATATCATGAAGGCAATCTGCTGTTCCGGTATCAGCATCGCGCGCCAAGAGCAATGTTGACGAGAGCTGCCTGCCCCAGCAATCAACCGGTCTCGTCCTCTCCGTTTTCCTTCGTCCGTTCGCCGTCCGACCAGAGCACATCCAGCGGAAAGCTGATCGCCTCAAAGGGCGGCTGTGAGACTGGCGCATCATCGGCCAGTGTCACCAGCAAGACCCATTGGCCCTTGAAGAGTTGAAAGACCTCGAGGATTTTGGCTTCCGGATCCACAAACCAGAGATGCGTGATCCCTTCGCGGGCATAGACAGCCCGCTTCTCGCCCCGGTCAAACTGGCAGGTTGATGGTGACAGCACCTCGCAGACCCAGTCCGGTGCCTGTGTGAAAAAGGCCCCGTCCATATCCTCGGTCAAGGTGGCACGCC
Source organism: Paracoccaceae bacterium (assembly GCA_026709265.1). Lineage (GTDB taxonomy): Bacteria > Pseudomonadota > Alphaproteobacteria > Rhodobacterales > Rhodobacteraceae > JAPOXR01. The sequence continues at coordinate 9,707 of JAPOTI010000065.1, read as the reverse complement.
GCCAGCCGGCAAGATCAGGCACCACAATGTCCGCGCCCAAATGCAATTCAGGCTCGTCGACGATCCACCAGCCGCCAGGACCACCCCGTCCGCAGTCAAAGGGACTACCGATCTCCATTCCGAGAACAGAACCCGCCCGCAGATGACGCTTGGCCGACCGGGGTTGAGTATGCAATGTGCCGGCCACAACTTCCGCCACCATATGGGGCGGCGCATCGAGCACGTCCTGATAGGTTGCCGGTCGTTCGGCTCTTGCCGCTGTGGTCATCCTGTTCATACATCCCTCCACAACCGGGATCCGTTGAAGGACTAAATTCAATTCGCAGGGTTTGCAAATATCTCTGACGCATGGGGTGGGTCATTTGCGGCTGGGCTGAGGAGGCATCAGCCGCACCACTGGCCAAGCCCTGCCGTGGCAACAGAAACCACCCGTCAGCGGCCTGTCTGCTGCGGGCATCGATAAGGCGGGGTGATTACGGGTTTGCTGTCAGGAGAGCAGGTCGGGCGGTGTAGCGCATTTGATTGGTCCTCAAGGCTGTTTTGAATTATAAATGCTGGACCGATCCAGCCATATGCGATGGATTGTCACTGGAATGAGTCTGTCATCACACTCACCTTTCCATCAGGGAACTTGTTCGTTGTCGCCGCGACAGGAAAGTGTCCACGGCGCGATGCTGTCATTCGTCTATTGAACGCAATGATTGCGCCGCTGTCATTTGAGACTTTGTTCAATTATGCTCCTTGGTGGCGTGCTGCTGGGAGGGACAAGTCGCATGATGAGCAGTGACCGTTCGAGAGCCCGCATTTCGTGTGGTCTTCCTTGGCAGATTTCCCGAGCTGAGGGTTGTCTGTTGGGACATGTGTGTGGTGACGCGTTGGGCAGTGAAGTTGAATTCTTCAGCAGTGCCGATAAGATTCGGCAAGCGTTCCCCACTGGTGTCAGGGAAATGTTTGGTGGGGGCACTTACAACACTTTGAAGGGGCAGCCTACAGACGAGTCGGAACTTGCTATCGCACTTGCCCGCATTCTTGTTCAATCAACTGTGTACAATGCGCAAAGAGTGCGTCAGGTCTATTTGGAGTGGTTTGAATCCTGCCCGTTTGATTGCAATCACACGACTGCTGCAGCTCTATGTGGCAATATCAATGATGCAAGCCAGAATAACGGTGCGCTCGTTCGGATGAGTCCGCTGGGCCTCTACGGCGCCGGGAGATCGCATGAATTGGTGTCCGATTGGGCGCGGCAGGATGCGGCTTTGACACATCCCAACCCTGTTTGTCAGGAGGTGAATGCAATATTTGTTCTGGCAATCTCGAGGTCCGTTCAGCAGGGACTCAATCCACAAGATCTCTATGAGTCGATCTGCCATCACGCCGTGGACATGGAAGTTTCTTCCGAAGTTTTGGATGCAGTCCATGCGGCCCAGAAGAAATCCTGGATTGACCAGTGCGATGGTAAACAGGAATGGGTCCTGGTGGCATGGGAAAATGCACTGTGGCAGCTGTTGCACGCACCCAACATGGAAGAGGCGGTTGTTGACACGATTCACAGGGGTGGGTCGACTGCTGCCAACGCCGCAATTTGTGGGTCACTTTTGGGGTCAGTTTACGGTCGGGAGGCAATTCCGAAACACTGGAGTGACGCTGTCCTGAGATGCGAACCTAAAGCAGGAGAAGCTGGAGTCGGACAACCGCGACCTGCGCAATATTGGCCCTCGGATCTGTTGGAACTCGCAAGAGAATTGGTGGCGGGATAGGTGCTGAATACGAGCAATATAACGGGTCTTCTCCTTACCTTTTGACCACGGTTTCGTGAGTGCTTTTGAACATGACAGTCTGATCGCATGCCGCTGATCACGACTGCTGTAAGTCCAGGCTCCTAAAGCAATTGAAATGATCGCGCCTGATCTGGCCGTCACCCAGATTCGGACAAAACCCAGCCATATGGGAATCACTCCCAAAGTGGGTTCACAGCTTCATGTCGATAACGTTGTCCTATATTGTAAGGCAGTATATTTCTGACACAATGAAGCTTGTCAAAATTGTTCTGTTTGAATTCAGTCAGGATGAAAGCATCGGTGCCTAACTCCTCCGGCCGATTTCAATTGATTGACCTGCGTCTTCTTATTGAATGGGTTAGGATTTGATGGATGTCTGCACGAATTTTCAGGCCTTCGCGTAGTACGACACAGTCGGGGTCAGCCAAGTCGAAAAAGTGGGTGCTCGAGATTGCGCCGTGTTCGGCTCGCAAGCTTGACCCGCTGATGGGCTGGACGAGTTCCAGCGATACCCGGTCACAAGTGAGACTGACTTTTGATTCCCGTGATGCAGCCATTGACTATGCGAAAGCCAATGGTTTGGCTTACTCTGTCATGTCGTCCAATCGCCGGAACCCGGTTTTGCGGAAACGAGGTTATGGTGAGAATTTCGCTTATGAGCGACGAGAGACTTGGACGCACTGACAAAAGGCCTGCGGCCAGCCTCAGAACGGCCCCTTAGCTCAACGGATAGAGCAGCTGACTTCTAATCAGCAGGTTCGAGGTTCGAATCCTCGAGGGGTCGCCATTCTGGAATAAAAGTGCGAGCGCCGATTGTGTACTACCGGTTACGGCGCACAGCCATGTGCTGATGGCAAGCTTTGACTGACGGGCGCACCCTCAGCCCTTGAACCAAACTCAGCGCTTCTTTCGGCGTTGATTTGCCAAGCGTTTGAGTTGGATCTGGACGATCTCAAGTTCGAAGTCGTTTGGGTCAAAGTCTTTGCCGTACCAGTCGCACATATACTCATGATCCTCATGGGTGGTGTCGCTCATGGCTTCGAGGAATGATTTGAAGCCTGACGGCCCACCGACATTTTCAGGCGGTGTTCGCCATTGACCATCAACGAGGCGGGGCAAGCGCATACCGGTCTCCATCTCGAACAGCGAGATGACGACGATCTCATGCTCCCAGTTGTCGCCAAAGTCATAGGTGTAGAGGAAACGTTGACCGTCCATCTTGCGCAGTCGGCCTAGCCGGGCTACGCTGGCATCGTAGACTTTGTCGCCGCCCCAGTCATCATCCATGGAAAGGCCGTAGCGCCGCCCACCAATCCCGAATTCCCAGAGGTGACAGTTGAACCAGAGGAAAGCGGCCTGGATGGTGTCGTGAAGACTCTTCAGAGTCATTGAGAGGGGCACGTCCACTTCGCGCCAAGGGGCGGGATCGATATCGGCAAGCGTGATGCGGAGGCGGGCAGCGTCGGTCATTGGCATATCTCATTTTCTTTCTGAGAATTGACGACGATGGTGTCGCCGTCTTGATATGTCATTTTTCTCCTGCCGTCACCCGCATTCGAGCATAACCCACCTCCAATGGGATTTGGTTCAATGTTCACTGGGGTCGTTGGCAATGATTGAACAATGACTTCGGGACCAGCGGAGACGGCATACTGCGCCCCTGCGACAGGTTCGGGGCATTCCCCTGTATACAATTTACCGGATAATTTCTGAGGTGAATTTCCGTCTCGCAATCGGTATTGCGAACTGAGTGTCAACGATACGCGCATGAATACGCGTCATGGGCACAAAAATTGAAGCGAGAGAAAAATATGCGTGCCGCTGTTTGTAGGGAATTTGGACAACCCTTGACGATCGAGGAGGTGAGTCTGGCACCACCAGACAATGGTCAGGTGGAAGTGAAGATTGAAGCCTGCGCGATCTGTCATTCCGACATACACTTCATGAAAGGTGCATGGGGAGGACCAACGCCCGCAATATTCGGGCATGAGGCGGTGGGTAGAATTGTCCGAACGGGGCGGAATGTCTCGGGGTGGTCCAAGGGAGACCGCGTTTTGGTGACGTTGTTGAAGTCCTGCGGAAGCTGTCTCAATTGTTCGCATGGACAACCAGCACAGTGCGAGAATGGCAGAGAGGAATTACCCAGTCCATTTTCCTTGTCCGAGACATTGCCCGTCTCACAGGGTCTTTGGACCGGCGCATTTGCCGAGCGCACTGTGATTGATCAATCCCAAATTGCACATATTCCCGATTCAATCAGCAACGAGGCCGCCTGTCTCTTGTCGTGCGGCGTCATCACCGGAGTCGGTGCGGTGGTCAATACCGCGCGGGTTTATCCCGGTTCCGCAGTGGCCGTTGTTGGAGCCGGGGGTGTTGGCTTGAATGCAATCCAGGGAGCCAGAATCAGCGGAGCTTCTGTCATTGTCGCTGTCGATATCTCCGCAAGAAAACTCGAGGATGCCCGCGAGTTCGGTGCAACACACGGGATTCTTGCCGACAGCGAGAAACCACACCGACAGATTCGTCAAGTTACAAATGGTCGTGGCGTTGATTTCGCACTGGTGACAGTCGGCTCGGTAACTGCCCTTGAAATGGCGACGCGTTTTCTGTGTCACGGGGGAAAACTGATCATTGTCGGAATGCCATCTGCTGACGAGATATTGCGCCTGAAACCAATGGGGATGGCCTATTTTAGCCAAAGTGTGATTGGTTCCTACATGGGTGATGCGGTCCTGCGCCGAGACATTCCCTGGCTGCTGTCTCTTTACGATCAGGGTCGGCTCAAGTTGGACCAGTTGGTAACGGGTCGTTATAAATTGGATGAGATCAATGCAGCGGTGCAAAATACCATCGAAGGAAAGGCACGACGCAACGTTATTGTTTTTGATTGACCCAAGCGAGACGGGACGCACCAAGGTCGGCATTCTATTCCTTACCTGGGATCTATGGTAGGGGTGCCCGCGGATCAGATGTGTCTCGCTTGACGTTATCTGTGCTCTTCCATTGAGCAGCCCCTCCAAATGTCAGTAGAGGACGTCGCGTTTGCCAGTTTCCCGGGACCATATCGCCAAGCAACGTCTCCCATTGCTTTTTGTGCTGTTGACCATGGTGATCGATTCCATGGGGATCGGTATCATCGTCCCGGTCATGCCGAACTTGCTGCTCGAGGTTGGAGCCGGCAGTTTGGGGTCAGCTGCTGTTTGGGGTGGCATTCTGGCTTCGGTATTCGCCATCATGCAATTTCTTTGCAGCCCAACCATCGGCAATATTTCAGACCGATTTGGTCGCCGTCCGGTGTTGCTGATCTCACTCCTTGTGATGGGAGTGGATTATCTCATCATGGGATTTGCTCATGCTGTCTGGTTGCTGTTTCTGTGTCGGGTGATCGGCGGAATTACGGCTTCGACGCCCGCAACAGTCGCCGCTTACATTGCCGATATCACAGAACCGGAAAAACGTGCGCAGAGATTTGGATTGGTGGGCGCTGCGTTCGGTATTGGATTCATCATCGGGCCATTACTTGGGGCTGTCTTCGCTGAATTCGGCACACGGGCCCCATTCTTCGCTGCCGCAGGCTTGTCTTTTGCCAACTTGGTTCTTGGTTACTTTGTCCTTCCTGAAACAGTCACCGACCAGATTCGCCGGCCATTCGACTGGGCCCGGGCCAACCCACTCGGTGGCTTACTGCAAATTGGCAGCCTTCCCGGTCTCAGAGTTCTCCTGACGGTATTGCTGTTCGCGCAAATCGCGATCAATGTCTATCCGGCGGTCTGGGCCTATTATGGTGCTGAGCGGTTTGGCTGGGAGCCGCGGATGATCGGTTTGACGTTGGCGGCTTACGGCGTCGCTTTTGCGATCACACAAGGCTGGGTCATTCGAATTTTCCTCAATCGGATCGGGGAGGAGCGTACACTGCTCCTGGGCTTGTTCTTTGAGGTTGTTGCTCTCGTTGGATATGGATTTATTGATCAGATCTGGATGCTCTGGGCGCTCATTCCAGTGAGTGCCATGGGTGGTATCGCGACACCAGCTTTACAGGGGATTATGTCGCGCACCGCGCTTGCCAATCAGCAAGGTGAGTTGCAGGGTGTTGTGTCCAGCATCAATTCCCTCGCTTACGTAATCTCGCCATTGGTGATGACGGCAATTTTTTATGAGTTCGTCAAACCCAATTCCATCGTTTACGCACCTGGGGCACCGTTTCTTTTCTCGGCAGTCATCCTTGTCATCTCGCTATTCTTGTTGACCGGTATGGCCCGGCAAGGTCGCACCGGATAGCCTCTATGTCGATTGGGCGGTGCGTGATCTCAGTATGATGACGACTCCCGACAAGACAATGGTTGCCATTCCGATCACAGCGAGCATGTCCGGCACATGTCGCCAGAAGATCCAGCCCCAAATGCCCGCGAAAAGCAGGAAACTGTATTCGAAAACGCCAAGATAGGTCGGGTCAGCAATTTGGTAGCCTCGGATCAGTCCCGCCACCGCGATCAGTGATCCGAAAGACTGAACCGCTGTCCAAAGCAGGAAACTCCCGGTTATTGGCCGCCAGCCTCTGGTAAAGAAGGGAATGGCTTCCTGGAGATCCGTCGGAGCGGGCCAAAGAGTCAGGATAACCGTTCCGATCAACCCGACCACGCCAAGTGCAATATAGAATCCAAGCAGCACCAGAAACGTGTCTTCATTTGCGCAGTGGTGTCGTGTGATCAGTTGACCTGCGCCATAGAAGATTGCAGCCAGCATTGGGAGCACGGCCGCGAGTTGCAGATCTGTCACATCAGGCCTCAGGACCAGCAAGACGCCGATAAAGCCGGTAAGCACCGCAGTGATCCGCCATATGCCGATACGCACTCCAAAAAAGATCGCCGACAGCAACAACACAAAAATGGGTGCGGAAAACAAACCTGCACCCGCTTCGGCAACAGGAATCAAGGCAAGCGCTCCAAAATAGAGAAGGATGGCGGCTGCGAGCAGTATTGAGCGAATCAGCAGCATGACCGGACGTAGTGGGATCAACGAGCGACCGCGTGCCAGTACCAGCAAAGTGATGAATGGGATTCCCATCAGTGAGCGAACCGCATGGAATTGCCATAGGCTTGCTTCCGCGGCGATAAGCGGAATCAGGTTATCAATCAGGCCGAGAACGGACACTGCAGACACAATCAACAAGCCGCCTTGAAGCGTACGCGATCTATCCAGAATGGGCAGGGATTTCCTCATCAATTCACCCGGAGGGTCATCGACCGGAGACAGCGCGTCCCGCAGGTGTCCCTTGTCTCAATGATCATGCATAACACTCCTGAAAACAAACCGGCGTGAAAGGACTGCACATCCTGCTATGTTCCTGATTGAATTCAGTCAATTGCCATGAGACTCTATTCACCTGATCAGTATCAATCGGATCACGGAATGATCCGCAGGGTTAAGTTCACTGACGGCATCAGGCAACATCGAGTCACAACCTGTTTGTTGTTGTCATCGGCGTTAAGGCATATTCCTGCAGCGATGCGATAAGCAATGGAGACAGAAGTGGCAGAGAGTCAGCTTGCACCTGAGAGAAGGACATTGAGAAGATTTGACGGTGACTTTGCCTGGGACGGGGTGGAGACTCTGGTTTACAAGGAAGAGGGTGAAGCCCCATTTTCCAAAATCACACGTCAATTATTGCATAGCGACAGCGGGTTGGACTGTGAATTGCGCTTCTTTGACATCGAAGCTGGTGGGCATTCGACCTTGGAGCGCCATCAACATGTGCACGCCGTCATGATTCTTCATGGGGAAGGTGAATGTCTTGTCGGTGATGAGGTTTACCAGATTTCACCTCATGATCTTGTGACAGTTCCCGCAATGGAATGGCATCAATTCAAAGCGAATGCGGGTGCCGGCCTTGGTTTTCTTTGCATGGTCAACAGAGAACGTGACAGACCACAACTTCCCAGCGAGTCGGAATTGGTCCAGCTCCGGAAATATGCGCAGGTTGCATCATTTCTGGACAGTTGACCGCCGCCGCGATCTTTCAGCGCGCCGGAAAGTTGTCTTGACTGACCATTCTGTCCCCAAATCTTTGTGCCCGAATCGCCCGGATCCCGCTGATCGGGTTTTCGCAGATAACCCTGATTGCGTGATCAGTCGCATCACGGCTCATCGCTCTGCCGAGTCTGGGATAAGAGGTGGTGCAAATCCATCAGGAGGTTACCCCTCGTCAGCTTCGAGAGCATCCATCTAAGGCTTGCGCCCGTGAGATTTGCGTGTCACCGTCCATGAGTTATTGTGTGAACAGATTGATGACGCGGGCACAATCGGGGTCTTTAAAGACCCCGAGTCCATGGGCGGGCCTCTGACCGTCACCCAATTTTGGGCATAACCCGCCAAGTTATGTCGAAATGCCTCCACGAATCCCGGCATCATGTGTCGCCTGAAAGCATTTCATCCTGGAGTTTGCGGATCCGAACGATCGTGGAATTTTCGACCGGGCGGGTATTGTCATAAGTTATCAGACTGCCTTTCGGGATTGCCTGGGTCACGACTGCCTTTGAGAGCAGCCCGACGGGTATGGCGGAGGCCCCGCGCGCATCGCCGGCTTCCATGGTCCAGGCACGATAGTCATACTCGCCAATTTCACCCAATTGTTCGCCGGCAGCGAGGTCTTTCTTGGCAAGGGCACAAACTTCAGCGATGGGTGAGTCCAGAGGAACCATGTCGGCCGTGCCATACAAGACTGCCTTGGCGCAGGTGAGTGGGACCTCCAATGAGGTCAGATGGTAAGGGCGGGTGAAGCAAAAATATGGCCCATCACCCATCTTGAGATCTCTCATACGCTCCAGGATTCGAGGATGCTCTGATTCCACAATGACAAAGACGCCGGGGGCGACACCTTTGCCCACCGAATAGTCAACACGCCCAATGTCTGAGAGTACGCCACCGTCTTTCGTTGGAACGAGCCGGCTGGCCAATTCCTTGGGACCAGCTGCCGGGCCGTGCATGCCAGGAATGTCAGGAACCAGTCCCGTCGCATTGGCAATGGCCGCCATTTCCACCATGGTTTTTGAACCGTCGACAAATTCGGTCAGCATCCGCGGATTCATGTTCCGACGACAGGCTTCTTCTTCGTATTCGTGTGGCACTGCATCGTGTTTGAGCGGATTGTTCTTGCCTTTGCCGGCACAGACAATCTTGTGTCCCATCGCCGCTGCAAATTCGATCAATTCCATACATGCTGATGGTTCATCACCTGCGCCGAGCGTATAGACGACATTAAGCTTATCCGCCTGTCGTTTGAGATACGCACCGACTGTCGTGTCGGCCTCGACATTCATCATCACCAGATGTTTGCCCTCACGCATCGCTTTCAGACCATACTCGGCACCAATTCCCGGTAAGCCGGTGGCCTCAACAACGACATCAATCAAGCCACTTTCCAAAAGCGTGTTCGCATCCTCGACGAGAGCCGTCTTGCCTGTCTCGATGGCAGCGTTGAGCCGATCTGTCGACGTGACAAATTGTGATCCTTCGGTCTCGCCTGTGGCAAGCTCAACAGCTTTGCGTGCTTTGTCGGAACGAAGATTGGCGATCGCAGCGACTTCGATACCGTCCATCATCCAGGTGCGCGTGACAATATCTGTCCCCATTTCGCCGCAACCAATCAGTCCGATACGTATCGGTTTTCCACTATTGGCACGCTCTGCCAACGCAGTTGCGAGTCCAGTGAGGGACACATTTGAAGCCACGTCATTCTCCTTTTTCAAGTGCGTCCATATTCGACGCATGGTCTCCGTCCATCTCTGAAAGTCACAAATTCGCGATCATTGAAAGGAATAACGGCGATTGTGACTCCCAGCGGAATATTCCAGATACTGCGGCAAAAATGATGCCAGGTAACTACTTGCCCCCGTTATCAGCTACCTTCGTAGAGGCAGTCAACGGCCTTTT
>JAPOTI010000101.1 GCA_026709265.1 Paracoccaceae bacterium | reverse complement strand
AATGGCGAGTTTCTGGCTGTCGATCTCCTGGTGCGCGGTGGAGACCCGCAGATAGAGATCTGCGGCTGATTGGAACGGTCAATCGTCATCAGGGTTGGGATTCCTTGATGCAGCGAGAGAGGGTGGCGGAGTGCACGTTGAATGTGCGGGCAATGGAGGAGATTGATTCCCCGCCCTCGATGAGATCAAAGGCCATTTTGGCAACGCTTTGGAGAATGTCAAAAAAGACGGTCTACAGATATTGAATAACGACATATATATAATTACAATACTGCCATGATACTCCCATTCTTTATCTGGGACGCGGATAAGAACCTGTCCAACCAGCGCAAACATGGCCTGAGTTTTGAGATGGCTGCCCGCGTGTTTCTGGATCCGCTCCATATCTCTGTGCAAGATCGTATTGAGGGAAGTGAACAACGCTGGCAAACGATCGGCCAGATCGCCGATCTGACAGTTGTATTGGTGGTCCATACCTTTACGGAAGAAGGGCCTCTGGACGAAACAGTCGAGGTGATCCGCATCATCTCAGCCCGTCCTGTAACACGAAAAGAAAGGAAGCGATATGAAGAGAGTTGAGTACACACGGGACACGCTCCCGCCATTGACAACAGAACAGCAGGAGACTCTCAAGCGGCTGGCGGCCATGCCCGACAATGAGATTAATACAAGCGACATCCCGGAAATGACCGCGGCCCAGCTCGTCAAGATGCAGCCTGCGCATTATCGCCCGCTTAAGAAACAGATTACAGCCCGCCTGGATGCTGACGTGCTTGTCTGGCTCAAGACCGGTGGCAAAGGGTACCAGTCTCGTATGAACGCGATCCTGCGACAGGCAATGCTGAACGCGATGTCATGACGGGTCACGGCCGAGGAACGCCGGTTGGTTGATCGCCGCGCAGGACGTAAGACACACGAGAATGAGGCTTTTTGGGGGCGGATGAGATAATCACACCGGAAGTTGCACCAAGTTGGCCTCAACGGCCCGAAGCTGCAGATCTGGACATCTGAAAGAACAGAACGTGGACACGTGGCGGGGGTGAGGACCTGTCAGGACGCGGCGTCTGGCGGGGCGGCGGCTTTTTTGGTCGTGGACACGGTGCCGCGTGAGGGCGGCTTTCGTGATCGCGCTCCAGCTGTCGGCCCGCGCCCGGCCTCCGACCTTTCCGCTTCTGGCGCGTCCGGGCTGGCGCCTGGGCGCTCCCTCGAGGTTTTCCTCAATCTCTTCGGGGGCGATCTTCATGACGTGGACGGTGCAGCCGATCACATCGCGCGGGCGCTTCTGTCCCTGCGGCCCCGTTGACATCGTTCAGTCTCCGGTTTCGTCAGTCGGTATTGTTTTTGTTATGCTACGCAATAGGAATGAGGGTCTAACCATTCACAATACTTGAATTCAAACTGACTCACTATCCGCTGCTGTCATAGTCTGGCAGGAATCGAGTGATGGGCAGGTTCTGACGTGTCGGTTTTTTGGCGGTTGAAGCCGGCCAGAAAATCACCGCCCTGACATCCGCAGGGCAATCAATGTCAACTCTTCGCTGCAAGCCCTTATACAAACCCTGCCAGGCTATCGGTTTCCGCGCATGATCGAAAATCAAAGAAGAAATTGGAACCTGAGATTTGCCCGATTGGTGCCTTGCATTCAGTGCATAACAGCTGTGCATTTCTATCTGTTGTTCGCTCCGAACTCACCTACCATATTGCAAATCAAGAAAGCCAACCGGCTTTCGAAACCAGACGAAAAAAGAGGCTTTTGCAATGACTGCAGTGACCTATGCTGTAAACGACCAAAACCGGCTCACAGCTTTATTTCGTGGATGGATGACCTCATTCCGCGGATGGATTGAGGAAGCGACCAATCGGTTTCTGATGGAGCAAAAGGCCCGGAAAGCCGCCGCAGAACTCCATGCGATGACTGACCGGGAACTCGATGACATCGGAATCAGCCGGTATGACATTGACAGTGCGGTACGAACGGCCCATCGGTAACCGTTTCAGCCGCTGATCAATAGGAAAATCCACAACTGATGGCGGCGCGCCCGACAGGATGCGCCGCCTCGTCACCGGTCTCGTTGCACCAATCGCCAAGACACCAATCGCCAAGAAAAGACGCATCAACCTTCGGTGCCATCCGCCTTCTGAACATACTGGGCGAGCAAACGTTTTGTACCCGCCCGTTCAAATGCGATTTGCAGAATGTCATCCGAGACCGAAATGACTTCACCATACCCGAATTTGACTGTAAAGACTCGCTCTCCGGCGGAAAAACCTCGGCCGTTGGCACCTGTCCTGACTGCGGGCATGGATCTGTTTTGGTTTTGCGCACGCGCCTGCATACGCCGAAAACCCGGAGACGAATAGCCAGCACCTGACTGTTCCGAAAATCGTGTTTCACCTGCATAAAATGATGGATTTCTTCGCTCGAAACTGCCAAACATGCCCGGCGGTGTGATAACTTCAATATGGGCGGCAGGAAGTTCCTCAACAAAGCGCGAAGGAAGACTCGTTTTGCTTTCGCCATAGAGAAACCGAGACGCACAATGTGAAATATAGCAGAGCTGCATGGCCCGTGTGATCCCCACATAAGCCAATCGCCTCTCCTCTTCGATCCCGCGCACCGGATCTTCGGCAGCACGCCGCGATGGAAAAACATCCTCCTCCCAGCCGGGAAGAAAAACCGCCGGAAATTCGAGTCCCTTGGCGGCATGCAGTGTCATCAGAGACACTTTGCTGGTGCCCGCATCTTCGAGGTTGTCATAAACCAGTGAAACATGCTCGAGGAAGCCATTCAAATTGTCAAAATCTCGCAGACTCTTCACGAGTTCCTTGAGATTCTCGAGACGCCCCTGACTCTCCGGCGTGTTCTCGCGCTTTAGCATTTCGGTCATACCTGATTCATCAAGGACCCGGCCCGTCAACTCTTCCAGTGTCAGGCCTCCATTCACCGCGAGTTGTGTCCATTGTTCGATCCTGTCGATAAATTCACGCAGCCCGGTTGCAGCGCGACCCTTGATGGCATTCACTGCGAGAATCTGTCGAGAGGCTTCGAATAGTGAGATTTGAGCATTGCGTGCAACTGACTGAATCTGGGCCTGTCCCTTGGCACCGATTCCACGACGTGGCAAATTAATCACACGTTCAAATGCGAGATCGTCGCCGCACGACCTTGTCAGTCGCAAATAGGCCAAGGCGTCCCGGATTTCCTTGCGCTCGTAAAATCTTGGCCCTCCGATCACGCGATACGGTAAACCGTGAGCAAGAAATCTCTCCTCGATAACGCGCATCTGATAGGATGCACGAACCAGCACCGCGATTTCATGCAGAGCACAAACCGGTCGGTATCCGGCTCCAACCGATAGATTCTCGATCTCACTCGCGATCCATCTTGCTTCCGACTGGGAGTCGGCACAGCCGGCGACGCGAACCTTTTCGCCTCCTGTTTCTGCCGTCCACAAGGTCTTGCCGAGACGACTCCGATTGCATGCGATGACGGCCCCGGCAGTTGCCAAGATATGAGCTGTCGACCGATAATTCTGCTCCAGTCGAACGATATGTGCGTTGGCAAAGCACCGCTCGAACTGCAAAATATTCTCGACCTCAGCACCGCGCCAGCCATAAATGGATTGATCATCATCGCCAACACAGCAAATGTTGTGATGTTGGCCGGCGAGCAGCTGCAGCCACAGATATTGGGCGGTGTTGGTATCTTGATATTCGTCAACCAGAATATATCTGAATGCCCGGCCATATCTTTCCAGGATCTCATTTTGGTCACGAAAAATCTTGACGACCAAAAGAATCAAGTCACCGAAATCGACCGCATTCAGAGATGTCAGCCGGGCCTGGTAACGACGATAGATCACGACACCGCGCCCGTTGAATTGAGGATGGTCGTCACGTGGAACCTGCTCAGGTAACAAACATCTGTTTTTCCACCGGTCGATCAATCCCCCGATATGTCGTGCCGGCCAGATTTTCTCATCCAGACCGTCGTCCTTGATCAACTGCTTCAACAAACGTAATTGATCGTCTGTATCAAGAATTGTGAATTGACTGGTCAGTCCCGCGGCTTCGGCGTGCCGCCGCAAAATTCTGGCACAGATTGAGTGAAAAGTTCCCATCCAGGGAAGTGTCTGCGCATGCAGCCCAGCCATCTTCTCAACCCGCTGGCGCATCTCCAGCGCTGCACGGTTGGTAAAAGTCACCGCCAGAATTTGTGATGGCCATGCCCGACCGGTACAAATGAGATGGGCGGCCCTTGCCGTCAGTGTCCTCGTCTTGCCTGAGCCCGCCCCGGCAAGCACCAGAACCGGCCCATCCAGACATTCCACGGCCTCAAGCTGCCGATCATTCAGCCCCTGCAAATAGGGCGAATTCCCCGGGATTGAGACTTCATGCAACTCTCCCGAATCCGGCATATCCGGCGAATCAGTTAATCTTGCAGCCATATGCCACCTTACCGCTTTCCTTCTGCGGTGAAAATCAAAAGTTCACCTCTTGTTCTCAACCGGTTATCCGCATCAGATCCCGGGATTCTGAACCGGTATGTTACCGCAGTGCCGTGTCTGACAGAAACTGGTGGAAAACTTCCGATCCATCAATGCGTGTTCGATAGCCCGGAGAAGCGACTGCCCCTTGCCAATTTATCTTGCACTTTATCCAACCGCCATTTAACTTGCCTTCAAGCGCCGGATGCGGGCGTAGCTCAGAGGTAGAGCACAACCTTGCCAAGGTTGGGGTCGTGGGTTCGAATCCCATCGCCCGCTCCATTTGACTTCTCGAAATTTCAATTAATACAACATCTGAACTGAAAAGCGCCTGCAATCTTCTGTGGATTGCCGAATTTCGTGCCACAAATCATGCCTCATAACGTGACACAGAGATGGATTTGAAGCCCAGCCAGTTCCTTCGATTTCGGGATCATCACTGGCACTATAAGAGCCGGGTTCCGACCCGGTATAACGCCTTTGATGACCGAAGCGTGATCCGGTTTTGGTTCAAAACCGACAGCCTCAACATTGCGAGAATTCGGCGAGGCACCCAAGTGAAAGCCGATCGACCCTCGATCACTGCCATGTCAGGGTCGCCAGCCAAGAAACCCAGCAGGCTTTACTAACGCCCGGCGAAGTCCTGCAGTTCTTGTTCGATGATAAAATCGTCATGGTGTCGGGAGCGCGCCCGATAAGGGCTGAGAAGCGACGCTCTTTCGTGGACCGTAACTTCACATCCCATGTCGAACCTGCCGTAGACACCTCAAATCCGCCGCTAGGCTCGCGAAATGACTGGCACGGAGCGCGACGCCCCGATTGCTGATGTTCCAATGACTGAACGACATACAAACGGGATCTCCGAAGAAGGTGGCCATGAACACAAAATGTCCCTTGATTCTCCCAAAAAATCAGCGGCGGAAGTTGATCCCGGGCCTTCACCAGAATTGGCACCTGCCACGGATGATTTTGATGAGGTTACCCGAAAAGGGTTGAAACCGGCACAGCGCGCCCTTGGGCTGAAACGAAGAAACAACGACGCCTACCGGATTTCTGAGATGCCTATCCTGCGCGGCGGGTTTCGCACGAACTGGCAACAAAGGAGTAAATCCTGGAATCTCGCAAGTGATCGGCTCATTTGTCACCAATCCGGTTGGTATGGCAGTGTTGCAACCACTGATTTGTGGCAGAGACCGCGAAATTGCTTTACGAATACCAAAAATTGTGTGGAACAGTTGTGATGCGTCAAGCAAGAATGACACGAAAGACGACAGAAACGCAAGTTTCTGTGGAGATTTGCCTCGATGGAACTGGCAAATGCAAAGTCGAGACGGGCGTGGGTTTCTTCAATCATATGTTGGAGCAGCTCGGGCGTCACTCTCTGATTGACCTCAACATCCAGGCCAATGGTGACCTGCATATTGACGATCATCACTGTGTCGAAGATGTCGGAATCACCTTGGGAGATGCCCTGTGCGAGGCACTCGGTGACAAGCGGGGAATTTGCCGTTACGGTTCCTGCAGCCTTCCAATGGATGACGCATGGGTGGATGTGGCCCTGGATTTGTCAGGACGTCCGTTCCTCAATTGGAATATCGACTTTCCATCAGAAAAAATCGGAAATTTCGATTCCGATCTGATGCGTGAGTTTTTCCAGGCTCTTGCCGTACACGGGGGGATCAGTCTCCATGTTCAGGCTCGTAGTGGATTTAACAGTCACCATCTCGCGGAAGCAAGCTTCAAATCACTGGCCCGCGCGTTGCGCATCGCGATCACCACAGATAGCCGTGTCGGCGAAAAAATCCCCTCGACCAAGGAGTCGCTCTGAGGATGCGAACCGTCATTGTTGATTACAATTCCGGCAATCTGCACTCGGCGGAAAAGGCCTTTCGCCGCATGGCTATCGAATCGGATAATGGGGACGTTCTCTTGTCGTCAAATCCCGATGAGGTCGCCAAGGCTGATCGATTGGTCCTTCCCGGGGTCGGTGCCTTTGCCGACTGTCGCAATGGACTGGTGCAAAATGGTCTGGAAGAAGCGGTGCAGCAAGCTGCCATAAAGCGTGGTGTGCCGTTTCTCGGAATCTGCGTTGGTATGCAGCTGATGGCGACAATTGGGCATGAGATGGGAATCACTCACGGATTTGATTGGATTCCCGGCGAAGTCAAACCTCTGGAACGACATAACGCAGAGATGAAAATTCCTCATATGGGATGGAATCAACTGGATGACGTTGCAGATCACGCGCTGTTTGATGGGATTGGCGGTGGAACTGATGTTTATTTCGTGCACTCGTACCATCTGGTCCCCGACTCCGAAAACAACTGTATTGCGGTAACCGATTATGGCGGCGATGTCACAGCCGCGGTGGCGACTGAAAATTTGGCGGGAACACAATTTCACCCTGAGAAAAGCCAAGCTGCTGGCCTTCGGATTATCGCCAATTTTCTGTCCTGGAATCCAGGCTGATCCAGCGTGATTCTGTTTCCGGCCATTGACCTGAAAGACGGGAAGTGCGTGCGCTTGGCCAGGGGACGTGCCGATGATGCCACGATCTATAGTGACAATCCGGCAGACCAGGCAGCACAATTTGTTGCCGCCGGGTGCGCGTGGCTGCATATTGTCGATTTGGACGGTGCCTTTGGTGGCCGATCTGTCAACAGCGACCCCGTCTCCGAAATCTTGTCACAGGTGGATGTCCCGGTTCAGCTTGGCGGTGGCATCAGGGATATCAAAGTCATTGAACACTGGCTCCGGTCTGGTGTGTCCCGCGTGGTTCTGGGCACCGCAGCGGTACAGGATCCAGACTTCGTCAAGGCGGCAGCCCGTTCTTTTCCAGGTCAGCTCGCGGTCGGGATTGATGTGCACGATGGTTTTGCGGCGACCCACGGCTGGGTCAAGACATCGCAAATCACGGCTGTTGACCTGGCACGACGGTTTGAAGATTGTGCGATCGGTGCAATCATATTTACCGATATTGAACGGGATGGAATGAAGACCGGCGTCAATATTGAAAGCACCTGCAATCTCGCTGAAAGCGTGGATATTCCCGTGATCGCATCCGGTGGAATTTCATCACGATCGGACCTGTCAGAACTCAGCAGTTTCTCTGATCGGCTCGCCGGGGTCATCGTTGGACGTGCCCTCTATGATGGATCGATAACGATCACAGACGCTCTCGCATCGCTGGCGGGAGATAGAAATGGATCTTGACTGGCCACAGATCAGATGGCGGTTGCCGTCACTCTCCCGGGGATCGCTGTTATGCTCAAAACGCGCGTGATCCCCTGTCTTGACGTCAAGGATGGACGAGTCGTCAAGGGCATCAACTTTGTCGGGTTACGAGATGCCGGTGACCCGGTAGAGGCCGCGCAGCGCTATGATGCAGAGGGGGCTGACGAGCTGTGTTTTCTTGACATTTCCGCCTCGCTCGAAAACCGTGGGACGCTCTTTGATCTTGTCACGCGGACGGCTGAACGCTGCTTCATGCCACTGACAGTCGGTGGCGGAGTCCGGAGCGAGTCTGATGTCGAAGCGCTGCTTCGTGCAGGTGCGGACAAAGTCTCATTCAACACGGCCGCTGTGCAAGATGTAGCCTGTGTCGAGAAATCAGCAGTGCGTTTTGGCAATCAGTGTATCGTCGTTGCCATCGATGCCAAACGCGTTGACAAGAATCACTGGGAGATCTTTACGCATGGCGGCAGTCGCCGCACCGGTATTGGTGCCGTTGATTTTGCCCGGGAAGTCGAGAATCGTGGCGCGGGTGAAATTCTGCTGACAAGTATGGATAGCGATGGGACACAATCGGGGTTCGACCTTGACCTGACATCTGCGATTTCAACAGCCGTCTCGATCCCGGTCATCGCATCCGGTGGAGTCGGTCAGCTTCAGCATCTCGTCGACGGGGTCCTGAGAGGAAAAGCTTCTGCCGTTCTGGCAGCATCAATATTTCATTTTGGGACTTACACGATCCGCGATGCCAAAATGTTTATGGCAAAGGCAGGAATTCCGGTACGACAAACATGAAAAGCCTTGAAGAACTCGAAACAATAATTGCCTGCCGTGGCCAGGTATCAGTTGACCAGTCATGGACCGCCCGGTTGCTGGCCGACGGGCGGGAGACATGCGCCAGGAAATTTGGCGAGGAGGCGATTGAAACTGTCATTGCCGGGACTTCCGGTTCCAAAGCCGAGATCATCCATGAGACCGCCGATCTGTTGTATCATCTGCTGGTCTTGCTCAAAGCCAACGACGTCACTGTGAAACAGGTGATGAGCGAGCTCGAGCAACGCCGCAAACAGTCGGGGCTGGCAGAAAAATTCAATAGAAAACCCGTCCCCTGATTCGCATTCACGACGACGAACAGGTGAAATGATAACTGACAACTGGAATCCAGATGACTATGCCAGACATGCGAGTTTTGTCCCGCAGCTCAGCACACAGTTGATGCGGGATTTGGAACCGGTTGCCGGCGAACGGATTCTGGATTTGGGCTGCGGTGATGGTCAGCTTTCGCAATTGTTGGTGCAGCAGGGTTGCTCAATTGTCGGTGTTGACAACAGCCCCAGTTTCATCAGGTCAGCCCAGGCTTCGGGGCTCAATGCCCGACTCGTCGATGCGCAGGAAATTGAATTTGAATGCGCGTTCGATGCTGTGTTTTCCAATGCTGCCATGCACTGGATGCCACACCAGTCAGAATTGGCGCGGCGCGTGTTTCGTGCACTCAAACCGGGCGGACGCTTTGTCTCAGAAATGGGTGGAGCCGGAAATATCAGCCGGGTCCGCGATGCCGCAGCACATGCGCTGGCAGAAATTGGCATCGATTACAAAGAGCGTGATCCATGGACTTTTCCCGGTGCTGAGGAACAGCGCGCGCGGCTTGAACAAGCCGGATTTATC
Source organism: Paracoccaceae bacterium (assembly GCA_026709265.1). GTDB lineage: Bacteria > Pseudomonadota > Alphaproteobacteria > Rhodobacterales > Rhodobacteraceae > JAPOXR01. The sequence continues at coordinate 37,108 of JAPOTI010000101.1, read as the reverse complement.
GTCATCAAATCTGCACTTCGTGATCGACCGACGTCTCTTCCCACTGATATAAAGGGCTGGTTGGTGACTTTTGGTCGACAGCTTTTTGCCGGTCTCGAATCGACAGAGCAAAACAATGTGATTGAACGGATTGCTGAACTGTGTCACCCGCATCTCTGTGACTTGGACGGCAATTGGCGGGTCGACTATGTCCGATTGAATTTTCGGGCCGAAAAGCCAGCTTGACCATGGTTTCCTGCGATGGCGCAAAATGCGCTGCTGAAACCTTTATTGCCGGATGACCGACTGTGGAATCAGTCTGTTGCTCACCTGATCGCAGACCGGGCCGGTGAATATGCTGATACGCTCTCTCACTGGCACCCCGGTTTGGTATTGACAGCATACTGAAACAGCCGCGCTCAAATCCCATCAATGTTACAGACTTAACTTGGTAACTCTTTCGTTCATTTTGTTATTTGTCCGTGCCCGGATGGCGAAGACGCTGTTGGTGAGGATCCGGGGAGGAGTTGGCGTCTTCAAGGGTAGAAGCCGGCGAGATCTCCAGCCATGGGCGTGCCGCCGTGCGGGCAGGTGTTCGTGCTGGAGTTCGTGCTGGAGTTCAGGATGACAGAAACAGAAGATGATATCGAAGCCACGCTGGAAACTGCGCTCACACAGGTGCATGAACAGGATTATGTCGAGACATAGCGGGGCCGCAAAGAACCCGTTCATCAGGTTATGGTGGCGAGTGGGCACGGAGCCCGCACGCTGTTGGAGGTTCGGGCAAAGCGGGTAGGATGATGGAATGATCTGCTCCGAAAGACCGGGCCCGTCTCGGACGATTTTTCATGCTGATCGGGTGTTGTCAATTTCAGAATTATTTGGCAGGGTTTTGTGGTGGGTATTCATCCGTCAAGGTTTTCTGGCGGCTTTTGTGCATGGAGGTCCCCATGATTGAAGACCAACAGCCTCAGCAACCGAAGTGGCAGCCACGATCCATGCTGCCCATATTGACGGAGATGACTGAGACCGCGCAGGTGGATGCCAAGAAGCCGTATGTCTTTGACGATCACACCGTGGACAGGATGCGCAGCCTGTCCACAGAGGCCCTTGAACTGACAGGCATTGGCAAAGAGCAACTTGATCACTGGTGCGAAAACACAGCGGGTCCGTTGGATCGGACCGAGACCGGTTGTCTGCCTGTCAGAACTGAACAAGGCAACCTCAGCGATTACCGGTGCGACCCGGACATTTCAGAAGTGCACGATCCACAGCAACATGGAGATGGACGATGCAATGCTTAACATGGCGGTCGTGTCGGGAAAGAATTTCACCCACGAATAGACGGCATGCGGAACGAGTCGGGTTCCGGGATCTAAGGCGGGTTGGCACATGATATCCGTTGACGCGTTTCGCGAATGGGCTTTGCCCGGGAGCATGACAAGTCCGACAGCGCGCGGGCTCCTTGCGGAGTATCTTGTCCGCTGTGCTTTGGACGAAGTAACACAATCGGCTGAAGACTGGCACTATGTGGATATTGAATGCACAGATAATGGACCGAAGATCGAAGTCAAATGTTCGGCTTATCTGCAGCCTGGTAAAGACAACAAGCTGATCCCGACGAACAGTCCGACATTCTTGATCTCACAAAAGAAAAGCGTCTGGTGCAACCGGACGTGGAAATGGAAAACTTCCGAAAGTCCAAGACGTTGGGCCGATATTTATGTTTTGTGTCTGGAGTGCACGAAGGAGCCGAAGGCTTACATGCCGCTTGATGTCTCGCATTGGGCGTTTTTCGTCATTTCAAAAGCCGATATTGACCGTGTGTTCACAAATCAGAAATCCGTAACCGCTGGCCGATTGTACAAGGAAGGTTTCCAACCTGTGGCTTATGACAAGCTCAAGGCAACAATTGACGATGTCTGGACTACGTTGCGCTCATAGGGTCTCAGGGCGGCGTGGGACGGATCGCCTCATTTGCACCAGTGTTTCTCATCAAACACTCCGGTATGCATCCCTTCAGAGCACCGCTGCCATTGCTCTCAGGAATGCCGGAAAGGAGAAAAATGAGCACTTTTGGAGTCGACTTGATTTAATCCCTCAGTGAAGTTCTCGCCCATGCAAAGGGGAAAGGACCCGCCCTTGTGCATAAACTTCATCGCACCACTTGAAGTGCGGAAACAGGCCGCACTCGCGCCGACGCAAATACTCCCTGATGGGCATGAGCCTCTCCGGTGACCACGAATGGGAGCCGGGCGCTTGCCAAACCAGCGGCGCGGCAGCCATGCTTCTGCATGTGATCCACAATGAACCGGAAGCGGTCCAGCGCGCGCTGCCGCCCTGAACAAAACTTGCGACCTGCGGCGGGTTGGAGCGGAAATCTGTCATCAGGGATCCTCGGATACTTTGTCAGTTGGGATTGACCCGATTCTCAGCCCTGAATCCCGGTTTGCGTGATAGTCTGGCGATCCCTTCACACACTGCGAGAAATCGTCCCCTGCTTGCCAGTTCACAGCAAAGTGTTTTGATCAATCTGGTAGTCTGCACTTACCAGAGCAGCGGCGGCTCCTATTGTTCTGGCCTGACGCCCGAAAGTGCCCGCTTCGACCTCGGGCATCAACACACCCTGCAAATCCGTTTGTTGAAGCTGGGAAATAACTTCGGACACAAGTCTGTTGGTAATTTCAACCGGCATCGCACCGTCTATGACAACCGCTTCAAAATCTATGACAGACAATGAAGATACGATGGCATGCGCCAGATTGCGTCCTGCACGAGTTATCCAATCAGAAACCAGCGGCTCAAATTCTGCCCAACAATCTGAGGCTTCATAAGGCGAGAATGGGCGGCCGATGACTTTCGCAACCAATCGTTCCAAGGTCACAAGGGACGCATGATCCACCAACCGGTTCCCGCCCTCCTGGTCGGGAACCCGCATGGGTCCAAACCCTCCGGCATTTCCTCTTCGCCCCCGAAAAACACTCCCATTCAAAACAATACCGCCACCGATGAAAGTGCCGACGTAAAAATATATCCAGTCCTGCTTATCAGCGTGGGACCCGAAAACCACCTCAGCCCGGCAAGCGGCGGTTGCGTCATTCTCGACGATGACTTCCCATGGCACGAAATTCCTGATATCTCGCTCGACGTCAAAGTCTCGCCAAGCTTCCATTTCCTCTGCCGGAGCATCAAAATCATCCGTCCAGTGCCAAAGTTCAAAAGGCATTGCTACTGCCATTGATGAAATGGACTCTCGGGTTCTCTGCGCCAAACGTAGAAGATCCTGCAGTTCATCCTGCACAAATTCGACTGTTGCGGCCGGGGTTGGGAACGGTTGAAACAACTCTCTGGATGCGATCACTTCACCCATGAAATTGACCACGGCCAGTTCCATACTGCGGCGTCCAATCTTCAGGACAACATAAGAGTGAGCAACAGGATTGATGCGAAGGGGGGTCGAAGGCGCACCAACTCTTCCCCGAATCGGCTCGCCGCGAAGCAGTAGCCCATCGGCTTCCAGAGAGCGAAAAATCACGGAGATTGCATTCGCGGAAAGCCCGGTTGCACGAGTCGCCTCAGCCTTGGAGAGCTCTCCGTGTTCCCGCACAAGTTGCAATACCAGACGTTCATTGTAATTGCCGACGGCAACCTGATTCGTTCCCTTCTTGGGATTTACAAATAGCCGTTTGTCTTTGTTTTCCCGGTTCATTTTAATCCATCTGCATCATTTCGATCGTTTCTGGTGAGCGCCGCATATGTCTGTATGCAATGCTATTTGCAGGATTTCATGCGAAGATCGACAACACAACAAAATTATTACTTCATAACGAAGTAATTATTGACAAAATTCAATTGTCTGCATAAGCCATGTGCAGGCGGCACCGCCGTCTTTTGGGAGAATACTTGGGGGAAGAGCGGCGGATTCGTTGTCAGACATCCCAGATATGACTCTCAGTTAATCGTGTTGCGCAGACTCGATTCGACCAGAGCAGCGCAACTTTCAAGTTCAATAGATTTGGAGAACAAAATGAACTTTCTCAAAACCGGTGTTGCGGCTTTAGCAACTTCAATATGCATAGGAGGCGTTGCCGTAGCAGACACCAGTGTTTGTCTCATCACCAAGGACGCGACAAACCCATTCTTCGTAAAAATGGCACAGGGTGCATTTGCAAAAGCGGCCGAAATGGGCGTCGAACTGCGCTCCTATGCGGGCAAACTTGATGGCGACCATGAAACGCAAGTCGCTGCCATCGAAACGTGCATTGCAGCAGGTGTCGGGGGGATCTTGCTGGTCGCTTCGGATACCAAGGCCATCACATCATCCGTTGAACAAGCACGTAATGCTGGACTGGTGGTGCTGGCGTTGGACACACCTCTTGATCCAATTGACGCGGCCGACATGACCTTCGCAACCGACAATTTCCTCGCAGGTGAATTGATTGGTGCCTGGGCTGCGAAGACGATGGGTGACACCTCTGGTGCCAAAATCGGCCTGCTCAACATCAACGTCTCTCAGCCAACTGTGGGCGTACTACGCAACCAGGGATTCTTGACCGGCTTTGGGATCGATATTGGTGACCCTGCGAAGTGGGGCGACGAAACTGACCCGCGCATTGTTGGTCACGAACTCTCGAATGGCAATGCCGAAGGGGGACGTAAAGGTATGGAAAACCTCCTCGCCATCGATCCCGGTATCAATGTTGTCTACACAATCAATGAGCCTGCCGCTGCGGGTGCTTATGAGGCTCTCAAAGCCGTTGGACGCGAAAACGACGTTACCATCGTATCGGTGGATGGCGGTTGCCCGGGTGTGGCAGACGTTGCCGCTGGTGTGATTGGTGCTACAGCCCAGCAATATCCTTTGGACATGGCTGGTCTTGGGGTTGAAGCCATTGTCAAAGCTGTCGAAACGGGTGAAATGCCTGCTGCAACAGAAGGAAAGGCTTTCTACGATACGGGCGTTGGTCTCATTACCAACGCACCCGTTGATGGTCTTGACCAGCTGTCTGTTGCTGAGGGAGCAGACCTCTGCTGGGGCTGATTCTTCTCGGTATTGGCGAGGGCGCATTGGTGCCCTCGCACCCGATATTCAAGGGGACTTGAGTCATGCCAGCCATGCGGGATCCAAGAGACGGAAAACTCCCTGGAAGCGACGTGCCTGCTGAGTTTGAACAGCAGGATGGGCTCGGCAATCAGCTCGCTCATTTCTTGCACAACAACCCGGCAGTCGTTCCCCTGATCGTCTTGCTGGTATCAACCACGATCTTCAGCGCATTGATCGGTGAACGTTTCTTTTCAGCATTCACGTTGACACTCATTCTCCAGCAGGTCGCAATTGTTGGGATTGTTGCCTGCGCCCAGTCACTTGTCATCCTGACCGCTGGGATCGATTTGTCCGTGGGTGCGATCATGGTGCTGTCTTCGGTGGTTATGGGCAAGTTCACATTTGATCTTGGTCTTCCTCCTGAAATTGCAATCTTCTGTGGCCTGGCCTGTGGTTTCCTGATCGGCACGATCAATGGTGTGCTGGTTGCCTATGTCAAACTGCCCCCATTTATTGTGACTCTGGGTATGTGGCAGATCGCACTTGCTGCAAATTTCCTCTATTCCGGTAGCGAGGTCATTCGCAGCCAGGACATTGCCGCCCAAGCACCCTTCCTCCAGTTCTTTGGAAACAAGGTCGAAATTGGCGGCGCCATATTCACATACGGCGTCATACTCATGCTGCTTTTGGTCGGCTTTCTTTCATACATCCTCAGTCAGACCGCCTGGGGGCGACACATCTATGCGGTCGGCGATGATCCCGATGCAGCGGAACTTTCAGGTGTCAACGTTAAGTCCACGCTGATTTCGGTTTATGCGCTGGCCGGTTTGATCTGTGCCATTGCGGGTTGGGTGCTCATCGGACGTTTGGGATCGGTGTCTCCCCAAGCCGGACAGCTTGCCAATATTGAATCCATCACAGCCGTCGTCATTGGCGGAATCTCGCTTTTCGGGGGGCGCGGGTCGATTGCTGGATCACTCTTTGGTGCTCTTATCGTCGGTGTATTTTCCCTCGGGCTCAGGCTGCTCGGTGCTGATGTCCAGTGGACCTATCTCCTCATCGGTATTCTCATCATCATGGCAGTGACCTTGGACCAGTATATCAGAAAGGCGAGTGCGTGATGAATCAGGCTATTCTGACAGGACGAGGCCTCACCAAGCGCTACGGTCGAGTCACGGCAATGGAGAATTGCGATTTCGAACTTCTGCCTAACGAAATTCTTGCGGTGATTGGTGACAATGGAGCCGGGAAATCAACGCTGATCAAGGCCCTGTCCGGGGCCATCAAACCCGATAGCGGCCAAGTCACCCTGGATGGTGAGTTGGTTGCATTCAACTCGCCTATCCACGCACGGGAGTATGGTATCGAAACCGTCTATCAGACGCTGGCGATGTCACCTGCACTCTCCATAGCCGACAATATGTTCATGGGCCGGGAAATCCGACGGTCAGGCATCATGGGCAAAGTCTTTCGGCAACTCGACAAGAAAAAAATGCGGCAGATCGCGAGAGAGAAACTGTCGGAACTGGGCCTTATGACAATTCAGAATATCAATCAAAAAGTTGAAACTCTTTCGGGCGGTCAAAGACAGGGGGTAGCTGTGGCACGCGCGGCAGCGTTCGGTTCGAACGTTGTGATTCTTGACGAGCCAACAGCTGCACTGGGCGTGAAAGAAGGTCGTCGTGTTCTTGACCTGATCCTTGAAGTCAAATCGCGGGGCATCCCGATTATCCTGATCAGTCACAACATGCCCCATGTCTTCGAGGTGGCGGACCGTATACATGTGCATCGTCTGGGTCGGCGGCTCTGCGTGATTGATCCAAAAGACATTTCAATGTCCGATGCTGTTGCACTCATGACAGGTGCCATGAAACCGGAAGAAGTCGATGTTGCACTTCAGAGCGAAACGGGGGAAGCATAACAACAATTATTGCGCCAATTTGTTGGCGTCGATTCTTTTATTTTCTGAAAATTTGAAACCGATTCCCCCTACCGAGCTTTCGCTGAGAGGGAATGGTGGGCGACCCTGGAATCGAACCAGGCATGGGTCTCCCCGGCGGAGTTACAGTCCGCTGCCGCACCTTGCAGCCCGTCGCCCATTCCGAATGTTTCGATACTTTGCAGACTTTCCTCAAGTCAACTGCAAATCCAGCGGTCGCAGTCTTGAGCAACAGGTGTTTCTCTGATTGTGAAAGAGTTGTTTTTGCAGATTACCGACCTCCCGGGAGTATGACATGTCAGCCCCAGACCCGAAGCTGAAAATGCGTATCAAACCACATGGTGAGCATGGCAAAAATCTGGCAGACCAACGTCTATGGATTTATGGAATCCATGCCGTCCGGGCGGCCTTGCTGAACCCGAAACGTCATAAACACCGGCTGGTATTGACGGCCAATGCAGCGCGACGACTCGCAGAAGATATCGGACAGGCCGGGATCAAGGCCGAGATTGCCGATCTGCGAGAATTCCCCGCAACGCTTGCCCCGGATACCGTTCACCAGGGAGCCGCACTGCAGACAGAACCACTGCAACAGCCAGACCTCGGTTTCATGTGCAAAAATGTAACGGCAACATCGCGAATTGTCATCCTCGACAGAGTTGGTGATCCACGCAATGTTGGTGCGATCCTTCGCAGTGCCCTCGCCTTCGAGGCAGAAGCCGTCATTGGCCTGGCGCGTCACTCACCCCCGGAAACCGGCGCCCTCGCCAAGTCAGCCTCAGGCGCCATGGAGCTGATGCCATATATTCGGGTCAACAACCTTGCACGCGCCATAGACGGTCTGCGCAGTGAGAATTTCATGCTGATTGGACTGGACGCGTCATCTCCCGAAGACCTTGCTTCGCTACCCACAATCATTCATGCCGGGCGCGTGGCCATCGTTTTGGGATCCGAACATATCGGACTTCGTGAACTGACGCGGAAAAAGTGTGACTTTCTCGTGCGCATTTGTGCGGGTTCGCTCAATGTTTCGAATGCAGCAGCCGTTGCATTATTTGCACTTCGAGGAATCGAATGATTCGGAAACCGATGCGTCGCTCCGACAGTCTGTCGGAACACCATCACATCTTCTGAACCGCTTTTGATACGACAGACTGAACTTGTTTGATATGGGGAATATTGTCCCGAAATAGGATATTTGCCTTGTCAATATGGGGCAATATGCTAATCGGCGCGCTTTCTCGCAGGAAGCACAAAGACCAAGCCCCATGTCTGATCAACCAATTTATGGATTCGATACATTGCAGGTTCATGCCGGCGGACGCCCTGACCCTGCCACCGGTGCACGGCAAACCCCAATCTACCAGTCGACAGCATTTGTTTTTCGTGATGCCGAACATGCGGCGTCGTTGTTCAATCTCCAGGAAGTCGGATACATCTATTCCCGCTTGACCAATCCAACGATCGCCGTGCTGCAGGAACGTATCGCCGCGCTTGAAGGTGGTGCCGGTGCTGTTTGCTGCGCATCGGGTCATGGCGCACAGATCATGTCTCTTTTTCCGCTTATGGGACCGGGCCGCAACATCGTTGCATCAAGCCGTCTGTATGGAGGTACCGTCACGCAATTCAGCCGCACGATCCATCGATTTGGCTGGGCAGCAAAATTTGTTGATACGGAGAATCTCGACTCAGTTGCGGCGGCAGTTGACTCGGATACCCGCGCCATCTTTTGCGAATCCATTGCCAATCCGGGAGGTTATATCAGTGACCTGGAAGCCCTGAGCCGCATTGCCGAATCGCATGGTATTCCGCTCATCGTCGACAACACATCGGCCTCGCCATATCTCTGCCGCCCCATTGATTTTGGCGCCACGCTGGTTGTACATTCGACGACCAAATATTTGACCGGGAACGGCACAGTGACGGGCGGGGCAATTGTCGATTCAGGGACGTTCGACTGGTCCGCAAGTGACCGATTCCCATCTCTCTCGGAGCCGGAACCAGCGTATCACGGTCTGAAATTCCACGAAACCTTCGGCGCTCTTGCCTTCACATTTCATGGAATCGCCGTTGGATTGCGCGATCTTGGAATGACCATGAATCCACAGGGTGCGCACTACACGTTGCTCGGCATTGAAACTCTCTCACTCAGGATGCGTAAACATGTGGACAATGCCGTGACCATCGCAAACTGGTTGGAGAACGATTCGCGGGTCAGGTCCGTATCTTATGCGGGGCTCAAGTCATCACCCTATTACGCACGAATCAAGAAAATCTGCCCTCGCGGTGCAGGTGCAATCTTCACCTTTGCGATCGAGGGCGGTTATGAAGCCTGTGTAAAATTCGTCGACAGCCTCGAGCTCTTCAGTCATGTTGCCAATCTCGGTGATGCACGCTCTCTGGTCATTCACTCCGCCTCAACGACGCATCGGCAACTCACAGCGGAACAGCAGATTGCTGCTGGTGCTGCTCCCGATGTCGTCAGACTCTCAATTGGAATCGAGGATCCTGACGACCTGATTTCAGACATTGACCAGGCCCTCGCCAAGGCGACCATATAAAATCGGCATCTGCGTCGAATGACTTGGCGGCGACTGCCAGTGGCCGCCAAATATTCGGTCTGACAACCATCACGCAGGGCCGAAACCTGCCCCAATGTCAGCTGATGCGGCAGGTGCAGAATCTTGCGCCATTCCTCACTTGTCCCTATACCTATGGGTTCGACAATCGTTTAACGGCGACTGGCGACGAGAGATCTTAACACCTGCCCGACACCTGAACGAATTTCATGATGCCAACCAATTTCCTGATCCATTTCCTTGACAAGGGCGCAGTCTTTTTTCATTTGTCCGCAGCCAAGGTTTGGATTGAAATCGGTCGACTCGGCGAAAACGATGCATGGGATGGCTTGAGCTTCGACGTGATCCGCCGCCGCACAGCCCGGCTTGGGAATGGCGTGGTCACGACAACCTTGATGATCAGCAGCGATTCAGTCAGCCATTCGCTTCTCACACAGCATGAGCCGGATGCCGCACTGACCGCGCGCGATATTCGTCAGCATCTTGCGCTGATTTCCGGGCAGAATGAAAGCCATCATGCCTATGATCATGAAATCGACGAAGATCTCATCAAAATTGCTTTTGTCGACAGCCAGTATCTCGACAAGCTCGAGAGATTTGTCACCGAATTTGGTTTCCCGGTTGTCGCACGTGCAGCGGACCTGAAAAGCCTCGACGATTTTCCGCGGCGGCCGTTTTTTGGTCTCTCGCAACTTGCTCAGGAAAGAGGGCTCAATGCTCATCATATCCGCGATTCACTGGCTCTTCCAATTTGTCCATCAGATGCAACCGATCGTCGCGCGGAAACTAACAGAAGACAGCTTCGGCGCGCACGCAACGCGGCAACTCTGTTATTGTCAGTGTTTCTCTCCGTTGGCTTATCCGCACCCCTATTGTCGACACCAACCGACGACATCTCCAATCCGTTACACGCCACCAGTTCTCCCATTGGCGTTGACATTTCGGGGGCTGAACCCGCTGATGCCCTGCATATCAAGGCGGTCGATGGCTGGCAGTCAGCACTCGCACCGCAGCTTGGAGAACGATCCGTCAGTCGTCCGCTATCCGGCTCAGCCGATTGGGGCTTCGACCCCACATCATTGAACTACGTGCTCCTTGACTTCTCGGCGACTCTGACCCCGCAAGGACATGATCTGTGGCCACTCACTCTTGATCAAAGTCAGTCAGCAGACCGCAACCTGCTCAATCAGGCCAATTCCGTTGTTGATGAAATTGCCGAAGGCTCAGCGTCAAATTCCGGCGAAACGCAAGCAACCGTTGAGAACATAGCTCATGTGACTCCTCCGAACACCTCTGAGATTGGGAAGAATGTACCCGGAGACACCGACTTTGTTCGTCCGATGTTACGGCAAAATGCCCGCCACAAGACAATCGCGCTTGATATCAACCGCCCCATATTACGGGAAGGCGCACGGGAACTCGAAATTCCTGATGAGATCGACTTGCAGAAACAAAGTTCCGCAGAGCAGGAAGAGGAGATCCGACTAGCAATTCTGGAAAGCCTGACTGCATCAGTCGATTCATCTGTACAAGTCACCTCAGCGCCACGACGGCGAACGGAATCATCCCGCAACAACCAGACTGACAGGCTGGAATCCACGACTTCAGAGCAGAGTGCTGCGCAAACGCCACCACGCTCTGAAACGCCCGTGCCAGATATTGATGCCGGAGCGCCCACAAACGGCAATCAACTCGCAACCCTGGGACACAACTTTGATCTCGGCAGGCCGCAATTGATCGGAATCTACGGCAATACGAGCGATCTTCGTGCATTGGTACGCTTGCCGAGTGGCTCGTTTCAAAGCCTGTTTGTCGGCAGTTCCTTTGATGGCGGCAGGATCACGCAAATCACAAGGTCGAGTGTTTTTTACGCTAAAGACAACAGAACGCATCAACTGGACTTGCCCTTTTGATGCCGAATGAACCGGGAGCCAGAACTTGAACAATTTGGCACCAGCTTGTGCGCAGACAGGACAACAATCGATTTGAGCAACTTTTCTGGAGGGCAGTGACATGGCCATAGCCAACTTGGCGAAGACGTCACGCAATCAGTATGATGAAGTTTATTCCCAATGGATGCAGAATCCTGAAACATTTTGGATGCAAGCGGCCAATTCACTGGATTGGAAACGCAGGCCCAATCAGGCGCTGTTCGATCAAAATGCTCCCCTTTACGGTTGGTTTGACGATGGGTTGATCAATACCTGTTGGAACGCCGTCGATCGGCATGTCGTGAACGGATCCGGTGACCAGGTCGCCATCATACATGACAGTCCCGTGACAGCGAGCCAACGTTTCATAACCTATCAACAATTGTTGGATGAGGTCTCACATGTGGCGGGTGCGATGCTGGAACGCGGCATCACCGTTGGTGACCGAGTCATCATCTATATGCCAATGATTCCGGAAGCGATTATTGCCATGCTGGCCTGTGCCCGCATCGGTGCCATCCATTCGGTGGTATTTGGTGGCTTCGCCTCTGCAGAACTGGCAATACGGATCTCGCATTGCCGTGCCAAGGCGGTACTCTCAGCATCCTGTGGAATCGAGCCCAATCGGGTTGTCCGCTACAAACCCCTTCTCGACGCAGCCATTGATCTTGCCGATCACAAGCCTGAATTCTGTGCCATATTCCAGCGTGAAACTGAGCTTGCAGACATGGTCGCGGGTCGGGACATCGACTGGGACTCGATGAAGAAGGACGCTGCCCCGGCTGACTGCGTCCCGCTACCTGGAAACCATCCCTCATATATCCTCTATACTTCCGGAACGACGGGTCGACCCAAAGGCGTTGTGCGCCCAACTGCTGGACACGCGGTGGCACTTCACTGGACGATGAAAAACATTTATGGTGTGCAACCCGGAGAGGTGTTTTGGGCGGCATCTGATGTCGGCTGGGTCGTCGGGCATTCCTATATCTGCTACGCCCCGTTGCTGGCCGGAAACCCAACCCTTGTTTATGAAGGCAAGCCGGTTGGGACACCCGACGCTGGTGCTTTTTGGCGCGTGATCGCCGAACATGATGTCAGAGTTTTATTCACGGCACCAACCGCCTTTCGCGCCATTAAACGCGAAGACCCGAATGGCCGACTCCTGCGCACATACGATTTAAGGAGATTGCGCGCACTTTTTCTTGCCGGTGAAAGAGCTGACCCCGATACCATCGTCTGGGCAGAGAAATATCTCGGGGTTCCGGTGATTGATCATTGGTGGCAGACCGAAACGGGTTGGGCGATTGCTGCCAATCCTCTGGGAATCGAACTGAAACCCGTCAAGCCGGGTTCACCTTCTCTACCGATGCCTGGCTACGATGTGCGTGTCGTGGATGATGAAGGACATGCAAAACCGCCCGGCGAACTCGGGACGCTTCTCATTAAACTGCCCTTGCCACCTGGCACATTATCGACTCTATGGGAGGCCGATACACGCTACAGGGAAAGCTATCTTGCGAAATTTCCGGGGTTTTATGACACCGGAGACGCAGGCATGATTGACAAGGATGGCTACATTTTCGTTATGGCCCGCACAGATGATGTCATCAATGTCGCTGGCCATCGTCTATCAACCGGCGCCATCGAAGAAGTCCTTGCTGAACATCCAGACATTGCCGAATGTGCGGTGATCGGAGTCAGAGACGCATTAAAGGGACAGGTTCCACTTGCTTTCATCTGCCTCAATGCCGGGGTATCGACCACCCATGCCGACATTCTGGCTGAATGCGTCAGCCGCGTGCGTGACAGGATTGGACCGGTCGCAGCCTTTCGTCAGACGACGATTGTTGAGCGCCTGCCCAAGACCCGTTCAGGCAAAATTCTCCGTGCGACCATGGCAAAGATCGCCGATGGTGAATCTTTCACCCTCCCGCCCACAATTGATGACCCGGCGATCATTGATGAAATCCGCCGGGCTCTAGAGGGGTTGGGATATCCCAAGAACACATAACCTGACTTCAGCTGAAAGGCCCCTATCGTCATGAATCACCAATTGACCGTTGTCGATCATCCATTGATTCAGCATAAACTCTCACTGCTCCGGCGCGCCAAGACACCCACAGCCGTATTTCGGCAATTGCTGCGTGAGATCAGCATGCTTCTGGCCTACGAGGTCACACGTGATCTCATGCTGACACGGCGGCGTATTGAAACACCCTTGATGGAAATGGACGCACCTTGTCTCAGTGGCAAGAAACTGGCCCTGATTTCGATTCTTCGAGCCGGCAACGGACTTCTTGATGGTGTCCTTGAACTCATTCCCTCAGCGCGCGTTGGTTATGTTGGCCTTTACCGCGATGAGAACACGCTGCAAGCCGTCGAATATTACTTCAAAGTACCAGCGGAGCTTGAAGACCGATTGGTCATCACGCTTGATCCGATGCTGGCCACAGGCAATTCGGTCGTTGCCGCACTCACCCGGCTCAAAAAGGCCGGTGCACGAAATATCCGTTTTATGTGCCTTCTGGCGGCACCGGAGGGAGTCGAGCATTTATATCAAGCCCATCCTGATGTGCCGGTGTTCACCGCTGCCCTCGACGCAAGACTCAACGAACTGGGTTATATTCTGCCCGGGCTCGGCGATGCCGGCGACCGCCTTTACGGCACCAAGTGAGCCTCGGGGCACATATTATGGTCACGAAAGTCCAGGCAGATCGTTGCCAACCGTGTTGGCTGGTGGACGACAGAGTCTATCGACGTCTGGCTCAGTCCGGCCACGGTTTGAGTTGACGCCCGGCAACCCATACCGCTTCTATCGCGCGATCATCTCCCATCATGATCGTCGGGAAAAGTTCCTCCCAGAAACTCTCGGCACGGGCTGCGCGCGCGGCGATCGATTCGGTCGAATACAAGTCAAGGACAATGATGTCTGCCTCTCGTTCGGGTGCCAAATTGCCAATCGAAGAATCCAGATGCAGCGTCCTTGCATTCGCCGATGTTGCCAGCCAAACCAGTTGACTCGGATGCAATGCATGCCCCTTCAACTGGGAAATCTCATAGGCAGCTGCCATGGTGCGCAGCATTGAGTATGAGGAACCGCCACCAATATCGGTCGCCAGACCCACTGGCTGCCCCGGAGACTTCAGTCCTGACATGTCGAAAAGACCCGATCCAATAAACAGATTTGAGGTCGGACAATGGATGAGCGCCGATCCGGCATCGCGCAATCGTGCCTGTTCCCGATCATTCAAGTGAATTGCATGACCAAAGAGAGACCGCTCACGCACGAGACCAAAACCATCATAGACGTCGAGATAATCCCGGGCGGCAGGAAATAGCCGCTTTACCTCGGCAATTTCCTCCAGCTGTTCGCTCAAATGTGTCTGCAACAGACATTCCGGATATTCAGACCACAATTGTCCCAATTGTTCCAACTGCCCGGGCGAGGATGTGAGCGCAAAACGCGGGGTTATGACATAGGATAGACGGCCCTTATTATGCCATTTCTCGAGCAGACTCTTGGAATCTTGATAACCGGACGTCGGTGTATCACGAAGTGCATCTGGGACATTCCTGTCCATGCAGGTCTTTCCGGCGAGAACGCGCATGTTGAGTCGTTCTGCTTCAACAAAAAATGCGTCGACACTCGCTGCATGACTGGTGCAATAGGTGCAGACAGTGGTCGTCCCATGGTCGATCAATTGCCGAAGATATTGACGCGCCATGCAGGACGCATAATCGGGATCAGAAAACTTTGCCTCTTCAGGGAAAGTGTAGTCATTCAGCCAATCAAGCAGTCGTTTGCCCCAGCTTGCGATAATCGCCGTCTGTGGATAATGGACATGGGGGTCAATGAAACCAGCAAGTATCAGGCTGCGCCC
Organism: Paracoccaceae bacterium; assembly: GCA_026709265.1. Lineage (GTDB taxonomy): Bacteria > Pseudomonadota > Alphaproteobacteria > Rhodobacterales > Rhodobacteraceae > JAPOXR01. The sequence continues at coordinate 21,755 of JAPOTI010000101.1, read as the reverse complement.
GTAATCGTCCCGCTCTGAATCCGGGTATTTTGCTGCCAGATCCTCTGCTGTTCCGCAGGCAACGATCCGACCATCCTGCAGCACTACAGCTCCTCTTTCCTCGTGACAGACGGCTGAACATGGCGTGGTGACGAATGGATCGTCCAAGAAGCGCAGGGTTTGCCCGATCAACAGATGAGGCCTGATCACATCATTTCTCCCACATCCATACGACCCCCTGCCCGTATGAAACATCCTGCTAATGGATACTTCTATGTCGTATCCAGGAATATTGCGATAAACTATGTCGCATGCAGGCTCGGTGGGGGCAAGAGATGTCAGACAAAGAGATTCATGCGACAGGTGGAGAGACCCCGGTCACTGCAAAGCTTATCGCTGAAATAAAACGCGCGATTACGCATGATGATCAGGATCGGCTCCGCCGACTTCTCGAACCGATCCATGCGGCTGATATCGCCGATTTACTTGAACAGATTGATCCCGACCTCCGGGATAATCTGGTGGCCCTTTGGAAAAATGACTTTGATGGGGAGGTCTTGTCTGAACTGTCCGAACCCCTGCAAGCCGAGGTCGTCGCTCAATTACCGGCCATGGGTCTCGCACAGGCCGTACGTGATTTGAGCTCAGATGATATCGTTGATCTCACTGAAGATCTGCATGAAGATCTGCGGGCAACGATTCTCGATGCATTGGATGATCCTGATCGCGCTGCGGTCGAGCAATCGCTGCGCTGTCCTGCTGAAACTGCCGGACGTCTCATGCAACGAGAAATTGTCATGGTTCCCGCCCATTGGGATGTCGGTCAGGCGATTGACCATCTGCGGGCGGATACAAATCTCCCCGAACAGTTTTATCACCTGATTCTGACTGATCCCAAGGCACAGTTTAAAGGCATGGTGTCTCTCAGCCGTCTCATGGGTTCTGTACGTACCACCCGGTTGGTCGAGATTATCGATGATGACTGCCACCCGATAGATATCAATGTTCCGCAAGACGAGGTCGCCTACATCTTCAACCAATACCATTTGATATCGGCACCTGTCATTGACACGCATAACAGGGTTACCGGAATCATCACCATCGATGATGCAATGACTCTTCTGGACGCTGAGGCCGAACAGGACATCTTGCGATTGGCCGGTGTTGGCGACAAAAACCTGTCAGAAAAAGTCATCAATGTGACGCGCCAACGATTTCCGTGGCTGATTGTCAATCTGGCAACAGCGGTCGTCGCATCACTTGTCATTGACCGCTTTTCTGAAACCATAGAAGCCTTGGTCGCGCTTGCCGTGCTGATGCCGATCGTCGCGTCCATGGGCGGTAATGCCGGCACCCAATCATTGACAGTGGCGGTAAGGTCGTTGGCCACACGGGATCTGACACGGTCCAATGCGCGGCGTATTATCTGGCGTGAAACAGGCGTTGGGTTGCTGAACGGACTTCTTTTCGCTGCGATTGCCGGTTTGATCGGACTGATTTGGTTTGGTGCCCCACTTCTCGGGGCCGTGATGGGGCTTGCCATGATCATCACCATGACTGCGGCTGGTATTGCCGGTATCCTGATCCCCATTGGATTAAACCGGACAAGAATGGACCCGGCGCTTGCATCGGGTGTCTTCGTGACGACTGTGACCGACTGCGTCGGATTCCTTGCGTTTCTTGGCCTTGCGGCGCTAATTCTCCTGTGATTCGGAACCTGTGTCTGATTGCGGCTGTTTGGCACGAATGAGTTTCAACACCTTGCATGCCGCTTGAGGAATATTGGTGCCCGGACCAAAAATCTCGCTGACACCGGCAGCGCGCAGGAGTTCATGATCCTGAGGCGGAATCACGCCGCCACAGACCACCAGAACATCACTTGCTCCAGATTTTTTGAGTTCTTCGATAAGCAGTGGCACCAGGGTTGTATGTGCGGCAGTTTGTGAACTGACGCCAATCACATGCACATCATTGTCAATGGCATCGCGGGCCGTTTCTGCAGGAGTTTGAAAGAGAGGGCCAATATCCACGTCGAATCCGATATCTGCAAATGCGGTGGCAATCACTTTGGCACCGCGGTCATGGCCGTCCTGCCCCATCTTGGCGACCAGCATACGCGGTCGCCTCCCCTCTTCCGAAACAAATGTCTCGATATCTTCCTGTATCGCAGCAAACGCTGAATCGTCCTGGTAAGCCGTGGCATAGACTCCTGACAATGTTGTCGACGTTGCGACATGACGACCGAACACTTTTTCCATGGCAAGTGAAATTTCACCAACAGTGGCGCGCGCCGCTGCAGCTTCTATCGCCGCTTCCAGCAGATTTCCACCGGAGGATGCCCGCCGCTCAAGTTCATTGAGAGCCGTTTCACAACGCATCGAATCCCGCTCTGTTCGTACCTTTTCGAGTCGTCGAACCTGACTTTGTCGCACGCGCTGATTTTCGATCCGTCGGATATCAATTTCATCCTCTTCATTCAACTGGTACTTGTTGACGCCAACGATCACCTCCTCGCCGCGGTCGATCATCACCTGTCGCTTGGCAGCCGTTTCCTCGATGCGCAACTTTGGCAACCCTGAGATCACGGCCTCGGTCATTCCACCGAGCGACTCCACTTCTTCAATCAATTCCCACGCTTTGGACGCCAGCTGGTTCGTCAACCACTCGACATAGTATGAACCGGCCAGTGGATCGACAGTGTTGGTCACTCCCGTTTCTTCCTGCAGGATCAGCTGCGTATTGCGGGCAATGCGTGCCGAGAATTCGGTCGGCAAAGCGATCGCTTCATCAAATGCGTTGGTATGCAGCGACTGTGTTCCTCCAAGAACAGCCGACATGGCCTCGAACGCCGTACGGACAATGTTATTGTACGGATCCTGCGCCTGTAAGCTCACGCCACTGGTCTGACAATGCGTTCGCAAAATACTTGATTTGCTCTTCTTCGGGTTGAATTCTGCCATGATGCGATGCCACAATATTCGTGCGGCTCTGAGCTTTGCTGCCTCCATGAAGAAATTCATGCCAATGGCAAAAAAGAAGGAGAGGCGATCGGCAAAATCATCGACATCCATGCCACGACCGAGCGCTGCACGAACATATTCCCGCCCATCCGCCAAGGTATAGGCCAGTTCCTGCACCAGGCTCGCACCAGCTTCCTGCATATGGTAACCGGAAATCGAGATTGAATTGAAGCGTGGCATTTCCCGACTCGAGTATTCAATGATGTCCGCAACGATACGCATCGAAGGTTGCGGAGGATACACATAGGTGTTGCGCACCATGAATTCCTTGAGGATATCGTTCTGTATAGTGCCCGTCAGCTTATCGCGTGTGACGCCCTGTTCCTGTGCTGCCACGATGAAGTTCGCCAAGGTGGGTATGACGGCTCCGTTCATCGTCATGGAAACCGATACTTTGTCGAGTGGAATGCCTTCAAAGAGGATTTTCATATCCTCAACGGAGTCAATCGCGACGCCTGCCTTTCCGACATCTCCTTCGACACGCGGATGGTCGCTGTCGTAACCCCGATGCGTCGCGAGATCGAAAGCAACCGAAATGCCCTGTTGTCCACCTGCCAGTGCTTTCCGGTAAAAGATATTGGACTCTTCCGCGGTTGAAAATCCGGCATATTGACGAATTGTCCAGGGACGGTTCGTATACATCGTTGCGCGTGGGCCCCGTCTGAAGGGTGCCAGGCCGGGCAGGTCGTCTTCAGATAATGTTCCTGCAATATCCTCGGCGGTGTAAAGCGTTTTGATATCAATATCCTCGAGTGTCGAAACAGATGAGTCATCTCCTGTTCTGTCACGACGTTCTTGACGTGCCAGTTGACGCCATTCCTCGAAGCTGGTCTTCATGATTTTTCTTTCTGATATGCGTATGCACTCCCATGATGTAAGCACTGACCCGGGGCGAATCCAGATCAACCGTCAGTTCGAAACAGATGGCCGCCAACCTGTGCCTGTGGCGATCATCGTTGTGTTGGACAGGGGCCGGAGATTTATGGATAACGGTCGCAACCCGATGCGCCCCTGCGGTGGCTGTCATTGACCCGGCAAACCTGTTTGAACCGACGCATTATCGAGTCAGCCCCCTGCCGCACCCAGAGGGGATGAATCAGCAAGGTTTGGCCGCACCCACCCATGCCGACATCCTCCCCGAACCCTCAACCAGCCGTCTGCGAGCCCCCTCACGCCAACATCGTCTTCAAAGTTCATCCCCCACATGACCACCCCATCAACCCGCGACGATTCCGTCGCCCGGATTCGCTGTGCCGGACCCAAACCATCCGCCACATGGCCCCGCCAGACCGATTGAACCCGGGATGAGCGGGAATTGCTGGCACCCGCAGGGAGTGATTCCCATATGGCTGGGTTTGGACCATGGTTGATTCCTGATCGGTTTCATCTGGCGAATCAGGCGAGAGGCGTGTGATTGGCGTTGGCCCAGAGATGGGCGTTCTCGTGTCGCCGTCTGTGGGTCAGTTGGGCCCAGACGCTGTCAAAGCGTCCTGATTTGAGCAGGGCACGGAAGGTGAGAACGCCCTAGCCGCCCCCACGTCCCCAGGCACTGGCCGCTGCGCTTGAGCCGGGTGTTGACGATCATGGTATGTGCCGCTTCGATGGCACCGCTGCCAATGGGGACGCCGACATCACGCGCGTCTTTTGGTCTTGCATCCGGTGGCACTGGCTACGGACAGTGCGCGGGATGAGTATCTCTCCTGTGCTGCTGAGTTGTGCCACAACGCCGCAGACGGCCTCACACCAACCGTGTTCAGTGGCCTGCCCATCACGCTTGTCTTCATGCCTCCCCAGCATGGTGCCATCGCGTGAAACCCACAGGGTCACCACATCATCATGCAGGTTCTCTGCATCCCGCACCTCTTGTAGCAGGCCATTGGCCGGATCCGTAAACATTTGACCCGCCATCAATCTACAACCGATTCCCATGATCATCCAGCGCCGCAAAGGCCTGACCGAGCAACTCACAGGGCAAACCCGCAACCACATCGCGCAGATCGCGCGCCACCCGGCGCGGATCCTCCCGAAACAGACGAACCAGATCATCCACGAGGCCCGTGTCCTGCAATTGCGCAGCGGCCGTCTGCAGGGTGCCCGCGATCCGCTGTCGCGCCTTTGTAGATATGATCCCAATTTAGTACCTCTGCGTGTGACGGAAGTTCTTGCAGAATCCATCTTTCTGGATTCTAATGGGAGTCAGGAGATGCAGTGCTGACACAACAATGTTCCATAGATTTTTCACAGCAATAATTGTTGCCGTCGGTGTGAACCTTGCGATCGCAGCTTCGGGAGGCTCGGGCGATGCCGAGTTAGAGATTATCGACAGTTCATCGGCTTCCGATGTGGGTGTCGATTTGGACCGGTACCTGTGGACACATCGGCTGATCGCAGTCTTTTCTGATTCTCCAGAGAGTCCGCTCTTCCTGCAGCAGATGGAACTCCTCCAGGCTCTCCCGGAAGAACTGATAGAGCGCGATGTGATTGTATTGACAGACACCGATCCGACGATTCAGTCATCGCTGCGCATGCAGCTTCGTCCACGTGGATTCACCATTGTCATTATTGGCAAGGACGGCGGGGTGAAACTGCGCAAACCTTTTCCTTGGTCGATACGGGAGATCAGCCGGGCAATTGACAAGATGCCATTGCGACAGTTGGAACTCCAATCCAAATAAATACGCACCCGTCAGTCTGACGTTTCAAATTCCAGGATCACATCATCGACAGCGAGCGAGTCACCGGGTTGTGCATGAACAGATTGCACAACTGCCTTGCGATCGGACTTGAGGACATTTTCCATTTTCATGGCTTCCATCACGCATAAATTCTGCCCACTCTCGACTTCGTCTCCTGGTGCGACATCAATGGAAACCAGTAGGCCAGGCATCGGGCAGAGAAGCTTCGCCGAGATATCTGGCTTTTTCTCGGCAGGCATATATTGTGCCAACTCCGCCTCGCGCGGTGAGCGTACACGCACTGCCAGATCTGCGCCACGGTAGCTCATCCGAAATCCACACGTCATGGCACAGATTCGAACGATGCGGTGCTGCCCGTCAATTGACAGATATGCCAACCTCTTGCCAGGTTGCCAGTCGACATACACCTGCCATTGCGGACCATCCTCGAACCGAACAAAAGTTCGCGTACCCTCAGGAATGATGTGCAGTCGCCACTGATATCCATCTATTTCGACAACCCACTCATCAGCAATCGGCAATGGGTTCAATGACATCCTTCCCGAAATGTCGGCGTTACGGGTCAGTGAAAATTTATGCATGAGGCCAGCTGCAGCGGCAAGCTGTCGGATTGTCACCTCAGGCAATTGGCGTGGACTCAATCCTTCAGGAAATTCATCTTCAACAAATGAGGTTGTTGCATCGCCCTGGATAAAGACGGGATGATCCAGAACGGTCGATAGAAAAGGAATATTGCAGGAAACACCCTCGATCTCAAACCTGTCGAGTGCGCCGCGCATGATCTCGATCGCGCCCGGGCGCGAATCGGCCCAGGAGCATAGCTTTGCGATCATCGGATCATAGTGCACGCTGATTTCACCACCTTCAACAACACCTGTATCATTACGAACAATTGCCGCCTCATCCTGCATTTCAATCGGTGGGCGGTAGCGGACGAGACGGCCGATAGACGGAAGAAACCCTCTTGCCGGATCCTCGGCGTAGATCCGTGACTCCATCGCCCATCCGTTAATCGCGACATCGGATTGCGACAATGCAAGTTTTTCACCATGCGCAATGCGTATCATTTGCTCAACCAGATCCACATTGCTGATCAATTCCGTCACCGGATGCTCAACCTGCAGTCGCGTATTCATTTCGAGAAAATAGAAGTTCTTCTGCGCGTCGACGACGAATTCGACCGTGCCCGCGGAACAATAATCGACTGCTTTGGCAAGACGTACGGCCTGTTCGCCCATGGAAATCCGGGTCGCAGCATCGAGGAACGGTGAGGGTGCCTCTTCAATGACTTTCTGATTGCGGCGCTGAATTGAACATTCACGTTCGTTCAGAAATATACAATTCCCATACTGATCGGCGAGGATCTGGATTTCGATATGGCGAGGGCCGGTGATGTAACGCTCAAGAAAAATACGGTCATCGCCAAAGGCACCCGCAGCTTCATGCTTGGACGCCAGATATCCTGCATATACGTCGTCATCCTTCCAGGCAACACGCATACCCTTTCCGCCACCGCCTGCAGACGCTTTGATCATCACCGGATAACCGATGCTGCGCGCAGCCTCGAGCGCGGCGTTGACGGAAGCGATCACTTCATTATTTCCGGGAATCGTTGAAACATCGGCAGAGGCGGCAATGAGCTTCGATTGAATCTTGTCGCCCATCGCTTCAATGGCCCCCGCAGGCGGGCCGATAAACACGACTTTTTCTTCCCCGAGCGCCAAAGCGAAATCCTTGTTCTCTGAAAGGAACCCATATCCTGGATGAACAGCCTCAGCCTTTGTTTGACGCACCGCTTCAAGAATCCTGGGAATCGACAGATACGAGTCAATGGCCGGGGCTGGGCCGATGCAAACGGCATCGTCTGCCAGTGAGACATGCAGGGAATGACGATCGGGTTCAGAAAATACAGCGACAGTTTCTATTCCCATTCGCTTTGCTGTCTTCATAACACGACAGGCAATTTCGCCACGATTGGCAATAAGAATTCTTTTGAACATCAATCTGTGCCGCTTGTTACACCAACAAAATATTGGGTTTCATTCAAATTTATTGCTGATTGTAAAGACAATTCTTCTGCTGTGTTTCGTTACACCCGTCATTCGAGGAACAGGTGGTATCCAGAAGGTACGACAGGCCCATTCCAGTCGGGGCACGCGCAAGGACATCCGTGTGATTGACTTCTGATACCCAGATTGCTCTGACCGGAACTCCTTGATAGACAATTGACAACCATACATTGAAAAAAGGAAGCGCCATGTCCGCGCACATCACCTTCTATACGAACCCCATGTCTCGTGGGCAGATCGTACGCTGGGCACTGGAGGAATCGGGCACAGACTACGAGACTGTCGTCGTGGAATATGGTGAAGACATGAAGGGACCGGAATATCTCGCCATCAATCCGATGGGGAAAGTTCCAGCCATTCGTCACGGCAAAGCGGTCGTCACGGAATGCGCCGCGATATGCGCTTATCTCGCCGAAGCCTTCCCTCAAGCCGGACTGCTCCCGAACGCTGAAGAGCGCGCCGCTTATTTTCGTTGGATGTTTTTTGCCGCAGGACCGCTTGAACAGGCGGTGACCGCCAATTCACTGGAAATAGACATGCCCGCAGACAAAGCCCCGATGCTCGGTTTCGGCACCTATGCGGATGCAATCGGCGTTCTCGAGGGCCATTTCAATGACAATGATTATGTCTGTGGTGAGAGATTTACCATGGCTGACGTTTATGTGGGGAGCCATGTCGAATGGGGGACTTCCTTCGGCTCCCTGCCGGAACGACCCTCGTTCAAGGCTTATATCGAACGCATCATGGTCCGCGAGGCGCACAAGCGCGCGCGAGCAATTGATCAAGAACTGATCGCCGAACGGGAAGCGGAATCGTAAGTCACGCCGGTGCTCTCCCAATCAGGATTCATGAGGACGATTCATGTGTCTTCAAGACTCTGTGGGAGACTTGCCATACATGGCTCAATCTCCGGGATCACTGTTGATTATTTCGTCCCTACAGAGCCATTCCGCATTCCCGGGCCGGCAGGCGACATGTCAGATCAATGTGCAAACTGATCCGGAATTCCCGATGTATCACCAACCAGACCGATCATGAGATTGTCAGTCATCCAGACTCTGTCGTCTGCTGACCCATACGCTCGACTGAAATTGTCGGTCGCATCGCAACACCCAACCCATAGCGCGCAAGTTCATGACCATTCGGAACCGGCCGGTTTCTGATGACCTGATGCCCGGAGGTTTTGTCTCAGAGTGGAATATTGTCGTGTTTTTTCGCCGGATTGGAGAGTTTCTTGTTTTGCAATGCGGCAAAGGCGCGGCAAACTCGTCGGCGGGTTGAGCGCGGAAAAATGACCTCATCAATAAATCCGCGCTCGGCCGCGATGAAGGGATTGCTGAATCGCTCCTCATATTCTGCCGTCCGGGTTGCTGTCAGCGCCGCGACGCTCGAATCTGAACGATAAAGAATCTCGACGGCTCCTTTCGCTCCCATGACCGCGATCTGTGCACTGGGCCAGGCATAGTTGATATCGCCACGCAAATGTTTGGAAGCCATCACGACATAAGCCCCGCCATAGGCTTTACGCGTGATCACAGTCACCTTGGGAACCGTGGCTTCACCATAAGCAAAGAGCAGCTTGGCCCCATGCTTGATGATACCGCTATGCTCCTGCGCTGTCCCGGGCAGAAATCCCGGAACATCCACGAGAGTCAGAATCGGGATTTCAAAGGCATCGCAAAACCGGACAAAGCGCGCCGCTTTGCGCGAACTGTCAATATCCAGACAACCGGCAAGAACCATGGGCTGGTTGGCCACCACACCGACAGTTGATCCCTCCAGTCGAATAAATGATGTAATGATGTTGCCGGCGAAATCAGGCTGAAGTTCGAAAACATCGCCCTCGTCTGCAATCTTCGCAATGGCCTCCTTGATGTCGTAGGGAAGATTCGGGTTGTCGGGCACCAGCGTGTCCAGCGAAGGCTCAATACGATCAGGGTCGTCAAAGCTGCGGCGAACGGGTGGTTTCTCACGGTGGCTGAGCGGTAGAAAATCCACCAGACGCCGCACTTCAGACAAGGCCGCGATATCATTGTCAAAGGCCATGTCGGCTACAGATGATGTTGTCGTGTGGGTACCGGCACCGCCCAAATCTTCCGCCGAAATGACCTCATTGGTGACGGTCTTGACGACATCAGGACCGGTGACAAACATGTAAGACGAATGACGCACCATGAAGATAAAATCGGTCATCGCGGGTGAATAAACAGCCCCGCCGGCGCACGGCCCCATGATGACACTGATCTGCGGTACGGCACCCGAAGCGAGAATATTCCGCTGAAACACCTCGGCATAACCTGCAAGTGATGCTACACCTTCCTGAATCCGTGCCCCGCCCGAGTCATTCAATCCGATAATGGGGGCACCGTTCTGCACTGCCATATCCATGATTTTGCATATTTTTTCTGCGTGTGTTTCCGAAAGCGAACCGCCAGCAACGGTAAAATCCTGGCTGAAAACATAGACCTGGCGATCATTGATCGTTCCCCAGCCGGTCACGACACCATCTCCCGGGTAACGATTGTCCTGCATGCCAAAATCCGTGCAGCGGTGTGAAACGAACATATCGAATTCTTCGAACGATCCCGCATCAAGCAGCAATTCGACCCGTTCTCTTGCAGTCAGTTTCCCCTTGTCATGCTGGCTGTCAATGCGCTTTTGTCCGCCACCGAGGCGGGCAGCAGCACGGCGTTTCTCAAACTCTTCGGCAACCGTCAACATAGCCCCGTACACCTATTTCTCACAGACTGTTGCAGGCACCATTAACTTCAGTGACGATATTTCGCAAAACCCGCTCTTCATGGACATCGCGATGATCGATAGCTAATGTCATGTGATGAACCGTCCGGCGATTGCGTCTCTTGTCACGCCTGCGCGGTAGACAAGCCCAAAGTGATATCATGAACCACTTGCCCGCCCCGCGGATTTTTGATCGCACGACTCCGCCACATATGACCACGCTGATCATGCTCTCGAGCATTGGTGCCCTGTCAATGACATTATTTCTGCCGTCGCTCCCCAACATGACGGAATATTTTGGCACCGATTACGCAATCATGCAGCTATCAGTTGCTGCCTACCTGTTCATGAATGGCATTCTCCACATCGTGATTGGCCCGCTTGCTGATCGTTTCGGTCGAAGACCCGTCACCCTGACCGCTTGCCTGTTGTTTCTGCTCGCCACACTGGGCTGTATCCTGTCACCGAATGTCGAGATATTTCTTGCTTTCCGCATGGTGCAGGCGGTGATTGTCACCGGCCTCGTGCTGTCGCGCGCGATCGTACGCGATATGGTTCCGCAAGACCACGCCGCTTCCATGATTGGATATGTGACCATGGGGATGGCCATGGTCCCGATGATCGCACCCATGATTGGCGGGTTGCTGGATGAATTCTTCGGCTGGCAAGCGAGTTTCGCATTGCTGCTTGTTTCCGGAACCATCATCCTGTTCTTTGTCTGGTTCGATCAGGGCGAAACCGCAATCAACAGGGCACCGAGTTTTCGCCAACAATTCCGTGAATATCCTGAACTTTTTCGTTCACGGCGATTCTGGGGTTATACCGCCATCGCCGGATTTGCTGCCGGAAACTTCTTTGCCTTTCTTGGGGGAGTCCCATTCATCGGCAGCGAAATTTATCGATTGCCCCCATCTACACTGGGATTTTACTTCGGCTTGACCGCTTTTGGCTACGTGCTTGGTAATTTTGTCTCAGGCCGATGGTCATTCAGGCTGGGAACGACCAGAATGCTCCTGATCGGTGCTCTGGTCATGGTCATCTGCCCCATTGGTGCGGCCAGTTCCCAGTTCCTTGAGATTGAACATCCGTTTGGTTTCTTTGTGTTCTTTGTCTTTATGGGTATTGCCAACGGCATTGTGATGCCGAATGCAACCGCCGGCATGCTCTCAGTGAGGCCGCATCTTGCCGGCACCGCATCAGGTGTGGGCGGTGCCATGTCAATTGTTGCCGGATCTGGCGTTTCCGCCCTCGCCGGTATCCTCCTCTCTGCCCATCATTCGCCCATGCCGCTGATCATGATCGTGAGTGTCTGCGTCATGTTCTGCCTGCTCTCGACGTTCTATGTCTTGCGCATTGAGCAACAGATACGCTGGACAAACATGGATTAAGTCAGCCTGTGTCGCTCTTTCGCCGATCTTCCTGCACTTCCCGCCAGGCAATGAAGGATACGCTGCCGAGAATCACACCGCCACCTGTGACAACCCAGATATCGGTTGGCTCACTGAAGAGAATGACGCCGAGAATTGACGACCATACCAGTTGCAGGAACAACACCGGTTGGGTGACCGAGACGGGTGCACAACGAAATGCCAAGGTCATGGTATAATGACCCGCAGTGGCAAACAAGGACACAAAAAACAGCCAAAGAAGCTGGGTTGTCGAAGGCGGCACCCAAACCGCAAGTGCAAAGGGCAGCATGATAACCGTCACTGAAACCGACAGAATGCCGACAATAACTGCCGCATTCATTGTGTCCGAGAGGCGTTTCGCTGTCAGAAAGGACACCGAAAAAAACAGTGCAGCCAGCAACATGGCAAGGTGACCGTCGGACAATTCCCTAAAGCCCGGACGCAGAATGATCACGGCACCAATCAGTGCCACGAGCACGGCAAGAATCCGCCGATATGCCAATTTCTCACCGAGAAAAAGAGCCGCACCGACAGTCACGCCGATTGGGGCCAGATAATTCATGCTCGTCACTTCGGCGATGGTAATACGGGTGACCGCGAAAAACCAGCATATCACCGCGCCTGCATGCGCGACACTGCGCCAGGTGAACAGGATCAACATCTGCCGACTCATCGAAACCCGGAATATCGGGCGCAGCATGGGGAGGACAAATACCAGCCCCAGGAGGTAACGCAGGAAGGCAGCCTGCTGCGGCGGAATCGCTGGTCCGATATGTTTGACAATGGCGGTCACAGCCACAAAATTCAACCCGGCTATGGCCATCCAGGCGATGCCAATGGCTGGCTGGTCAGAATGAAGCTTCCGGTTTGATTGCTGAGGATGCAAGATCAGTTGACAACCCCGATCGCTGTCCTTCGCATCATTGTGCCGTGATCATCGTTTCAGGAAATTCAATATTGGATGTCACCACCTGAACATCATCCTCATCGTCAAGCATTTCCAAGAGCCTGAGCACCTTGCTCGCATCATCCTCATTCAATTGAGACACCGTCTTGGGGCGCCAGATCATGCGCGCTGAGACAGGTTCGCCGATCTCGGATTCGAGTGAGGCGGTGACCGACGCCAATTCCTTTTCGGCCGTGTAGACGATATGCGCATCGTCGAAGGATTCAATGTCGTCCGCCCCTGCGTCAACAGCAACATCAAACAGTTTTTCAGAATCGATTGCATCAGGTGAGAAAGTGATCTCCCCACAGCGATCAAACAAAAAACTGACTGCACCCGTCTCTGCGAGATTGCCGCCGCATCGCGAGAAAATCGCACGCACAGTCGAAGCGGTCCGATTCTTGTTGTCCGTCATGGTTTCAACAATGACGGCAACCCCGGAAGGCCCATAACCCTCGTAACGCATCTCGATCAATTGATCGGCATCGGGGCCCACGGCCTTGGAGATCGCCCGCTCAATGACATCTTTCGGCACGGAATTGGCTTTCGCCTCGCGCACAGCGAGACGCAGTCGCGGATTCTTGTCGGGATCAGGATCACCGAGCTTGGCTGCGACAGTGACTTCACGCGCCAGTTTGGCAAATCGTTTCGATCGGGCCGCGTCCTGCCGCCCTTTCCTATGTTGTATATTTGCCCATTTTGAATGGCCCGCCATGATCACTCCTGTGCATACCTTGACTGATTCAGGTCAACGGGTTTCGATTCACATGCGCCCATCCCCGCAATCGACCCAATCTGTTCAACTTCGCCGCAATATTCAACCCATATCCGATTGGTACCGAGCAAATTGCCCTGCTCCTTCTACGGGATCAAAAGACTGCTGTCCCGGAGATGCAAATTGCGGCATGTTTCATTATAGTCGCCCAATCCGACAGGAAGAAATGCGAAACTGTAAATATGAATGCACCTGACCAGGCACGTCGAGTCATACGGGTCTCGGGAACTGATTCCTGTGACTTTCTGCAAAATCTTGTGACCAACGATATCAACAGGATCTCTGAGGGATTACTCTACGCTGCGCTGTTGACGCCACAGGGAAAATACCTGTTCGATTTTTTTCTGAAAGCTGATGCGAATGATATCCTGATCGATATTGGCGCGGAATTTGCCGACAGTCTGATACAAAGGCTGCAGCTGTACCGGCTCCGCGCTCAAGTCGAACTGGCGATAACTGATATGTCAGTCACGCGCGGAATCGGTACACAACCGCCCAATTCCTTGCCCGACCCGCGTTGCCCTGAACTGGGCTGGCGACACTATGGCAAGTCCGGACCGCCGATGCCGCAGAAGGTCGACTGGGAAGCATTGCGGATCAAACACTGTGTCCCTGAATCCGGGATTGAGTTGATCTCGGGTGAGAGCTTTATTCTGGAAGTCGGCTTCGAAAGATTGCATGGCGTGGATTTTCGCAAAGGCTGTTATGTGGGTCAAGAGGTTACGGCAAGAATGAAACATAAGACCACTCTGCGGAAAGAACTGCGGACAGTCCTGATCGAAGGTTCGGCACCGGTGGGGACAACCATTACCGCACAGGGCAGGAATGTTGGAAACTTGTTCAGTCAGGCCGGCGGTCAGGCACTTGCATTGTTGCGGCGGAACCGCATTTCGGATCGACCCATGAAAGCCGCCGACGCCAGAATCATTCTCACCTGAATCAACTCAGTCTGCATCGCCGCGTACCAACGCGGCGAAAGACCGAAATCCATCGCTGCCAGCGGCCACCAATCCGGAATTTTCCTTGCGATTGAGATTTTCAATCAATCCTCCGGCCTCCGCAAGAAGCAAGGTAGCGGCAGGGAGCGAGGCAGGGTTGGTGGTATGCGACCAATATCCATCGAGCCGACCACAACTGACATGGACCAGGTCCTGCGATATCGAGCCGAAGGATCGGCATTGGATGCCACTGGACATGACCCGGCGTAACGATGCGTCATGATCACAATCCATCTCAAATTGTTGGCGTGATATCTCTTCACACCCCACAACAAATTTGGCGGCCTGCGATTTCCTCGACACACGAATGCGTCCGTTATTCAACCTGCTTCCAATTCCCGTCTCGGCAGTGAACATTTCATTTTCCAAAGGATTGAATATGGCCGCCAATACCGGTTTGTCCTTATGAAGCAGGGAGGCCGTCATCACCCAATGCGGTATTCCTTGTGAATAATTCACGAATCCATCGACAGCATTGACGATCCAGTCGCGCGTCGGGTCTGAACCCTCAATCGCGCCGAGTGTTGGACTGTGGAAACTGTAGTGCGGTCGCGCTGCAAGCAGTTCTTCGTGCAGGGTCGACTCAGCGCGCTGCAAAGCCTGATTGGCGAATTGCTCACTTCCCTTGACTGACGGGAGCAACAGGCGAACTTCCAGAAAGTCCCGAACAAGCAATCGACTCGCTTTGCGCAACGCCCTGACAGCCAGATTGAGATTCGGATCATGTGCCGTCATCAAAAACCTCACGGAGCATCCCGGCAACCAGACGGGCATAGACATCGACTTCATTCAATCTCCGCCATTGGTTGCTGCGGAGTTGAGTCACTTCACGCGTGGGCTTCCATCGACAATCAGGACCTGTCATTCCGGGTGGACATCAATTCGCACCGGCCCCATGGGATGATGCCATGCGGAAAAATGGTCACTCGACCCGCCCGGTGCTCCAGACTGTGCACGCGAAATCGCGCTGCTATACCCGCTCAGAATATTCTCCGGTTTCCGTATGGACCATCACCTCGTCACCAACATTGATGAAAGGCGGTACATGGATACGGACACCATTATCCAATAAGGCCGGCTTAAAACTGTTGGCAGCGGTCTGACCGGCAACCACCGGTTCGGTTTCTTCGACACGGCAAGCCACTTTCTGTGGAAGGGTCAGGCTGAGGGCCTCGTCCCCATAAAATTCGACAGTGACAGTCATTCCTTCCTTGAGGAACGGCATTCGGTCCTGCAACAGATCAGCCTTGAGATACACCTGATCGAAGTCCCTATTGTCCATGAAAACGAGAAAATCGCCATCGGTATAGAGATACTGCTGTTCTTTCTGTTCGAGCCGAACACGCTCGACGCGGTCGACCGAGCGAAAACGCTCATTCAACTTAGAACCGTTGCGCAGATTGCGAAGTTCAACCTGGGCAAAGGCTCCGCCCTTGCCCGGTTTGACATGTTCGACCTTCACGACGGTCCACAATCCGTCATTATGTTCAACGACAAATCCGTTTCTCAGTTCGTTACCGTTTATCTTGACCATATCGTTACACAGTTGCAGATTTTCCTTGACCTCTTCAATCAAAATAAGGTAGGAATTCCAAGCTTATTGACCGCACGGAAACAGATAATTTTTCCCTGAGGGCGGGCTTCCGGGTGACCAAGACAATGGCTGGCGCTGAATACGTTGAAGGACGTGTGGAGCCGTTTGGTCTTAATTTGAGATGGAGAAGATGGCAGATTACGACGATACAGCATTCAATCATGAGCAGGGTTCGCGCGCACGGAAACTTTTTGCTGCGGTTGTGCTGGCGGCGTTGGATGATGCCATTGTCGATCATCGAAAATATGGCAATGGTCCCGAAGTTATACAACGCTGGGCGCGATCACGTGACGGGAGGGAAGTTCTGACTTGTGCGGGTGTCGACCCCAACGAACGTGTGGTGAACGGTCTGATGGAATTCGTGAACCGCGGCGTCAGGACATCCGTCGCCTTGTCACGCGAGGAGAGTGAGCGACGCAGCCAGCGATCGCGCGCCGCGTAGATCCATGAGCCAGAGCCTGGTTATTCGTGTCCGTCACAGTCAGTGTGACAGCCCATTGATCGCGAAGATTTGAGACGCATCGCACACGATTTCAGAAAAGCGCATTCATCCCTCTTCGCCCCTTTGATCTGTACCCGTCAGTCTTTCTATACTGACCACACCGACCCTGGCTTTTGCCGCAGCCGTCTTCAATGTGTATAGATTCCCATCGGTTTCTCGCTGATAAACCATGTTGACGACAGGGTTTTCGTCTGCAAACTCATTATCCTCAAAGCCCTGATGAAGAAAATACCGCCCGGTGCAAGACAGCTGGAGTTCGGTCTCAGGGCCTGGCTCGAAGACAAATGAGTAGAAACGCTTGCCATCAAAAATATCATAACTTCCCACACAGATCTTGCTTCTCTCGGCCGGCATGAATGTCCGAAAGAGTATCGTGAGAGGGTCTATGGCATTCGACAGTTCATCCGAGGACAGGTCAACCGCCGTTTCGTCCGGTGGATCGGTGACAGCTGACTCAACCCGTCCATCAGCAAAATTGACCGCGTAGGTTGTGGTCTTGCCGCCCCGATAAAGTTCGCCCTGATAGCGATACGGCAAGAGTTGGTCGCTACCGACCCAACCCCGCGCCTTGCCACGGACTTTTATGTCTGTGAACCAGGAAAGGACTCCGGTGGCGACAACAACAGCTGATGCTGCATATGAATTCCCGTCGGTTCGCCCGGCAATAACAAATTCGCCAACCGGGAACCCACGCACACTGACCTTGTAGTTGGAACTGTACTCCTGAATATCCGCGGCGGCGGTTGGTGTCATTCCAGTGCCAAAACATGACAAAGTCGCAATCGACGCAGCGACCATAGTCAATCGAAGAGTACACTTCATGCGGGCTCCGAAAAACTGAATGTTGATTCGATAAGCGTGATGTATAATTACAGGTCAGATGACAACACAATAATTCAGCCAACTAGGAATCAGGTGATGCACGATTGCTTTGAAACTGCCCGGAAGGTCAGGAGTGGCAACAGGCGTGCTCTGTCTCGTGCGATTACCCTCGCTGAAAGCTCCCACCCGGCAAAACGGGCGCAAGGCGAGAGAATTATCGACGCCCTCGCGCAGAGCGGCATCCGCGAATCCTTACGTATTGGCCTCACCGGCCCCCCTGGAGTCGGCAAGTCGAGCTTGCTCAACCGGCTGGGCTCGGAACTCACCAAGCAAGGA
The DNA here is from genome assembly GCA_026709265.1 of Paracoccaceae bacterium. GTDB lineage: Bacteria > Pseudomonadota > Alphaproteobacteria > Rhodobacterales > Rhodobacteraceae > JAPOXR01. The sequence continues at coordinate 3,870 of JAPOTI010000101.1, read as the reverse complement.
AAACGTGTCGCTGTCCTTGCCATTGATCCATCATCGCCGCGGACCGGAGGATCAATCCTTGGAGACAAGACCCGTATGGACTCGCTGATCCAGAGCGATCTGGCCTTTATTCGCCCATCGCCCGCGGCGGGTGCACTTGGCGGCGTCGCCGAGTCGACTCGTGAAGTCACGTTTCTCTGCGAACAGGCTGGATTCGACATGATCTTTGTCGAAACAACCGGGGTGGGGCAATCGGAGGTTGAAGTTGCTGAACTCACCGATATCTTCGTACTGTTGGTCAGTCCGGGCAGCGGTGACGAGTTGCAGGCGGTCAAGCGCGGAATCATGGAAATTGCTGATTTGATTGCCATCACTAAATCTGATGGTGATTTGCGCCAGGCAGCTGAACGCACCTGTGCGGCGTATCATGGCGCCCTCCGACTTTTTGGACCGCGCAAGATTGATCCTGATGGGATTCCCTGTGCGATGAATGTTTCTTCCACCGACGTCGGCTCACTGATGACCCTGTGGCAGGTGATTGAAGATCTTGCATGCTGGCGACAGGAATCCGGGAATTGGAGACAGATGAGGATTGATCAGGAACAGCGCTGGGTTCGATCACTCTTGCGCCGACAACTTCTCTCGAACCTTGAATCCTGTTCTGGCCTTACCGGCAGCACCGTCCAATTGGAGGCGGTGATCAGGAAAACAGGAACCGTGTTTTCACCTGATGCCCGCGCGCATCTGCGCGCAACCCTTGCAAAACTCAACCAGATAACCGCAACAGGGAACAATGATTAAGCGAAACGTCGCGCACGCGGATGCAAACCTCGCCGGAGGCACAAGATCATCGGTGGATTAGGAGACGTCTCGCGCGTGGATACAAAGCCTCACTGAACGCCGCCAGAACCTGTCATCCGCCCCGGTTATCCGATTTTGTCGGTTTCGACAGCCGTGACGGATACGCTTCGTGACCGGCAAACTGGATTGACCTGCCTGGTTCTCGACGAAGTCATCTCATGATGACTATACTGATCAAACACATACCGGGCTTAGCTTATTTCATGATATCATGGTACATTTCTGTCACCGCCCCCTGACCCCCAAAAAACTGTCCGTTAAGGTCCGTCTGATTCTGGGACACGGCTTGCCGGAGGCGGGGCGGCTCCCGCCCGATTCCGGCCCGCAGAGCGCATTCAGCGCCTCCGTGCGTTTTTTCGGGTTCGGGGGTTTGTGGCGGGCGTTGGCCGCCCTGGGGCTAACCGCAGCGGCGAACACGGTTCATTGTCCGGATTCCCGCCATCATTCTCGACACCGAGCTTGCCGAGCGTCCAAGCTGATCAAAATCTGACGAGGACATGACGAAAAGGGGGCGGTCTTCGGGCCGCCCCGCATATGTCAGCGTTCACATGCAATAGTCGCCAGCATCGTACTGGACATTGAAGATCGCGGCGCTGTTTTTGACCCGGTAGTGCTGCGCGTTGTTGCGTGTTTGTACGCCACTGGGCCTTGGTGGAGTGCAGGTGTACTTTGCTTTGCGTGAACAAACCGGGCCGCTGATTCTGTCCGGTATCGTATTGCAATAATTGTTCGAATCACTAATGGAACACGTCTGCCACCGATACGTCTCGCCATGCCGGACACCCACAGGCCGATCTGTCCGCGCTGATTGTCCGTGTCGCGCTGGGCCCTATCAACCCGCAGACGAGCCAGGGAACTGTCATTTTCGGCGGGCATTTTCATCCGGTTGACCGGGGCGGCGCAAAGGCTTAGTTTGCGGTGATGAGTGAGACACCCGACATCCACGATCTGGCCCGACAGATCGCACGGCTGAAAGGTGAGATCACAGCCGTCAGAGCAGAGAACGGAGCAATGGAATCACGAATTGAATCACGTTTGGATACCGGTCTGGCGCTCCTGCGCGAGGATATGGCCAAGTGGGAAACCGCCGCCGCCAAGCGGGAAACCGATGCCGTCAAGCGGGAGAAACAGCAACTTCTGGCGATTGCAGGCCTGATTGCCCTCGCCACCACCATGCTGGGCATCCTCCTGATCGGCCTGCCGGGCTGATATCTCCCGCTGGGGCGCGCCGCCGGGGCGAGTCTACCCTGCCCCTCGCCCGCAGATGGCGGGCTGTCGGGATTGCAAGGCGCCTTGCGGCTTGCGGAGACCCCCTGGATTGTCAGATGCGGGCAGACGGAGCTAGACGTGGAGCGCGGCCTGTAGGCCGTGACTCTGCTGGTGTGGGCGATCAGTGCGGGTTGTTTTGATCAGCTACACTGCTACGGCGACGGTGAAAGCCGGAACGGTTGAGTGCGCTGCATAGTGGTTCAGAACAGCTTCCATTCGCTTCAACAACTCTTCAAAGCCAGAAAAATCAACGGAGTCTGCTTTGGCGCGAACTACGGATTTTGCGAAAACTGACTTGCCGTAATGTGTCTCATCGCCATGCTTTTTCTTTGGATTAAAGGATTTGTCGTCTAACTTGGTCTTCAAGAGCGTCGGTTGAAATAAATCTTCGATCGCCTACTCAACGTTATTTGCCCCTTCGGGTACCTTGACCAAATAAAGGTTATCACCAAGATGGTAGAAAGGTTCTGTGGTTGCCGGGTGGATTTCACATCCGGCTTTCTTCTTGGCCTCCTTAAAGAGATTATTGGACCCTTGGTCATTGTCGGACAGAATGATGACAGGATTGGCCAAGGGTTTGTGAGCATAGTGTTTCAAGTTGTTTGTGTAGATAGAAATCAACTTGGTTAAACCACCAGTGCCCTGACCCAGGTTCAAGATATCGCGTGACGTTTCAGATGGTTTCAGAAAATTCACGCGCCGAATAACCTTGCCCCCTTCCTCCCTGGCCAAAAGCGGAAATTTCTTGACTAACGCACGGATGGCACATTGCAGATATGTGATATCCGATATTCCTTCGGTCACAATAAGCGGGGCTTTCGGAGCAACAAAATATTTATAGAATAAGAACCTCCGGTAAAGTTCTTTGGGTGCTTCTGGAGGGTTGAACTCGCCCGCTTTCGTGGCAAGTTTATTTGTCGCGAGTTTTCGATCACGGCGGGCCTTTACGAAATAGATGTGGGAAAGTGCACCTTCCAATGGGTGCAGATTGTCGATGACATCGGCAGGATCACCGCCCGGTTTGAAATAGACACCTGTCTGGAAGACCGAGTGACACATCGCACGTACAGCGCGGTAATAATCCTGGTTGACGTTGACTTTGGCATTCGCGACCAGCCCTGTGACAGTTTGGCGTGAGCACCGCAAGGACATCCGTGTCTTTTTCAGATTAATCGAAAAACCCGATTTGTCAATTTCCTTCTTTAGCTTCTTTCCCACCTCCCAGTCAGCGCCATGGATATTCGTGGCAATCTGGGTCGGAAAGATTTTTTCATTGGTCGAGAAACACAGATCATCAGCATAGCGGGTGTAAGTACACCGGGCATCGCGGGCGAGTGCGAGGAGCCGTTGGTCCAAGATGTTGCCGATCAGGTTCGATATCACTGGCGAACAGGGGCTTCCCTGTGGCAACGCGTTGTCGTGACATGCGATCTGTGCGATGACCGTTGCGACTTTCGGATCCAGCGAAAACATAGAATCGCGGATAAAGAATCCACGCACGCGCCCGAAATTTATCGTCCCGAAAAAATCCTCCAGATCAAGATTGAAGACAAAGCGCGGGAGTGATTCCCATATGGCTGGGTTTGGGCCACGATTGATTCCTGATCTGTTGATTTTGGCGAATCGTCAGGCGGCCCTGGCGCGGGGCATGTGATTGTCGTTGGCCGCGGCGGGACAGGCGCTGGCGTGGCGCCGTCTGCGGGTCAGTTGGGCCCACACGTTGTCAAAGCGTCCTGATTTGAGCCGGGCCCGGAAAGTGAG
>JAPOTI010000125.1 GCA_026709265.1 Paracoccaceae bacterium | reverse complement strand
GCAATGCCGACACAAAGACACGCCCAGCGCTCAAAACGCAAGGCAATTGTCAACAGGCCTTACACCTATATGACGACCGATGCGTTCCTAGTCGCCTTCGATCTCAAGTCGCTGCAGGACCTGCCGGATCGGGAGCAACTGGAAGATGCCGGGATCACGGCTGCCGCGGAGTCTTGAGAAGGGATTGCCCAGCAACAGTTAAATGGAGACGTGCTTTCAATTGGTCGGGCTTTGATTTTCAATCGGTCGCAGAATCAGCCAAGGAGTTTCTCCAATTTGCCCCTCTGCTTGGCATGTTTCTCCGGGTTTTCTCGGATCAGCCGTTCCAGATTGAGAAGCTTCCAACGCACCGCGGGAAGATCGGCTGCTTGCGGTCGATCTATTGCGGCGAAAATCGGTTTGCCGTCCTGCAGGCTGAGCAGAAACTGTTTGGCGGGTTCATTGAAGCGGGATTGGATGTCCGCAATCAGCTGCTTTCGGGTCGCCTGTAAGTCATCGAGGCCGACAGGTGTCTTGGTCATGCTCTCGAATTCACGCACATATGGCTGATCGAGATTGATCAGGTTGGGGTCCAGCAGCTCGTGCGCAGGACGCGACGAACAGGCGATGTAAATCAGGAAAGTCCGGAACAGATCGTCCGTCAGGCCTTCGTGTTCGTAGAGCAACTTCACATCGTAAAGGTCGCGCGGGTGCTGACGATCAACTGCAGCATTAATTTTGCCGCCGAACAGGTCTTCGAATGAGACGATTTGCATTTCGGCATAGCCAAACGCGTCTGCCACTGCGTCTGAGACGTGGCGGATTTCAGGGTCATGAACAACACCGCGCGTGACCGGTGACGTCTCAATCTTGATCTCGGCATCTTCCAGACGCACGAGCAGGCGGGTGGCACCTCCTCCCCCTTGGATGCGTTGAGCCCGCGCGCCTTTGATGCCTCCTTCGATTAAGGCAGCGATGCGATCCATGGCATCGTTGATCTCGACCAGGCTCTCTGCGCGTTCCTTGATCGGCAGATAGGTCAGGTCGATATCGACCGAGAGACGCGGCAGGTCACGATAGAACAGGTTGATCGCCGTGCCGCCTTTGAGCGCGAATATCTCTTCTCTCGCGACATGAGGGAGCGCGTCCACGAGAAGGGCGACCTGGGCTTCGTAGGTTTTACGTGCCATCGCTGACTTCCATTCTTACAAAATCCTCCGGCACCATGATGCGATACTGTGGGTGGATCTTACCGCCCTTGACCAGAGCACGGTCGCCACTCCCAAGGTTAAAGGCTTTGGGATCGAGGCGTTTGCGCCAAGGGTGATTGTGGCGATCCGCAAACACGAAAAAGAGGCGCCTGACCTTGATTTTCATACAGCTTTGCAGCAGCGCCGTGAGCATTTTCGGGCGCAGTGTCGTCAAGCCCTCGAACACCATGTCGAGGTTATGGAAGCTCTCATGATCCGGCAGTTCGTCCATCGCTTCCATAACAGCTCGCTCGGGGGCAGACATCCGCAATTGCCAATCCCACGGCAGGGTATTTTCTGGTTTGGCTTTGTTCTTGGTGAGGCCAAGTGTTGGATCAGCGAATAGCGATGTATTACGTGTCTCGATTGAGGCATCGAGTGGTAGTTTGCCCAGCCACTTGGGTATGGCTTCGCCATAAACCCAGACGGGAGCATTGCTGCCGAGACGCAGGTAGTGATCATAGCCCTTTTGGGAGAGCGCCGTGGTTCCTCCGGCATGGACCTCATAACCCATGATGTACTGCATCGAGATCAGGCAGGCGTTCCAGGCTATGGTGTTTGATGCTGATGCATTCGGGACAGGGCGGCGGAAGACGCCGCGGACAACACGGTCGAGCCAGCCCCGTTTCACGTAGTCGCGAAAGGTTTCGTAGGCGACGCCGTGTCTAGTGAACCAGACGGCATCGACGAGGTAACCTGCGGGCACCGAATCGAGAACTTTCTTCAGTTTTTGTGATTTTCCAGCGCTCATGACGCTTTTATTCGCATAATTTCAAAGAAAGCACAATGATATTTTCTGAAAATCATAAAACTACAGCGTTCATAGCACTTAAAATTACATCTTTTTAAATAAACTGTGGCACTCAAAAGTCCGCCAGGCAAGCGGGATCGGTGGAGGATTCCGACACCAAGGGGCCTATTTCTTTGAAAAACTCTGACTTGACTGAGGTTTAAGTCACTGATTCAATTCTGCTAGCAAGCGGTGGTATCGGCGATGATGGGAACGAGGCAGGAAGCAAAGGTGGCGTTGTTCTACGAGTTCTCGCTCAAGAGTCATGTTCCACAAGACCACCTGCAGCGGTTGATTGATCGCTTCGTCGATCTGACCAGTGTGCGGGTTCATCCGGCGGATTTCTACAGCCGCACGGGCCGACCTTCGGTCGATCCTGAACTGCTGATCCAGATGCTTCTGGCTGGCTATATGCTTTGGCATCCAGTCCGAGCGACGTTTGTGTGAAGAGGTGCATCTGAAACTCGCGTATCGCTGGTTCTGCCGCCTTGATCTGACTGACCACGTGCCGGACCATTCCACCTTTTCCAAGAACTGGCATGGCCCTCCATCGGTTTGTCATGATCAATGTGACAAAAAAGGAGAACCTCGATGCAAGTTTGTGGCTTGCCTGGCCATGTGATCAAACATGCCAAGAGGGGTCTGTCTTTGATCACCTGGCGATGCCGCTGTCCGGATGCGTCAGGAGATCGTTCATCGCGGGTGTCAGGCCATTCGTGATGGTCTGACAACGACAGACCCGGCCTGTGCGGTCAATGTCCCCCGTGCCCCCCGGTCTCGCTGGGAAGGAGGACGGGCCCTTCTGCGGCAAAGGACATATACAGACTTATGCCGACCTCCAGCGGTTTGTCAACGTCATCTTTGACGGCAAAGACTTGTCCAAACTCACCCTCCAAGGTATATTCCATGCGGACGCCAACGTAGGTCGCCTTGGCGACTGTCACGGGTACGCCCGTATCGTTGTCGAGAATAATGCGTGAAGGACGTACAGCAAGCGTAGCAGGACCCGGAGATAATCCTCGTGCTGGCAGCCGGAGGCGGTAGCCTTCGATCTCGATCGTCGCGTCTCCGGCGTTAAGGGCGACAACCTGACACGCAATGAGATTCGCCTCTCCAATGAAGTCGGCAACAAAGCGGTCGTTGGGGGAATCATAAAGTTCCCGCGGCGTGCCGATCTGCGCGATAGCCGCATTGCGCATGACAACGATTTCGTCAGAAACCGCAAGTGCCTCCTCCTGATCGTGGGTGACATAGACGACTGTCAGGCCGAGTTTTTGCTGGATCGCACGAATATCCTCACGTACCTGCCGACGCAATTTGGTGTCCAGATTCGAAAGGGGCTCGTCAAATAACAGAACCTGGGGCTCGAGCACCAACGCGCGTGCAACTGCAACGCGTTGCTGCTGGCCTCCGGACAGCTCGGACGGGAGCCGCCCGTGGAAATCTTCAAGCCCCACCAGTTCCAATCCCTGTAACGCACGAGAACGGGCATCACTCTTACCCAAACCAGAGAAAGTCAGGCCATACATGACGTTCTCGAGCACACTCATATGAGGAAAGAGAGCGTAGGACTGGAACACCATTGACACGTCACGATCGGTTGCCGGTAGCTTCGTGACATCCGTATCGCCAATGATGATCCGGCCCGAGCTGGCCATTTCCAAACCGGCGATCATCCTGAGCGTTGTGGTCTTTCCACAACCCGAAGGGCCGAGGAGAGTCACAAGTTTACCGGCGTCGACCGCGAGGTCGATATTGTCAACTGCAACGACATCTCTGCCAAATCTCTTGGAAACGCCCTCGAAACGGATAGGTGCGGCTTGGGATGCAATACTCATCTCACATTCTCCTCAAAGACCGGGCCCTGCTGGTGTCATTCTGCGTCCTGTTCGGGTGCGTCCGACAATGATCTGCATCAGAGCGACGGCAGAGAGCATAACGAAGATGAGTGCAGTCGAGTAGGCAATTGCGAGTCCGTAGTCGTTATTCTCGACTCGCCCAATGATGTAGCTGGTGGCCATGTCGTACTCTGCCGATACCAGAAAGATGACTGCCGAGATCGCGGTCATGGCACGCACAAAAGAATAGACGAGTGCAGCGAGAATCGCAGGCCGCAGAAGTGGAAGGATCACCCGGCGGAATGTTTGCCATGAATTGGCGCCGAGAGTCAGTGAGCTTTCGTCTAGTGATTTGTCGAGTTGAGACATGGAAGCGATTCCGGCGCGTACACCAACCGGCATATTGCGAAAGATGAAGCTGACGACAAGGATGATACCCGTTCCGGTGATCTCGATCGGTGGTACGTTAAAAGCCAGTATATAGCTGACGCCGATAACGGTTCCAGGAATTGCAAAGGACAGCATTGTGCCGAACTCGAATGCGCTCTTTCCTACGAATTTCTGCCGAGTCAGCAGATAAGCCGTCACCAATCCAACTGCTCCCGTCAAGGGTGCGGCAATTGCCGCAATGGTGATCGTCGTCCAGAAACTGTCCCAGGCAGCGCCCGTCCAACGGATTCCCTCTTCCTCAATCCGTATCGAGAACGCGGTAATGTAATGCTTGAGGGTCAGCGAATTGTTGACTCCCCAAAGTTCAACGATGCTGCCATAAACAATCATGCCGTATACCGTTGCCGTGAAGATCGCCCAGCTCAGTGCCACAAACATGACCGGAATTGCGAGCCCGTTTGGCATCATTGGATGCATGCCTGCATCGCCTTTGCCAGATACGGTCGTATAGCTTTTCTTTCCAAGCCAGACTCTTTGCGCGAAGAAAGCGGATAAGGTGAAGAACAGGAGGACCATGGCAAGGACCGCGGCGCGGCCCTGGTCGTACTGCGCTCCGACAATGGCGAAGAAAATCTCCGTCGAGAGAACATCGAAGTTGCCACCCAAAACAAGTGGATTGCCGAAATCAGCCATGCTCTCGATGAAGCCCAACAGGAATGCGTTGGCCAGTCCAGGGCGCATCAGTGGCAACGATACCGTACGAAATGTCTGCCAGCGGTTGGCACGCAGAGTCTGTGAAGCTTCTTCCATGGACGGTGAAACGCCCTCGACCACGCCGATCAGAACAAGGAATGCAATAGGCGTGAATGCCAGTGTTTGCGCGATCAGCACACCCGGCATACCGTAGAGCCATCGCGTTGGCTGCGTCTCAAAGAGGTCGGCAAAAAAGACGGTCACGGAACCGGAAAGGCCGAAAAGCAGGATCAGCGCGAGACCAATCACAAAAGGCGGTGTGATGATCGGGAGCACGGTCAGCGCACGAATCATACGTTTCCAGCGAAAGCCGGAGCGAGTCACAACGAGGGCAAAAGCGAGGCCGAGCACAGTCGTGATGAAGCCAACAGCAACAGCAAGGAAAAGTGAATTCAGCGCTGCTCCGCATCGTGAACCAGTCAGGCAGCCTATCCCCCATAAGCGATCGTCGAAGAACTTGCCGAAGAATGCCAGGACTGAATATTCACCTTCGTCGGTCACAAATGCCGAGAACAGCATATTGGCGATGGGAAAGAACACGAAGGTGGTGACGATGGCAATGACACCACCAATAGCCCCGACCACGAAGACGTCACCGTTGATGGCACCCCGCGCGGCGATGCCTTGAGTGAACAGAAAAAGAAAAGCTGCCGCGCAAATCAATGCGCCGAATCCCATCCCGTACTGACGGTCGTCCAGCGCACCAAACACCGCATTCATCCATTGAAAATTGAAACCGCGGAGACCGATGGAAAATCCCTGGATGATCAACCAGCTGATTCCAAGCGCCCCTGCGGCAGTCAGAATGCGGAAATAGATGGGGTCTGATTTCGGCCGCCCGAGCACCAGGAGCGGCAGGATGAGGGCAATCAGCAAGGGAGACAACCACAGCTTCTTGCCTTGTCCAATCAGGAAAACAGCCGGAGAATAATCCGGTTCAAAGGGGTAACCGTCGACCAGCCATTCAAACGAGAAAAAACCGCTCTCGGTTCCGTACCAGGGAAAGAGAAGGAAGCCGACCCACCCGGCGATGATCCAGAAGATCAGTACCGGACGGGTCGGTGGTGTCATCGTGGACGCCACTTATTGCGGCAGGGTTGACACCTCTTCATCCCATTTCTGTAGTAGGCGTTTGCGCTCAGCTGATGAGCCATATTTCTGGAAATCATAATCAATCAGCTTGATCATGTTCATGTCAGGAGCATTCTCTGAGGTCTCCGCGTTCCTGTTCGACGGGACTTGGAATGCATTCACCTGCAGCGCAAGATTTTGTGCTTCGGCGGAGAGCGCCCAGTCATAAAACATTTGGGAATTATATACATAACTATGCGGAGTCATAAATTGTCAAACTTGAGCACGCAT
>JAPOTI010000099.1 GCA_026709265.1 Paracoccaceae bacterium | reverse complement strand
GACAATCAAGGAGGCTCAAAGTCTCGCCACGCGTTCCGACAAGACTCGCGCAAGCCTCGCAGCCGGGATTCACCTGATGGCCGGCGTGGTGGCCGCACGATCATTGTCAACGGGGCTTAATTCCTGATTCGAAGACATATGAGTCGGTGGAGGTATTTTTGTTTGTCACATTGCCGTGCGCACGGGGTCATGTCGTCAGCTTGTGTCCATCCGCCCCCAAGGTCGGAATGTCTGAGACGTCGACCCGGCGGCTGGCGTGCCAGGTATCATGGGCACCCTGCATCCGAACCCAGACCCCGGACGTCGTCCCGAAGAGCTTGGCGAGACGTACGGCCGTGGCGGCGGTGACAGGTTTGCGTTCCGCAAGAATGTCGTGAAGATGCTGCCGGGAGATGCCGAGCATCCGGGCAATCTCGACCTTGGGGTGGTCGGTGGCGGGGATCAGATCCTCGCGTAACAATTCTCCCGGATGCGCCGGGCAGCGGTCAGGGTTACGGGTCAATGTCGCCTCCTAATGATATTGTTCCAGACCCACGGAATGGGCGTTGCCATCGTGGAATGCAAACGTGAGGCACCACGGTCCATTGATATGGACAGAATAGCGCGTTGTCTTGTGACCCCGCAGGGCATGAAAGCTGAAGCCGGGAAGATTCATGTCATCAGGTGCAGTGGCCGCATCAAGAACGTCCAAACGCCGCAGGATGCGTGTGTGAAGACGCACATCGATTTTTGAATGTCCCGTTTCCCATAAGGCTTTCAGTTGCTTGTGTGCGAAAGTCTTGATCATCACCGCCTCTCTGCATTCACCGGAACTGCTTGTCAACTAAATGCTGACAGATTCAGGGTGACCGGCATGCACTTCCCGCGGGTTGGACAACGCCTGTCGGGGACCTATCAATGGGAAGGTTCTCGTATGGCGGACTCGTAAATTTTCAATCCATTGAAAAAGCAAGGATTTCTGAGTCCTGATGACATGTGTCCTTTATGGATTGGCGCAAATGCACACAACGTTAAAGATGGGTAAGTTACATTTGTCCTTTTATTTCCGCAAAATTAGTTTATTGAGGTTTTCGTTTGCTGCACATTCATGTTGCGGCCTGTTTGGGTGTGGCTGGACGACATCCCGGCTGAGATCACGATTCGAGAAGGAAATAAATGATGTCGATAACTGCAGAGAAGAAGACAGAACTCATCAATGAGTTCCGGTTGGCTGAGGGGGATACGGGTTCCCCGGAGGTGCAGGTGGCAATCCTGTCATCACGTATCTCGACATTGACAGAGCATTTCAAGCACCACAAAAAAGACGATCATTCGCGGCGCGGATTGTTCAAGTTGATTGCCCAGCGACGCAAACTGCTGGACTATGTGAAGTCCAGGGACGAGAGCCGCTATCGGACACTCATCAACAAACTCGGGCTGCGCAGATAAATTCAATTGTACACGATCAAGCAGCACAGGAGCGTCGCGATTGTTGCGTCGCGATTGCGTGATGCGGCCTTTGTGGCATTTGCTTGGCTGCACGGGGCCTTGATTGGCAACTCACCATAACCACCCAGTCTCACGGGCTGAAATCAATGCAGATCACGTGATGGGCGCATCATGCCGATGTCACCCCCAGCGGCTGCACCGAAAGGAAATCAATGTTTAAACAAATCAAAAAGTCTATGGATTGGGGCGACGCAGAACTGGTCCTTGAAACCGGCAAAATTGCCCGGCAGGCCGATGGAGCCGTCCTGGCTTCACTCGGGGACACGACAGTCCTGGCGGCTGTCACATTTGACAAGACACCAAAAGCCGACCTCGATTTCTTTCCATTAACGGTTCACTATCAGGAAAAATATTACGCCGCCGGCAAGATCCCCGGAGGCTTCTTCAAACGCGAAGCCCGTCCGTCAGAGAAGGAAACTCTGACCTCAAGGCTCATTGACCGACCGATCCGCCCCCTCTTCGCCTCAGGTTTTCGACATGAGGTCAATGTCATTTGCACCGTTCTGTCCCACGATCTCATCAATGACCCCGACATTGTGGCAATGATTGCCGCCTCGGCGGCTCTGACGATTTCAGGTGTCCCATTTGAAGGTCCCATAGGTGCTGCCCGTGTCGGATTTGCCAATAATACGTACTGCCTCAACCCGGCAGTTCCGGACATGCATGAGATCAGAATCAATCCTGAACAAAAACTCGACCTGGTTGTGGCGGGAACCCAAAGTGCCGTCATGATGGTCGAGTCAGAGGCCTATGAGCTCTCTGAATCCGAGATGCTTCAAGCCGTTCAGTTTGGCCATAATGCCATGCAACCTGTCATTGAGATGATCAACGGCTTGGCACAAGACATGGACGTGCAGCCTTTCAAGTTTGAACCCCCGGATTACTCAGACCTTCTCGAACGAGTCCGGCATGAAGGATCAGATAAAATGGCCGATGCTTTCGCCATTCAGGACAAGAAGCAACGACAAACGGCGATTGCCACAGCACGCGAGTCGATCAAGGCGGTGCTCTCTCAGAGTGATCAAGAAGATCGGAGTTTGCCTGATGCCATCAAGAAACTTGAATCCGGGCTCCTGAGAGGAAACATTATTGCCGGTGGACCACGGGTTGACGGACGGGATCGAACCAGCGTCAGGCCCATCAATTGTGAGGTCGGCCTTTTACCCCGCGCCCATGGATCCGCCTTGTTCACGCGTGGAGAAACCCAATCTCTATGTATAACGACACTGGGAACCGGAGAAGATGAGCAGATTGTCGATGCGCTGCACGGGAACTATCGCTCAAACTTTCTCTTGCACTATAATTTCCCCCCTTACTCTGTCGGGGAAACAGGTCGGATGGGTCCTCCGGGCCGCCGCGAGGTTGGACATGGTAAACTCGCTTGGCGTGCTCTACAGGCCGTTCTGCCGAATGAAACCGACTTCCCCTACACTGTGCGCGTTGTCTCGGAAATCACAGAATCTAACGGTTCATCTTCAATGGCGACTGTTTGCGGCTCTTCACTGTCCATGATGGATGCGGGAGTTCCATTACGCGCTCCCGTGGCTGGCGTTGCGATGGGTCTGATCCTGGAAGCTGATGGGCAGTTTGCCGTCTTGACCGACATTCTCGGGGATGAAGACCATCTTGGCGATATGGATTTCAAGGTGGCTGGTACCGATAACGGAATCACCTCTCTGCAGATGGATATCAAGGTTGCCGGAATTACTTTTGAAATCATGGAAACTGCTCTTGAGCAGGCCAAGGATGGCCGGATGCAGATACTGAGTGAAATGGCCAATGCCTTGACCGAGGCCGGAGAGTTTTCTGCCTATGCACCACGCATCAAGTCGTTGACGATTCCGGTGGACAAGATCCGTGAAGTCATCGGAACAGGTGGTAAGGTCATCCGAGAAATTGTCGAAACCTCTGGAGCCAAGGTTGATGTCTCGGATGATGGCGTTATCAAGATCGCATCCTCTGATAGTGGCGCAATCGATAAGGCTTTTGAAATGATCCATGCCATCGTTGCTGAACCCGAGGTTGGACAAGTCTACACAGGTAAAGTCGTGAAAATTGTCGATTTTGGTGCATTTGTGAATTTCTTCGGCAAGAGGGATGGTCTGGTTCATGTCAGCCAGATCAACAATCAGCGACTTGGCCATCCATCAGAGGTCCTGCGGGAAGGCCAGGACGTCAAGGTCAAACTCATGGGATTTGATGATCGCGGCAAAGTCCGCTTGTCAATGAAGGCCGTCGATCAACAAACCGGGCAAGTCAGGCATTCTCGGTAAGGGTTTGAATGACATTCTGATCTTTGTACTCCTTATGGCTGAAAATCATTCTGATGTTGCAGGCGTTTGTTTCTGACTAGGACATAGAAGAAAAGGCGTTTGTCCACAGGGGTTGCCCGAACCCGCTTGGCGACAACGTCTGTGGGTGGCCACGTCCGGTGTCCATGTTAATTCCTGATGCGGGGCCGCCGCTGGGCCTGCAGGGCGGACCGGATCGTTGTGCACGTGGATTGTCTCTGTGAATCCGTTCTTAAGCCCGGTCGACCACCGTCCCGTTTGTGTCCTCTCCCCGCAGGGAGAGGTCAACATCTACCGCACTCTCAGATTCTCACCCTGATTGACGCGCCACACGTGAGGCCGCCTGCGGCGTTGTGGCCCAACTGGGCAGCGATGGGACGATGTTCACACAGCGTTATTTTGCACGACTTCCGGAACCGGACCAGACCCGTCTGAAACGCCAGATCAGCCAGGAGGTGTGACATTGGATGCCGCAGGCGGCGGCGCAGGACAGAGAGCTGAAAATTGTCGCTATTGCCGATGGGGCCCGGGACAACTGGACCTTTCTGGAGAGTGTGACCCCAGATATCAGGTTGGTCGATGTCTGGCATGCCTGTCAATATCTCAAGGCCGCGGCTGATGCCGCTTATGGCGCGGAGAGCGCCAGGAGCACGGCGGGGTTCGACACACACAAGGCGATCCTGACAGATGATCCCAGGGCGTGGGCAAGGTGATCGATGCGTTGCGGTCTCTTCAGAGAAAAAACCCCGGAGCTGGCGAGATCACCGCCGCCATCGGCACTGTCCGCAGCAACCGTCAGCGGATGCGTGACAAAGCGGCCCGCGATGCCGGCTCTCCCATCGGCAGCGACCCCAATGAGGCGGCGAACACAATGAGTGTCAGCATCCGGCTCAAGCGCAGCGGCCAGCGCTGGAGTCATGCGGGCGGCCAGGGCGTTCCCACTTTCCGCGCCCGGCTCAAATCGGGACGCTTTGACAACGTCTGGACCCAACTGACCCACAGACGGCGACACGCCAGCACCTGTCCCGCCGCGACCAACGACAATCGCACACCTCTCACCAAGGTCGCCTGATTCGGCAGATGAAACGGATCAGGAACCAATCATGGTCCAAACCCAGCCATATGGGAATCACTCCCCTCAGATTTCGAAATGCTGTCAAGACATCGCACAAGGGTTATTTGACCAGTTGGTGCCTGACACTGCCAAACGGCGGGAAAACCCATCACGCCCCAACACGCTCCCCACCCTCAGTCAAGCCATCAAGTCCGGGGATAGCGACAGGGTGCGCCAGCTGATTGCTGACGGGCTGGACCCAACATTCCTGACACGTCCGCACCTTCCGGATCAGCCACACCCCTGATCTTTCTTTTTCGTTTAGCTTCAATGCCCGAGCCTTCCCGCCCTTTGACCCGAGTGCCTTGGCAGCAGAGTCTTTGCCATCGTCCTCGGCTTCGTCCTCAACTTCACCCGTAGCAATCTGCGCGATCTTCACCGCGTTGCCAATCACGTCAGCAGGGCGCTTCTGACCTTTGGGGCCTTTAGGCATGATGCCTCCTGTATGCGTTGCGCTAAGCATATATGTGGGGATTGCGCGAGGCACGGTCAAATTTCAAACTGAGACACTACCGGCTCTGCCCTAACCTTGAAGTGATCATCTGCGGGAGCGCGGCCGGCAAAGAGTCGGCCCGTCGCGGCCACTACTACGCAGATCCAAGCAATCGTTTCTGGAAAACCCTGCACACAGTCGGTCTGACACCCACCGAGATCAATCCACAAGACGACAGACAGGTGCTTGAATACGGGATTGGCTTGACCGATCTTGTCAAGGACGAAGCGGGCAGGGACCAAGAGATCAAGGGTCTGTCCGATGGTGAATATCTGGCTGCGCGTCTCCGTGATCTGTTGCGCAAATACGCCCCGTTACGGTTCGCATTCAACGGTAAGGGAAAAGGGGGCGTGAATCATGCGTTGGGTATCAAGGCGTCCGCGAAGCTTGATTGGGGTCTGCAGCCTGCTTTGACAGATTTTCCAGACATCCAGATTTGGATCATGCCCGATACGTCGGGTCTAAATGGACATTTCTGCAGCCTGCGTCACGTCTGGGCGGCCCTGGCGCAAGATATGGGTCGTTGTGCATAATCGCCCCTACCTGTCCACCCCCGCTCTTGGCCGTCGGCGACGGGGTGCTGGGTGTCTGGACAGTGCTGCGGGATGTCTGCCCCACCACCCGGGAGCCACGCTGCTGGGTGCACAAGACAGCGAATGTCACCCATGCCCCTCCCAAGTCACGGCATGACAAAGCCAAATCAGATCTGCAGGACATCGGGATGGCGGACACCCAAAAGGACGCCGCCGCGGCATTTGATCTCCTCATCACATTCGACGGGCTTAAAGACAGCAAGGCCGTCGGTAAGTTAATCCAGGACAAGGACAAATTGTTCGCCTTGACTGACTGTCCAGCTGAACACTGGACACAGATCCGGACCCCCAATCCCGTGGAGAGCGTCTTCCGGGCGGTGCGGAACCGCCCCTTGCAACAGTTCACACTTGTATAGGGGATTTCATTCCAGTTGTTTTTCGCCGATGGCATCACGCACCTGGATTCCCCA
>JAPOTI010000053.1 GCA_026709265.1 Paracoccaceae bacterium | reverse complement strand
AAAAGGCCGTTGACTGCCTCTACGAAGGTAGCTGATAACGGGGGCAAGTAGTTACATTAAAAGTTAGGTAACTATTCATATTCAGTGTTCCCTGCAACCATAAGCGGGAGAGCTTGGCAGGGGAGGCTGTGAAGAAACAGGTTATGCCAACAGTGGTGTCCCGAAGTGAACTGGCAGGCTCTGGCGATCAGTGATTACTTTTTTGGCTTGGTCTGAGATGTCACCAATGTCAGCGTGGCGTCACAGAAAGTCCCGTCATACGTGCCGACCCAGACATCATAATATCCGTTGGACGGATCCGTCACGTCAATGCGTGCGTCCAGGTTCCCATTGTCATCGTCATCGTAGAGCCAGTTTCCAGAGGCGTGTTGATGAGCAGGATGGAATCGCACACACTGACCACGCTGATCTCCAGTGCAAACCTGTCCATCCGTGACAATGTGAAGGTAAAATCGGGGTCATCGGTCACGAACCCCGATCCCTGATCGCTACGAAAACGCATTTTACAATTTGCGATTTCGGTATCACCGCCTGCCGTGATCAGGAAATCTTCCTCAACAGAGAGATCATCACCGGTCCGTGAATATTGTTCACCCCATAATGTGGGATTCGGACAGGCCGACACCCCGCCCCAATCGCAGCCCCACAAAAAACAATCGCCCAACATGTTTTCCAATGATCCCGACTGATCATATTAACCTCCCTTCTTGCAGATTTATCCCGAATTGAGACGACCACTTACAAATCATATTCACATCGGTCTTTGAAGAAATCGTCCCGGATATTCCGACATTATGGTTGTGGTTATTGATTCGGATGGCTCTCCAATGCCATTCTGGCAACCACTCATCGCCCACCCCGACGATTCTCAGCACAGGGAAGGGAAGATCCTGCAAGGGTCGGGAACGACGGGAAAGCCGGACAGCGGAGACATGGCGGTGCGGGCTGCGGTCAGGAGGCCGGTTTTGTAGACTTGCTTGTGTGGGCGTGCTGCAAATTCTCAGGTGGATTGACTCGTCACACCAATCCACCCAGACGCGAAAAGATTCTTTCAGGATTTGTAACTATTCAGCACCACAATTCGTTCCCAATGCTCATAAAAAACCAAAACTGACAATTGTTGGTCAGGTGAAAATGCGACCCGGTGGCTGGCAGATCTGGACACATTCAAGCAGCGAACAAAAGGTCAGGTTACTTCAGAACGCATGTGAGGTCGCAGGAATTCAATGGGATCGTGATCTGAAAATCGCTCTGCCAGGGAAATGACATCGACTTGCAGCAAGTCAGGAGTATAGGAGCTTTGCCGCCAGTTGCCGGTTTTGGTTTCTCCTGCAAGACAAAAAGTTTGAATGCTGCACGTCGTCGTTTGTCGACCTCATTCCATTACAGCTTGATGCAACGATGCGGATGAAGAGTCGCGGGCAAGACAGTTACGTCCCGAGTCTGGCAAATTGTCATTGACAGTCGTGCCGCTTGGTCCCATTAGGAAGGCAGATTTATAGATTCTCGGGAGCTCCCCTATGGCGACAGGCACTGTCAAATGGTTCAATTATAAAAAGGGATACGGATTTATTGTGCCGGATGACGGTGCGGATGATGCGTTTCTCCATATTTCCGCCCTCGAGCGCGCCGGAATCGAATCCGTCAAGGACGGGCAAAAAGTCTCCTACGAGCTCCAATCGGGACGTGGGGGCAGATCTTCAGCGGAAAATCTGTCACTTCTCGACTGATTCAGGCGCAATCTTCCCAGATGCACTGACCCTACAGAAAACGCTTACGGATTCCGCTCCTGATGCGGTCACGGTGCTGAATCCTGTGCATTTGACTGCACCTTGGGATGGACATCTGGTGTGGCACCTTTCGGTGCCGTGCATGGACGGGAATGTGTCACGGTTGAGACTATCGTGAATTGTTGCGATCAGCCCGTCTCTGTCTCCAGGTCAACCAGGCAGCAGTCACGATTGCGGGCAGACTGAAGACGACAGGATAGAGAATCACGCCGATTGGCCCCAGCAGACCACCCATGGTCGCAGCAAGGATTGCGAGTGGTCCCAATATGGCACCAAGCATGTAGGCTGTCTTGATTCGTTTGAGTTGCCATATCCGGCGTAACGCGACGGCAAGCGGCAAACCGCCAAGCATGGCTGGTGACAACGAAACCAAATCGTGAATAAGGCCCGGATTGTCCGGATCGGAAGGCGGCATCATGCCGAAACGCATGACGGCGAAAGTGGCGACTCCCAATGGAAGCCATAGAGCCGCGACGAGCCAGAACGTCCAGGAAACTGGTTTCATACAAGGCAAATTGTAGCGATTGCTTGTTTTGTCAAGGAGAGAATCAATTTTCTCCTCCCCGGGCCCTGACTGGCCACTCCACTCCGGTTTTCAACATGTCTCTTGTCTGGTGAACGATCAATAGACCAGGATTTTCTCACTTGTCGCTTAGCCGTCATCTATGCGCTGCGTCAAAGCGCTTGCCGATAATGGAAGTGGCCCGTGACAGAACCCAAATCCGACGCGCATCAGCAGGACCCGGTGGCGACACTCTTTCTTGGCGCTCTTGCGGTCAGTGCGGCTCTCGCAACCCTATCTGCGATAGACGAACAATTACAGGCAATATTGGCGAGTGCAGCTCTTTTGCTTCTCCTGCCTTTCGCTTTGGTGGCAGCAGAATTTGAAACTCTGACACGCATCCCCTGGATTGGTACGACAATCCTGCTTCCGGCGTTGCATTGGTGCGGTCAATATACACCATTTTCGCCACCTGTTCTTACGAAACATGATTGGCTCGATCTACAGATGTCAGCCGGGCGTGCCATTTTCCTGATATCTGTTCTGCCGCTTCTTATCGCAGCGTTTCGCCTCCGTAGCTGTCGCCCGGAGATGAAGTTTCGGCAGCGGCACGATCTCGACAGCTTGATCGACGCACAATCCCACGCATGGCCCCTGACCGGTATTGTCAGAAGTTTCAGCTCGATCTCGCGGCGCACGAGTCCGGTGAAATCCATTGCGCAACTGCAGGCGAAACACACCAGATCAGAGCAGTTGGAGGGAATGCTTGTCTATCCTGAACTCCCGGCGATTCTTCCGCCAGTTATGGAAATCGCTTTACGACCTGAGGTGTGGCTGTCTTCTCAGCGATTGGCGTGCTGTCCGGCGGAGGATAGTCATCCGCTGGATCCGGCGCCCAAAGCAATTGAAGTGAACGAACATTTGTCTGCAGACGCGGTGTGCGAGGCCATGGACGGTCAGCTGGGAGATGTTTGGCGTGGTTTTGACAATTTATCAATCATGTTACGCGCACTCACCGCCGGACTCGCACTTGGATTCAGTGAGCGTGACGCCGAATGCGAAGACATGCTGGCGACGCTATCGGCACTTGCAGAAAAAGCAGCGCGGCAAGGGTGCGCACTTGATGACATGATTTCCCGAGACAAGAAAACAATGCGCCTGATCGCGTCTTTACTGACCGGGCCGCAGGGCAAACGCCTCTGTGTGATCGCAGATGGCCATGCCTTTCAAAGAACGGCATTCATGGCCATGCTATTGGCAGCAAGACGGCGCAAAGGTGTTCTCGCCAGTGCTTCCTTTGTGTGGTTGAAGCGCGAGGATCGGGTCTTGTGGTATGCGTTGAACGCCGCTGGAAATGATGCCGCCGCCGCTGAAGCCGCGGGTATCGTCGCACATTATCGTGCCGAACGGCAGGCACGACAGCGACTTTTCTTGCCACGTACCTTTCGTGCAGGTGACTCACTCATCCATGATTATCTTGACCTTGATCCGGCGCGTGCAAGAGTTCGACATTTGGTGCGGGAAGCACGCAAACCGGTCGGCGACAGGCTGCGTGAAGCCGCAGGGAATTTCCCGTCATGTTGAGTCTGCTGTCCGTGCTGCTGGCATTCGGCCAACTGTTGCCCATGACGACACTGCAATCCGAGCCCGAATGGCTGATGAGCCGTGCGCGTGCCCATGCCAACAGCATGGCAGTCCATCACATGGCGGCATATGAGACTGCACGAACCGCTGGTTTTCCTGTTGGTGAGATTGCAGCTTCATCGCCTGATCCGTTCCAGAGTCCCATTGCCTGGACCAGTCAGGTCATCACAGATGGATTACAAAAACTTCTCGTCACTGCTCCGCTGGAGTTCAACCCAACTGAGGGCATGAACTGGAATTTGACCGCGGCTGCCACTTTTGCCCGAAGCTTGAAGCCTGGCGAAACATCAGCCGAGATAACGGCCTCGGGACGTTACACGACAGAAGGCGGGAATCATTTCATCGGCGAACTGGCTATTCCGCGACCACTACGCGCGATCATTCAGGGCACGCCCGCCATGGCAACACAAGTCCAATGATCATCTGGTGGGTTATCATTCTTTGCCCAATGGCAGGAGGATTGTCCCATTGGCTTGGATTGATCGGGTATAAACGGCTCGATGGCAAGACATTTCCTGTGGCCACCTCGCTCCGGTTTGCCACCGCCGCTACTGTTGCGTCCACATGCGGATTTTTCATCTCAATATTTACAACGGGCAGTTTGACCCTCACCGCATCCATGGTGAACGCCGCACTCTATGCGCTCTTGATGACTGCTTCCCTTGTTGATTGGAAAACCCAATGGGCGCCGACCGAATTGATCCTGCCAATCTGTGCCCTCGTGGGTCTTTCCGCTGTTATTTCGGGAGTCATGAGCAGTTGGATGGCAATTGCCGGGTTAACCCTGTTTGTCCTCGCATGGGCATTCTGGCGTATCCAGAGTCTCAGTGGCCACGAATTATTGCCACCGGCCGATTGTCTTGCACTATTCCTGCCAATACTCCTGCTTGGAGAAACAGAAACCCTGTTGTTTTTCTATCTTGGCCTCTCTTTGACTGTGGCCTTGATTGGGCGATACGCGCAGTTTCAACGACAGCATAAAGTGACCATCCCGCTGCTCGCTCTCGCTTTTCCGTTGCTGATTCTGTGCGTGATGATGGAGAAATTTGTCGTCATGATCGGCATCAGAGTTTTGGGAATCGCATAGGCACATTCATGACCATCAGCGATCGTATGTTGGCCCGGGGCGAGCGTGGAGCGACGTTGTTGGAGGCGGCCTTGGCAGTTGCCCTGTTTGGCACTTTTCTGGCTTTCGTCAACGGCCTGGTGCGTGAAGAAAGTGATCGTCAGCGCGACCGTTCACTGGGGCAGGACTTACGGCTGACGACGCAATTTGCACAGCAATATGTTGCCACAGAATATGACAGTCTCCGGGCGAGTCTCGCCCAGCTTTCATCGGCGGACGCAATCATGGAAATTTCAATGCGGACAATGGCCAATGCCGGATATCTGCCACCATCTTTTCTGCGTGGCGGAGAACATCGCAACAATGTCGGTCAGAAATTCGCCATCCTTGTGCGTGGCGTGAGTCGCTCCGATAGATCCAACCCGAAGGCAACCCTCGCTGTGACGCAGTTGGACTCGGATATTGATGGCCGCGTTGATGCACATCTGACCGATGGGAATCCAGATAATGATGAACTGGATCTTGAAGTCCTGCTGGTGACCTCTGGGGGTCAGAAGTTACCTGCGCAGCATGGCAATCCCGCCGCCGCTTTCGCTGATTTGGCCGCCGTGGGCTATGTTCAGAAAATGGGCCGGGCAAACGGTCCATTCGGCAGTTGGTCCATGGATATCACCCCGTTCCAGTCACTCGCGTCCTATCCGACCGTTGGCCATTTCGTGTCACTTCTTGCCCTGTCAGGTTTTGGCGCGTTGGATTTTCAGTCTGCCGGGAACTCACACCGGGAAGTCACGCAACTGGATGGCCACCCCTTTGAGCGCTGTCTGGGCTTGACCGGGTCGTCCTTCGCGGCATGTGCGGCCACCAACGACATCCACACCACGATCCGGTTCCAGCCATCAGACACCGACAATGATGGTTCTAATGACCGATTCGCCAGCATGACCGGGTTACACAAACTCGCGATGGCACGACCGGTTGATTCCGACGCGGATGGCACGATTGATCTGTTCTCCGAAGTGACGGGTCTTTTGCGTATCGCTTGCGGGCAATCAGGTGTGGCGACCGCATCGACGGGTACAATCCTTATGGAATGCGCTCAAATCAGCCTTATCGGGGATACGGAAATCGGCGGTTCGCTCACGGTTTCTGACGACACAGAAGTTGATGCTGATTTGACAATTACCGGCGAGGCAACAGGCGCACGTTTTGTCGCGACGGCCTTGGGCGGCCAGGATCTGACCAAGGGGATATTTCATGCCAGTCTTGTCAATCTGAGCAAAAGCCGAGACATTATCAAACCAGACTGTCAGGATGCGGATAGCGAGGCCCAGATGTAACTACTTGCCCCCGTTATCAGCTACCTTCGTAGAGGCAGTCAACGGCCTTTT
>JAPOTI010000077.1 GCA_026709265.1 Paracoccaceae bacterium | reverse complement strand
CCCGCGCCTGCGGGCGGCCCGGCATCAGGACGGAATCATGGGGGTGAGCAGTTACCTCTGCAAGATGTGGGCGCGTCCGGCGGGTCAGTATAATGGCTTTGTTAATTCAAACGTCCCACAGGGCGTGGTTTCCACAAGGCCGAGATCGATTGCAACGAGCGCACATCAATTCCTGATTGGTCACGCGACCTGAGTGCTCGAGCGATCACATGTGCGGCCTCCGCCGTCGTACAATACGGGACACCTCCCTGAATTGCGGCCGTGCGTATTGTCAAACTGTCAGCCACAGTCTGCCTTCCCTCGGTGGAGTTGACGACCAACGCGATTTCATCATTCTTGATCGCATCGGCGACATTGGGCCGACCTTCATAGATCTTGTTGACTGTAACACATTGGATGCCGCCGCTGGTCAGAAACCTGGCAGTCCCCCGTGTTGCGACCAGGGAAAACCCCAGCTCGCGGAAGGTTGCTGCAGTTTGGCGCATTTTTTCTGTCTTGTCCACGTCCCGTACCGAGATAAAGACCTGCCCGGATTCGGGTAACGCCATACCGGCTCCAAGCTGCGCCTTGAGAAATGCCTTTTCGAAAGATGTGTCGAGTCCCATGACTTCGCCGGTTGAACGCATTTCAGGGCCCAACAATGCATCGACACCGGGGAAACGCGAGAATGGCAGAACGACTTCCTTGACCGAGAAATGCGCCGGATTGGCCTCGACGAGGTTGAATTCCGCGAGTTTTTCGCCAGCCATGATTCGTGCAGCAATTGATGCAATGGGCGATCCCACCGACTTGGCAACAAAGGGCACTGTCCGTGAGGCACGCGGATTGACTTCAAGGACGTATATTTCACCTTCCTGCACGGCAAATTGGACATTCATCAGACCCACAACGCCAAGCTCGCGGGCGAGTGCGCAGGTTTGTTGTTTGAGTTCGTCAATCACTGATTGTTCCAGCGAGAAGGGAGGCAGTGAACAGGCGCTGTCTCCGGAATGAATTCCGGCCTGTTCAATATGCTGCATGATCCCGGCAACATGGGTCTGTTCGCCGTCTGCAAGTGCATCGACATCCACCTCAACGGCGTTCGGCAGGAATCGGTCGATGAGAACCGGATTGTCACCCGATACAGCAACTGCCTCCCTCATATAGGATTCAAGTTCTGCCGGATCGCGGACAATTTCCATCGCCCGCCCGCCGAGCACATAGGATGGTCGGACAACCACAGGATAACCCACATCGTCTGCGGTGTGACGCGCCGCATCAATCGAGAATGCAATCCCGTTGTCGGGTTGGCGCAGCTGGAGCCTGTTGAGAAGCTTGGTGAATTGCTCACGATCTTCAGCGTGGTCAATCGCCAATGGCGAGGTTCCAAGAATCGGGAATCCCGCCCGTTCAATGGCGGAGGCCAGTTTCAGAGGCGTTTGGCCACCAAATTGAACGATCACGCCGACCAACTCGCCCCTCCTGCTCTCGGTTTCGAGGATACCGATCACATGTTCGAGGGTCAGGGGTTCAAAATAGAGCCGATCAGCGGTGTCATAGTCGGTAGAGACCGTCTCGGGATTGCAATTGATCATGATGGTCTCGAAACCGGCATCACTCAACGCGATACAGGCATGGCAACAGCAATAGTCGAATTCAATGCCCTGACCGATACGGTTGGGGCCACCGCCAAGGACCGCAATCTTGCGGGCTCCAGTTGGTCGTGATTCGCATTCGACCACTCCCATACTTGGCCTCTCATAGGTCGAATACATATACGGCGTCTGGGCTTCGAATTCTGCAGCACAGGTATCAATTCGCTTATAGACGGGTATCACACCAAGGGCGCTGCGTCTGGTGCGCACCTCATTCTCCTGTGTCTGTGCCAGCGTTGCCAGGCGCGAATCGCTAAAGCCCATCATTTTCAAACGCCGCATGTTCGCTTCATCAGTTGGCAGCCCGTCGCGGCGAATCATCTCCTCTGCCAAGACGAGTTCACGGATGCGATCGAGAAACCAGGGGTCAAATTGTGTGGCGGCGGCCAGTTCCTCATTGGTCAACCCGTGCCGCATCGCCTGGGCAATCAACCGTAGGCGGTCGGGACTGCGCAAGGAAACGGCGCGAATGATGGCGGCCTTGTCACTGGCTCCTGCGATGTCGATTTCATCAAGACCTTCAAGGTCAGTTTCCAGTGACGCGAGGGCTTTCTGGAGACTCTCGTGAAAGGATCGGCCAATCGCCATCGTTTCTCCGACAGACTTCATGGCTGTGGTCAACTCTGCTTTGGCACCGGGAAATTTTTCAAAGGTAAAGCGGGGAATCTTGGTGACCACATAATCGATGGTGGGTTCGAACGATGCCGGCGTGACTTTGGTGATGTCATTGTCGAGTTCATCAAGCGTGTAGCCGACGGCGAGTTTCGCGGCGATCTTGGCAATGGGAAATCCGGTTGCCTTTGATGCCAGAGCCGAGGAGCGCGAGACCCGCGGATTCATTTCAATGATCACCATACGGCCGGTTTTGGGGTCAATGGCCCATTGAACATTGGACCCGCCGGTCTCGACACCGATTTCCCGCAGGACGGCAATCGAACCATTACGCATACGTTGATATTCTCTGTCAGTCAGCGTCAGTGCCGGGGCAACCGTGATGGAATCGCCAGTATGCACGCCCATCGGGTCTACATTTTCGATTGAACAGATGATGATCGCGTTGTCGGAATGATCGCGCACGACCTCCATCTCGAACTCCTTCCAGCCGAGCAGGCTTTCGTCGACCAGAATCTGGTTGGCAGGCGAGGCTTCAAGCCCCGCACGGCAGAGTTGCTCAAAATCATCACGGTTGAAGGCTGCGCCGCCGCCTGTACCCCCGAGCGTGAAGGCCGGGCGGATTATTGCCGGCAGACCGACATGGTTCAATGCTGCAAGTGCTTCCTCGGGCGTATTGGCAATGGCCGAACGCGGACTTTCCAGGCCAATTCGATCCATGGCATCACGAAACAGTTTGCGGTCCTCGGCCTTGCGGATCGCGTCAATTCCGGCACCGATCAGTTCGACACCATAACGGTCAAGAATACCGGATTCGGCGGCATCAATCGCAGCGTTGAGGGCAGTCTGACCGCCCATCGTCGGCAATAGGGCGTCAGGGCGCTCATGTTCAATGATTTTCTCGATAACATCCAGGGTGATGGGTTCCACATAGGTGGCATCGGCCATCGCCGGATCGGTCATGATGGTGGCGGGATTGGAATTCAAAAGAATGATTCGGTAACCATCTTCGCGCAAGGCCTTGCAGGCCTGTGTTCCCGAATAATCAAATTCGCAGGCCTGACCGATGATGATCGGACCCGCACCAATGATCATGATTGACGAAATGTCGTCTCTTCCGGGCATCGGCAATTCCCCGCTGTGCCCCCTGAACAGCGGGGCGAAAATAGCACAATCGGCTTCTATAAATGTCATCACCGCCGGTGCAAGCCCGGCAGGAGAGACCGTCAGGCCAGACTGTACAAATAGTTTCGCGTCAAGGGGGCGGAATCGATCAGCTTGGTAATCTGAAACTGAAAGACCACCTGGCCACCGTGGCGAAAACTCATTTCGGAACCCGCCAGGTAGAATCGCCACATACGGCAGAAACGCTCATCATAGAGTTCTTTTGCCCTGTCCATTTTACTGGTGAAACGCTGGTACCAGTGTTTCAGCGTTTCGGCATAGTGCAAGCGGAGGATCTCAATGTCGGTGACAATGAGCCCCTCCTTTTCTATCACCTGCAGGACTTCAGACATTGCTGGAATATAGCCGCCGGGAAAGATGTATTTTGCAATCCATGCGTTGGTCACACCCGGTGGCCGCATCCGGCCAATCGTGTGCAATAAAGCGACACCATCGTCTTTCAGCAATCGGCGCAGATGACGGAAAAACTCATGGTAATGCGGTGTCCCCACATGTTCGAACATGCCAACGGAGACAATCCGGTCAAAGATGGATTCAACTTTGCGATAATCCATCAATTCAAAACGGGCACGGTCAGATATTCCCATATCCTCGGCCCGCTGGTTGGAAATTCGGTGTTGTCCTTCCGACAGGGTGACACCGGTCACGGAACATCCATAGTCTCGTGCCAGGGTGAGACCCATCCCACCCCAGCCACTGCCGATGTCGAGAATCCTGTGATCAGGCTCGAGCAGGAGCTTCTTCGCGATATGTATTTTTTTGTCGCATTGTGCATCTTCGAGGGTGGAATCGGGATGCGTGAAATAGGCGCAACTATATTGTCGGTCCGAGTCGAGAAAGAGCTCATAAAGTTCGTCCGTCAGGTCGTAGTGGTGACGGATATTCGATTGGGCTTTCCCGATTGGATTATATTGTTGAAACGTACGAAAGACCTTGCGTAGAGACAACCAGAATCTGTTGGTCGGCATGTAATGCATGGTGGCGACATTCTGTGTCGTGAGTGCAAGAAATCCGCGGATGTCATCGTTGGAAATCGTCAGGCGCCCGTCCATGTATATTTCACCCAGTGCAAGGTCCGGATTCAGGCAGAATTCACGAATCGCGCCATGATCATGAAATCTGATCGAAACCGGATCTGCCGACATGTTGCCAAAATTGGCAGATGTTCCGTCGGGAAAGGTGACAAAGAGGTGACCGGTCCGAATGAGTGGTCGGACCAGACAGATGAAGATCGACTTCCACATACCTGAATTCTTACCCGTTACACCCTCAGGTCGACATGACCTGACTTATGATATTGCCTGTCCGTCCATTATCATAGTCACTTCGGATAAACCAAGATGGCAGCTGCACGGTGCGTGCCTGACCTGTTGTCCGGGACGGATACGGATGAGCCGGAAGAGGTCAGGCCGCCCAGCGTAAAAATGCAGACCTGTTGGATCAGGTCGAGCTTTCGGTACGGTGCGCGGCATGAAAGTGATCCCGGCTCGACACCGACACGGGGTTGAGCGTGCGTCTCTCGATAGGCACGCGTCTTGACTTATTGGTGCGAAGAGTTTGAAGAACGTCGCTTGGCAGCTTGCGAAAGCATCAGAGACAGGCAAGTGGGGAAGGCAGGAGAGACGGCATGCACATTTATCGAACGCATAATTGCGGCGAGCTGCGCGCGGCAGATGTTGGAGAAACCGTCAGACTTTCCGGCTGGGTTCATCGAGTGCGCGACCATGGCGGGGTCTTATTCATTGACCTGCGTGATCATTATGGAATCACCCAAACTGTCGCTGATCCAGACAGCGCCGCATTTTCTGTGGCTGAGACATTACGGGCTGAGACGGTCATTCGTGTTGATGGTGTGGTCAAAGCCCGTGACACGGAATTGGTCAATGAGAAAATAGATACCGGCGATATTGAACTGTTTATTTCGCAGATCGAGATTTTGGGTCCGTGCGCCGAGATTCCGCTCCCGGTCTTTGCTGAACCTGATTATCCCGAAGAGACACGGCTCAAATATCGCTTTCTCGATTTGCGCCGCAAAAGTTTGCGACAGCGTATTCTGTTGCGGGCACAGATCATCAATTCGTTACGACAGCGGATGTCAGGGCAGGGATTCATTGAATTTCAGACACCGATTCTCACCGCTTCGTCGCCCGAGGGTGCACGTGACTTTCTGGTGCCCTCGCGGTTGCATCCGGGCAAGTTCTATGCCCTCCCGCAGGCACCACAACAATTCAAGCAGTTTTCAGTCATTGCGGGTTTCGACAAATATTTTCAGATTGCCCCTTGTTTTCGTGATGAGGACCCGCGTTCTGACCGTTCTCCGGGAGAGTTTTACCAGTTGGATCTGGAGATGGCTTTTGCCAGTCAGGAAGATGTTTTCAATGTGATCGAACCCGTCCTGCGGGGCCTGTTTGAGGAATTCGGCAATGGTGGCGCGGTCACGGCTGAGTTTCCCCGGTTGCGCTATCGTGATGCGATGCGTCAGTACGGCACCGATAAGCCTGATCTGCGCAATCCACTCAGGATGTGTGCGGTCAGCGAGCATTTTGCCGGGTCCGGGTTCAGAATTTTTGCTGCATTGCTGGAAAATGAAGGTCATGAAATTCGTGCCATCCCGGCTCCGGGCGGCGGCAGCCGTCGTTTCTGTGACCGCATGAACGGTTATGCGCAAAGCGAAGGCTTGCCGGGTATGGGCTATATCTTTTGGCGTCATGAGGAGGGTAAGGTTGTCGGGGCGGGGCCTCTCGCCAAGAATCTGGGACCTGAGCGGACCGAGGCTCTACGCGTTCAGCTGGGGCTTGGAGTGGGCGACGCCGCTTTTTTTCTGGGGGGGCGCCCGACCTCATTCGAACCTTTTGCCGCCAAAGCACGGGACAAAATCGCCACTGAATTGGGATTGGTGGCGCAAGACCGGTTCGAATTCTGTTGGATTGTCGATTTTCCAATGTTTGAGCGCGACGACGAGACCGGTGGAATCAGTTTCTCGCACAATCCGTTCTCAATGCCGCAGGGGGGCATTGATTCATTGCGGACGCAATCCCCGTTGGATGTGCTGGGATTTCAATACGATATTGTTTGCAATGGCGTCGAACTGTCTTCGGGAGCCGTGCGCAACCATCAGCTCGACTGCCTCTATGCAGCATTTGCGATTGCCGGACATGATCAGGCGTTTGTCGACCAGCACTTTTCCGGAATGGTCAATGCCCTGAAATATGGCGCGCCGCCGCATGCCGGGATTGCCCCGGGAATCGAACGTATCGTCATGCTGCTTGCCGGCGTCGACAACATCCGAGAAGTGACGATGTTCCCCCTCAATCAAAGGGCAGAAGATCTCCTGCTCGGAGCACCGAGTGAAATTGACAATGAATCATTGCGCGAACTGGGATTGCGCATCGCCAAAGGAGATTGAATGGTGACGGTTCCCGCGAATGTCGATGATGCTGTGCATTGTTGGGGCACGTTCTCGAAAAAGCACCATAAACCGACGAGTTTTCGGCTCGGAATCGGGATTGATGCGCATGCGGGGGTTGAGTTGCCGATCGTTCAGACAGGAGGTGGGCACCATTCCGGATCATTGCCATGGGGCGCGGGAGCACAATCCGGATGGACAGAGCGCGGGAGGAATGAACCCTGATGGAGGTGTCCAGCACGCATAAGCCTGTCATCATCACATGTGCTGTGACAGGAGCGATCCATACACCGACGATGTCACCCCATTTGCCGGTTACCCCGGAGGATATCGCCACTTCGGCGATCGGTGCGGCGCGGGCAGGCGCGGCGATCCTGCACCTTCATGCGCGGCGCCCCGAGGATGGTCAACCCGATCCCCGTCCTGAAGCATTTGCTGCCTTTCTGACGAATATCAGGGACGGGTGCGATGCGGTCGTCAATATCACGACGGGTGGTGGGCTCGGAATGACCCGGGAAGAACGGCTGCGGGCGGCGACATTCGCGAGTCCGGAATTGGCCTCATTGAATATGGGGTCAATCAATTTCGGCCTGTTCCCGCTGCTCAATAAATATGAAGCCTGGAAGCATGACTGGGAACCCGGCTATTTGTCGAACACCAAGGATTTTGTCTTCAAGAACACTTTCGCGGATATTGAATATATCCTGAAGACCTTGGGCAACGGGCATTCCACCCGATTCGAATTCGAATGTTATGATCTCGGGCATCTCCACAATCTGGCTTATGTCGCGGATCAAGGATGGGCCGAACCACCTTTTTTTATTCAGCTCATTTTTGGAGTCCTCGGCGGAATGGGTGCCGACCTTGATCACCTCATTTATTTGCAGAAATGTTTGGAAAAACTCTTTGGAGACAGTTGCGAGTGGTCAGTTCTGGCAGCGGGACGACATCAAATGAGATTTGCCGAACAGGCGGCTCTGATGGGCGGAAACGTGCGCGTCGGACTGGAAGACAGTTTGTATATCGGACCCGGGAAAAAGGCCGAATCGAATGCTGAGCAGGTGAATCATATTCGCGCCAGAATAGAACAATTGGGAATGCGCATCGCCACGCCGCAGGAAGCGCGGCAACGGCTCCGGCTCAAGGGCGCGAAGCAGGTATCGTTTTGACCGCAACCGGTCTGCCAACCCGACATGTGTCACTGTGGCCAGAGATCACATCATATGCCAGGAACAGCCCGCCGAAAGAAAGAGAGACATTGAGTCACCGATATGAATGAAGCTGCACTACAGTTCTTGTTGTCGCGGCGGTCGCATGCCCTACAGTTGCTGACGACACCCGTGCCTGACCACCAGGAATTGAAAAAACTGTTGACTGCTGCGGTGCGGGTGCCCGATCATGGCAAGCTCGAACCCTGGCGGTTCATCGTGATTGAACAACCAGCGATGAAGCGGCTGGCAGAAAGTCTGGTACGACGTGGGGCGGCCCTGGATAAGGCAGATTCACTGGTCCGCAAAGCGGCTTTGGTGTTTCAGGATGCGAATCTGATCGTTGCGGTCGTGGAATCACCGGATCTTGAAGCCAAGATTCCGTTGATTGAGCAGACGCTGTCGGCAGGGGCTGTCTGTCTTTCACTGGTCAACGCCGCGCATGCGGCTGGCTGGGCTGCCGTTTGGCTGACCGGCTTTGGCGCGCATGACCGGATCTTTCGTGAGACCGAACTTGGCTTGCAGGAACATGAGAGAATTGCCGGATTCATTCATCTTGGAACGGCAAAGGACCACCCCGCTGAGCGTCCGAGACCGAACACGGATTCATTGCTCAGTTGGGTTGTGAAATGACTTGCCCCGTGCCTAACCGTAGCGGCCATCTCCCCAGAGCCCGAAGACGTCGATATCTTCGATAGAGAAAATTCCGGACCAGATCAGCCCGGTGGCGGGTAGCCAGATGATGGCGGCAATGAAAGTGGCCCATCGCACCTTGACTTTCAGCTGGGGATTGACGGGTGCTGATGGTGCCGTTCCGGCCGATATCTTTCCGCTGTCACTTTGTGTCGTCACATTGAGCGGGAGCAGGACAAACAGGCAGAGGAACCAGATCACCGCATAAAGAACCAGTGCTGAAGAGATTGCCATGTCCTATGCTTCCTCGAGTTCAATGAGGGTTCCATCAAAGGTGGAGGGGTGGAGAAACAAAACCGGTTTGCCGTGGGCACCGATTTGCGGTGTGTCTGCGCCCAGAAGACGACAGCCCTGTTGTTGCAGCTTTTCTGCAGCATCTGCAATGGATGCCACTTCCAAACAGATATGGTGAACACCGCTCCCGCGTTTTTGCAGGAATTGGCTGATCGGGCTATCTTGACCCAACGGTTCAAGCAATTCGATCTTGGTATTGTCAAGCTCAATAAAAATGGCGGTAACACCGTGTTCAGGAAGTTCCTGCGGCGCGGATATCCGGGCCCCAAGCAGGTCGCGATAGACACGGGCTGTCTCCCGGACATTATGGACGGCAACCGCCACATGATTGAGATGACCAATCATCAGCGTTTCTTCTTGTTGATCTTCTCGGTGAGCCATCGCACGGCATCATCGATGGTCACATCATCAGGAGAGATGTCTTTAGGTATGCTTGCAAAGACTCGTTTCCATTTGACATAGGGTCCATAACGTCCTTCACCGGAAGTGATCGTACCGCCCTGCGGATGTTCGCCGATAGCGGTGCTCTTCCCTCTCGATCCTCCCTTGCGTGACCTGGCTGCAGCAATTAACTCCACGGCGCGATTCATGCCAATCGTCAATATTTCTGAACTGTCCTTGATGTTGGCATAGACTCCGGCATGACGAAGATAGGCACCGTAGGGTCCGATCCCGGCTTCGATCGGCGCACCATCTTCGGGATGTGCGCCGATGTTTCGCGGGAGTGAAAGCAAATCGAGTGCCGTCTCGAGTGTGATGTCGTCGGCATCCATGTCTTTCGGAATATTGGCGCGCTTTGGCTTGCTCTCTTCATCTGTTGCCGATCCGAGCTGCAGGTAAGGGCCATAACGCCC
The DNA here is from genome assembly GCA_026709265.1 of Paracoccaceae bacterium. Classification (GTDB taxonomy): domain Bacteria; phylum Pseudomonadota; class Alphaproteobacteria; order Rhodobacterales; family Rhodobacteraceae; genus JAPOXR01. The sequence goes on along the minus strand of JAPOTI010000077.1, from coordinate 37,007 downwards.
GACCTCCACGTTGACCACCTTTCCGGTTGCGGGATCAGAACCAATCGTGCGTGCCTGCTGTCCATCAAATCCCAGGCGGAAATTGCATTCGGAACTGTTGGAACAGGCAATGTAAGCACTGCTCTTTGACAGTTTGAGATTGAGTCGGCCATTGCAGCGCGGGCAGGTGCGCGAGTCGTCTTGCCCATCCTCCGTGGGAAGAAGCATGGGGACCACGACATCCGCCAACCGGTCGAGTACCTCACCAATGCGCAGGTCGCTGGCATCATTGATTGCCGCCGAGAAATCGTGCCAAAAGTTGTCGAGGACCTGCATGCGCTGTTTGCGACCCCCCGCGATATCGTCGAGTTCCTCTTCGAGATCGGCCGTAAATTTGAATTCAACATAACGTTGAAAATAGATCTGGAGGAAAAATACGAGGAGTCGACCAACCGGTTCCGGTGCCAGGCGTCCGGCTCGGCGCGACACATAGCCGCGATCCTGTATGGTTGCGACGATTGACGAGTAGGTCGAGGGGCGGCCGATTCCCAACTCGACCATTTTCTTGACCAGTGAGGCTTCGGTGAAACGCGGCGGTGGCTTGGTGAAATGCTGGTGTGAATCGATGTCTTTCCGCTGCAAATTGTCACCTTCATGCAGGGATGGAAGTTTGGATTTCGTGTCCCGTTCCGGATCAAATTCGCTGTCTTTGTCGGTTTCAGGGTCATCGAGACCCTCTTCGTAGACGGCCTGATACCCGTTGAATTTCAGAATGCGTCCTGTCGCGCGCAGTCCCACCCGTTCGTCATGTGAACGAATTTCGACACGCGTTTGCAGAAACTGCGCCGGTTTCATCTGACTGGCAATGGTTCGATTCCAGATCAGGGCATACAGTTGATTCTGTTTCCGGTCGATTGAACCCACCGATTGCGGGTCCCGGTGCAGGGCCGTCGGACGAATCGATTCATGCGCTTCCTGTGCGTTCTTGGTTTTCGATTTGAACTGGCGCGCCCTGGCCGGGAGATAGGAGTTGCCAAATCTTGACGATATGACGTCCCGCGCCGCAGACACGGCTTCGGCAACCATATGCACAGAGTCCGTGCGCATATAGGTGATCAAGCCATCCTCATAGAGTTTCTGTGCGGTTTGCATGGTCTCGCGCGGCTGCATGCGCAATTTGCGACTGGCCTCCTGCTGGAGAGTTGCCGTCATGAATGGGGGTGGTGGGAAACTCTTTTGTGGCTTGGTCTGTACCGAGGCGACAGCAAATTCCCGCGCCACGATGGCCGCGGCGGCCTGGGCCGCGTCGGCTTCGCTTGAGAGGGAGAACTTGTCGATGTTGCGCCCGTCGAGCTCCGTCAGGAGCGCGGAGAAAGTCTCGCCGTTCGGCGCGGCAAACTCAACGGCGACTGACCAGTATTCCCGGCTCTTGAAATTCTCGATTTCGCGTTCGCGCTCGGCAATGATCCGCACGCACACTGATTGTACCCGACCCGCCGAGCGTGCTCCGGGAAGTTTTCGCCAGAGAATTGGCGAGAGTCGGTAGCCAACGAGATAGTCCAATGCCCGCCGCGCAAGATAGGCATCCACCAGTTCCATGTCGATGACACGCGGCGCATTTATCGCTTCGCGCACCGCTGTTTGGGTCACCGAATTGAAGACAACCCGTTTGGGTTCACCGTCAAGTTTGACCCCGCGCCGCTTGCGGAGGACTTCCCGGATATGCCAGCTGATCGCTTCGCCTTCACGATCCGGGTCAGTGGCGAGAATCAGATCCTGATCCTTTTTCACCGCCGCGGCGATTTCCTGGATATACTTGTTGGAACCGCGCGGAACCTCCCATGTCATCGCGAAATCATGATCAGGATCAACGGAACCATCCCGCGGCGGCAAATCCCTGACATGACCGAAGGAGGCCAGGACCTTGTAGTTGGCACCCAGATATTTCTCGATTGTCCGCGCCTTGGCGGGCGATTCAACGACGACAACAGGCATACACAGACTCCAGAAAGCACCTCGGGAAAGACGTGCAGAGGCCGATAATAATGATTCGATTGATGCCCCGGGTCAAGTTGCCAACCGAGGCGATTCGCCTCTCACACTTAATGGCTACGGGTGAAAAATGCGAATGTCATGACGGCAAGTCGGGCAGATGTCAGCGATGTTGGGAGAGCGCTCCGACCGGTGACCGCGAGCAGCCAAGTCGATCTGCAGCCGTCTGATTGTCATCTCAATATCGCCGATTGCACACCGTCATTCGCCCCAAGCTTCAGATCACAGCCTGGCGAATATTCTGCACAGGATGGGTGTGACAGGTATCGGTGATCAGATATGCCCCCGGCACGAGGTTGCTTGCACCCGTCAGTGTCTTGTCGACAGCGGTCGAAAACAGGAAAGCTCTGATCATGGCATGAATCTGCGCAGCTCTCCGGCACGCGATCTGTGGAAAACTTCGACAGGTCTTGACTCTCGTGGACTGCTCGGCGCAGTGAGGGATGAAGATGCGGCGGAGACCGCAGACGAACAAGAACATGTTGGCCGGACGACACTCCATTTTCGGCCAGTTTGAGTCCAGTCACGGGGCGTATTTTCGTCAGGCGCGACAGCCATTTGGCAACGCTTTGGTCTGATTGTGTTTGTGAGTGCTCCGTGCGATTTGTTCTTGCTCCTGTTTTGATTCCTCTGACGCGTTCCCTCCCCCTGGCATTGATGACAGCAATGCTGGTTGTTTTCGTCTGGACCTCGCCGGGACTTTCTCAAGCCGATTTGTGCGAAGTTTCAACTATTCCTCCTAACGATAGAGAATATAAATTTCTCAGCGGGCAACAAACGGGCAGAATCGTGATACTTGCCACCGGCAAACAATGTGTGGAAATTGAGGGGAGAGAGGCAGAGATTACGTCAACGGACAGTAATGATCATGGTATTGAAGTAAAGGATAACGATGCTGATGACCAAGACGACAGGGCGACTGTCAAGATTCACGTCAAGGACGTAACTGCCAAAGGCGACGGCATACGCGTAACGGGAGTCCGTGGCAGCATTGACATTAGGTCTGATGGCACCATCGCCGTCAATGGTCAACATAAGGACATGGACAGCAACGGGGCGGTGCATGTCAGACTGAATAGACAAGGGATAAGCAGCATTCCCCAATCCACCAAAATCACTGTTCAAGATGTCGATTCCGATTCCAGCAATCCTGACGGGTATCTGTCCGCTGGTATTATGGTCAATACAATAGGCGTTGTTGACATCTTATCCAGAGGGACCATTTCGACTGATGAAGACAATGTCGCGGGGATAGCTGTTAATTTGGATGAAATTACTGCGCCCAACCCCAACAAGGTAACCATTGACGTAAACGACATCAGGACAAAGGGTGAGAACTCTTTTGGTATATTTGTACAAACTTTCCCTGGATTTGAAAGCCGTCATACTCCTGTTGAAGTCACGGTTGGTGGGGCATTAAGAACCGAGGGAAGCGGAGCGCACGGAATTGCGATCGCGGGCAAGAATGTCAGAGCTGACGTTACAATTGAGACAAGCGGCTCGATCCACGCCGCAATGGGTGATGCAATCCAGATCAGAGAAAACAATCAAGGCGATGGCATTGACGATGTAGTAATCTCTAATTTCGGACGGTTGATTGGAAATGTCTATGCAGAAGCTTGTCATGCGCCTGATCTCACAAATTCCGGAACCGTGTCTGGCTTCGACCGTGTTGAGTTGATTCAATATTCTAATCAGGCCGGGCGCGACTGCACCAATCCAGATTTGAACCTGGGGAAAGGCCAATTGGTCAATCGCGGAATTCTCTCACCCGGCACCAAAGGGGAATTTGAGACATCGACAATTGATGCGGATTTGACACAGGATGCAAACGGGGTCTTGGAACTGGATGTCGGCTGGTCAGCGGAGGATCGTGATCAGGTCATGGTAACAGGAGATGCCAACCTCGCTGGTTCGTTGCGTGTGAACCGCATCGGAACGCTGGACAGGAGAGATTTGGAAAGCCTGTTGGAAGGCGGCGAGATCGTCATTGTCGTATTGAATGCCAGCTCCATTGACAGAATTCCTGACCTGATTGGTGAGACCGCCGCCGCTTTGTTGTCGTCAAGCCTCCTGCGTCTCCAGGAGAATCAAACGGAACTGGCGCTCGTAACTGTGATCGACCCCGACATTGATGGGCTCAATCAGAATCAAACGAACGTGATGGCTGAGATTTTCAATTCGTATGATTTCAATGCAACGATTGAAACGGTTTTGCTGGAATTGCTCGAAGAGACCGAACTCACCCAGCTCAAATTCGATCTTGATGGTCTCGGGAATGAAATCGCCGGGACCTCGATACAAGCCGGGATCCGTGCCTTGCGAGATCATATCCAGTCAGAATCAACATGTCTCGATGCCGCAGACCGCGGTCAAAATCTGTCATTTTGTGTCGAAGCCACCGGGCATGCGATCAGGACTGAACGCGCATTGATTTTCGAGGAAAGAGACCATCGCACCGATGTGAGTCAAGTCACGACCTCTGTCGGATGGTTGCCCGACACAACCGATCTCGGAATCGATCTCTCGTTTGGCTATGCGCGTAGCGATACACGAATCCCGGGATTGGCATCCTCCGACCAGGACATCGCCATGCTTGGCCTGGGATTGTCAGCTGCCGCTGGCCCGGTACACCTTCGATTGTCAACCGGTGCAAGCTCTGCGCGCGCCGACATCACGAGACAGATCTCCTTTGGCGATCATTCTGTCGCAAACGGAAAAATGCGTGTCAATATGGGGGCGATCAATGCGGAAGCCGCCTACCCGGTTTCGAGTGACAAATGGACATTTGTCCCGTCTTTAGGCTGGAGCAACATACATTACGATAGCAAACCATACAGTGAAACGGGAGCGGGCGATCTGTCCCTTCAGGTGGATGCAATCAAGGGCAGCACACATGAATCACGCATCGGGATCAATGTTGCAGCAACTGAAATGAAAGCACTTGGCCTGATGTTCGAGCCACATCTGGCCATCAGCAAGCATTTTGTTTCCTCCCGCCACATCAAGGTGGATTCACAATTCAACGGCGGCAGGAATTCGTTCCGTTCAACAACATCATTGCTGCCTTCGCGCTGGAAGGCGGCAATTGGGACCGCGTTCCAGTCGCGTTCCGGAGATCTCAATGGTTATGCCGGGGTCTCAATGACAAGAGGAAGTGACGGGGATCTGGAAGCGAAAGAGGCTACGGCAAACCTGACATTTGTATTCTAACCCATCTTTAACGTTGTGTGTATTTGCGTCAATCCATAAAGGGCCAAATTTTCGTAGCGGCACGACAAGTGGGCCTGAATGTCGGGTCTTCAGACCACGGTGCTGCAGACGTTGCGCGGCGGTGGGGCGATGTGTGTATGGCTTGGTAGATGTCGGCCTGCAACGCATATCTGGCGTGGCCGTCTTGCGGACATGCGCGATCTGACGCGCTTGTTTCGGGAGGATCCGCATCTGGCCGATGATCTCCTCACAGAGGTGCGGGATGACGAAAATTTGTATGATGATGTGGTGGCCCTGCGGGTCTCGCTGGATGGGACGATGCTGCGGATGCATGCGGAAGAGCTGGATGGACAGGCTTATGAACATGGCTGGCGTGAGGCCGACTGCGGCGTTGTGGCGCAGCTCGACAGCACCGGAGAGGGCTTATATACTTAACTACCCAAACTATTCCTACCGAATCAAAGACTTAGAAACTTCTCGCCACTGCGCTGACAGGTCAACCCGCCCATCAAACAGGCGGGTTATTTTTTTGCAATTTACAAAATAAGGAAATATTGGGGATTCAATGACTTAGCTGGCTGTTGTTTGGGTAGTTAAGTATATAAGCCCCCACCGGAGAGATGCTGACATAGCGCACTTTTGCCCGGCTTCCCGAACCGGGCAAGACCTGTCTGAAGCGCCAGATCAGCCAGGAGGTGTGGCAGGTGATGCAGCAGGCGGCGGCGCAGGGTCGCGCGCTGAAGATTGTCGCCATCGCCGATGGGGCCCGGGACAACGGGACCTTTCTGGACAGTTTGACCCCGGATATCCGGCTCATCGATGTCGGGCAGGCCTGCCCCTCTCTCAAGGCCGCCGCCGCTGCCGCTGAGGGCGCCGAGAGTGCCAGGAGCACGGCGGGGTTCGACACACACAAGGCGATCCTGACAGAGGATCACCATGACGTGGGCGGGCGTGGGCCAGGTGATTGACGCCTTGCGGTCTCTCCAGCGGAAAAGCCCCGGGGCGGGCGAGATCATCACCGCCATCGGCACTGTCCGCAGCCACCGCCAGCGGATGCGTTATCGGGAGGCCCGCGATGCCGGATCTCCCATCGGCAGTGGTGCCAATGAGGCGGCGAACACAATGAGTGTCAGCACCCGGCTCAAGCGCAGTGGCCAGCGCCTGGGGTCGTGCGGGTGGTCAGGGCGTTCTCACCTTCCGGGCCCGGCTCACATCGGGACGCTTTGACAACGTCTGGGCCCAACGGACCCACAGACGGCGACACACCAGCACCTGTCCCGCCGCGGCCAACGACAATCGCACGCCCCGCGCCAGGGCCGCCTGATGATTCGCCGAAAGCACCTGATCAGGAATCAATCGTGGTCCAAACCCAGCCATAGGGGAATCACTCCCAAGAGCATGTCACAGAATGTATTTTGGCAGGCAATCATGCTATTGTTGTGTCCAAGGACGTACCTTCTGTCATGTGAGCCGATGATACGGGGTTTCGTGTAACACTTTTAGCCTGTATTCCAGTGACTCTATTGTTTCTCGCGGATTGACCCTGATGCCCGTGTGGAGAATTCATACGAAGCCTTCGAGGGGAAAAGCCGATATGATTGTCTTGATGTTCACTTTTTGGATTGTTTTGCGTGCAATGTGCCTCTATTGTTACTGACATTCATTTGGCATCTTCAAATGCAAGCGTGGGTCGTATTCACATGATGCGGGGACACCCCCAATGATGTGTAAGTCGGGTCTGAACAGCATCGGAGAATTGGTGTATTGCTGTGCGCGAGCAACCTTGGTTTTTTTGCAGTGAAAGCACGCATGGGGGAAACGCTATGAAAGAAATGACCACGAAAGAGTTTGAACAAAAAATCAAAGACATGGAAGGGATCGTCATCTCTCTTGAAACGCCCGCATATGATAAGTCAATAGGGTATCTTATGGAGGATGACGTATATGATTATTTTTTTGATGAAAGAGCCCCCGGTGACATGACTCTCGAAAATTTTGTCGCGAGACTGAAACCCTCCGTCAAAGCGTATGAGATCGTGATCCTTGATGGGAATCATCAGGAAATTCGTTCGTATGTGTCAACCGTGCAGGCCGTGAGAGATTCGTATAAATAAGCGAAGAAGACGGTCCTGTTCCGATGCCGTAGACGTGAAACAGAAATATTCGTCTTGCGTCCAGATGTAACCATTCAGATATTAACAGGTATCGATCACTCAAGTTTTGAGTGAAATCTTTACGCCGCCAGATTCAAGAACCTGTAACTGGCGGGTGGAAGGATGTGACATGATAGCCTTGAATTCTGGCATGGTAATTCTCAACATCTGCTCAAGTGATCTCGGTGGAATCGGCGTTAAGCCGGGCTTGCCTTCCATCAATTGTGCGGTCAAACTGAAGAAGCGATGGAAACTTCTGATGAAAGACCGCCAACGCGGACAACAGACAATCTTTCAGGGTGATGGATCGGCTGCGACGATCATCGGGAAGCGTGTCAAACGACCGGTCGCACAGAACCGCTTGCGCTGCGCCCTGCACCATTGGACGGCGATCGCCGTCCCGCACGACACCGTCAGCCAGGCCAAAGACCAGGCCCTCCGCTCCGTGGCCGACAGATTGCTCGCCGTCGCCTGCGCCATGCTCGGACCCAAACCCTGTTCGACCCCTCACGGACCGGACACAATCACGCCACGTGAAGACCCAGAAACAACACCCATGACCACATGAAATACCGACCCCAAAAAAGCAAAATCAGCCCTTGCGAAAAGGTGGAGAGTCCTCTCCCCGCGGGGAGAGGGGCAGCATCCGCCGCTCCCCAGGATTCTTACCCTGATTGTCGCAAATTCTCAGCTTGATTGACGCGCCACAGCGGCGAACACAATGATCGTCAGCACCCGGCTCAAGCGCAGTGGTCAGCGCCTGGGGTCGTGCGGGTGGTCAGGGCGTTCTCACTTTCCGTGCCCGGCTCAAATCAGGACGCTTTGATAACGTGTGGGCCCAACTGACCCACAGACGGCGACACGCCCATGCCCACCTCTCGGCCAACGACAATCGCACGCCTCGCGCCCGGGCCACCTGATGATTCGCCGAAAGCAACCGATCAGGAATCAACCATGGTCCAAACCCAGCCATATGGGAATCACTCCCCATGAATCGCAGGTCATTTACAAACCTCAATGGTGGGGTCAAGCCGATGACCAATCTCCAGTCTACGGAGGAGAGGATAGAGCGGGATGGCGACAGCGAACAAAGGTGGGCGCCCTGCGACCTATCAGGATATTCTCGATGCGCCGCACCACATGGTGGCAGAGATCCTCGACGGGATTCTTTACACACAACGGCGGTCACCCGACTCGCAGTCGAACTCGGCAACGCCTTTGACCGTGGTTGACCCGGTGGCTGGTGGATCTTCCGTGAACCGGAACTCCATCTGGGCGCGGACATCGTGGTCCCCAATCTGACGGGCTGGTCGCGCGCGAAGATGCCGGACTTTCCTGATGTCGCTTATTTCGAGATTGCGCCGGATTGGGCTTGCGAGATGCTCGCGCCGGCGACCCGCTGCATCGATCAATGTGAAAAACGTTCCATCTATGCCCGCGAAGGCGTATCGCATCTCTGGTTCGTCGATCCCGAGATCAAAATGCTGGAAGTTTTCAAGCTGCACAACGGGCAGTGGTTGCTACTGGACACGCTTGTCGATGACGCATTGGTGACGCAGCCACCCTCCGATGCAATCAGTTTTCCGCTGGATATGCTCTGGCCGCAAGCTGCAGAGATGAGGGATGGTGGAGAAGAAGAGAGCGGTTGATCACCTTGCGCCAACGCCGGATGGGATCATGGATGGATCCGAAACCGCCATCGTGACTCAAAGTGTAAAATGCCCATACTTTCCCATCGGACCATAGTCACAGGTCAAGTTGCCCGCTGTCACATAGAGGCAGTTCTCAGGTTGCCTGGCCACCGATCGTGAGTCCGCTGATATAGAGAGACGGCAAGCCAACCCCGACGGGGACCCACTGACCGTTCTTGCCGCATTGGCCAATTCCGGGATCGAGGTCAAGATCGTCGCCAATCGCCTTGATCTTTTGCAACGCCGTGGCACCATCACCGATCAAGGTTGCATTCTTGACCGGGGATCCGATCTCGCCATTGCGAACGCGGTAGGCTTCGGTGCAGGAGAAGACGAATTTTCCATTGGTAATGTCAACCTGCCCGCCGCCGAATCCAACGGCGTAAATTCCGTCCCTGAGCTCCGCGAGCATGGCCGCGGGCTTTTCTGTTCCATTGCGCATGAAAGTGTTGGTCATACGCGGCATGGGGGCATGTGCGAAGGACTGGCGCCTTCCATTTCCGGTCGATTCGACGCCTGTGAGCCGCGCATTCTGTCGATCCTGGAGATTGCCGACGAGGATGCCATCTTCGATCAGCAATGTTGTCTGGCCAGGTGTTCCCTCGTCATCAATCTCGATTGAACCCCGCCGCCCAGGGAGCACTGCATCATCAACCACATCGACGCCGGGAGCCGCAATACGCGTACCCATGAGCCCGGCAAATGCGGAGGTTCCCTTGCGGTTGAAATCGCCCTCCAATCCATGCCCAATCGCTTCATGCAGCAAGATTCCGGGCCATCCAGGCCCCAGCACCACATCGAAAACACCCGCCGGGGCAGGTTCTGAGCGCAAACCAACAAGAGCGATTCGGAGGGCTTCATCGACCAGTCCCTGCCAAATCTCCGAGACAAGCAACGGTTCCAGCATATGACGTCCACCACGCCCCGCACTGCCGGAATGGCGCGTCCCGTTGTCTTCAACGATGACCGCGACATTCAGGCGCACCATCGGCCGTCGATCACTTGCCAACAGTCCACACGGACGCAGAATGATGACTTCCTGCAACGATGTCACCAGCGAAGCGCTCACCTGAATCACGCGCGAATCTTTTCCGCGTGCATAGGAGTCGATCGATTGCAGCAACGCGGTCTTGTGCGCAAAATCGGCCTCGCCGTCCGGATCGGTCTCGGCATAAAGTTTCTGACGCCCCGTTGACGCAGGCGCTACCGCCATCTGACCGCCCCCATTTCCCAGGGCAAACCGGGTCGATTCGGCCGCACGTTGCAAGGCAGCTTCGGTGATATCAGTCGAATGGGCATAGCCGGCCGTTTCCCCGATGACCGCACGCAGACCAAACCCCTCGTCAACCTGGTAGGCAGCATTGCGCATGCGCTGATCATCGAACATCAGGGATTGTGACTGACGGCGTTCAAGAAACAATTCGCCATCATCGCCCCCGGCACAGGCGTCCTGCACGATCCGACGCGCCTGTTGCGGGTCAAGTGACGTGTTGAACGGATCAAAACCCGCTTCTTCCAATCTTTCCATCGTGACCGCTCAGTTGTCCATCAAGCTACGGGCAAAAGCATACAGTCAAGAAGTCGTGAGGCAAACACGATTGTAGACTCTTGCGAACGAGGCGGCATTATGGTTTTCAGGAGCACCAGACGGATGCGGATTCTCTGCATGGCCTGACATCAATTCTGTCGGCAGGATATTGCAAGGAACTATGAATGAAGAGATACCTGACAAGACTTATATTGGCGGCGATTGCATGTGCGTCCAGCCATGGTGTGATGGCAGCAGATGTGAGTCAGACTCTTGAGATCATTGGAAAACCGACCGACAGGGGGCTCGGATTTCAGCCGGCAGTCACGGAGCTAGCCCGCGATATTGTCTGGTTTGACACGCTGTTGCTTTATGTCATCGCGGCAATTTGTGCTTTCGTGCTTGGACTCATCGCCTATGTCATTCTGCGCTACAATCGAAGGGTCAGCCGACAGGCCGCCTCATTCTCGCATTACACGCCGGTCGAGATCATCTGGACGGTGGTACCCGTCGTGATCCTTCTCTTCATTTCAGCTGTGTCGTTGCCGATTCTGTTCAAGCAGCAGATCATCCCCGAGGGCGATGTCAATATCAAGGCGACAGGCAACCAGTGGTACTGGAGCTACGAATATCCTGATCATGAATTCAGCTTTGACAGTTTCATGCTGTCGCGCGACGAGCTGGAGGATTATGGCTATTCGCAGGATGAATATCTCCTGGCGACCGACACCGCGATGGTGGTTCCCGTTGGACAGACTGTGGTGGTGAATGTCACCGCATCTGACGTGATTCACGCATGGACGATTCCGGCTTTTGGCGTCAAACAGGATGGCGTGCCTGGCCGTCTTGCCGGCTTGTGGTTCAAGGCGGAGACCGAAGGGATATTTTTCGGTCAATGTTCAGAATTGTGCGGCAAAGATCACGCTTATATGCCGATCACTGTGAAAGTTGTGAGCCAGGAAGCCTATGATGAGTGGCTTGATACGGCGCGGGAAGAATATGCGCAGTCACCCGGGGTCAAACCGTCGACAGATGGGGGCGATTCCCCAACCAGATCATATGCCGGGATTCCTGCGATGGCGGCACCAGCACAGTTCGCTTCGCGCTGATGTCGGATATCGCATCCATTTGATTCCATACGGCTGAAATGACCGATAAGAGCTTACAATCTGCGGCGCTGCAGAACAGGACGATCGCAGGCTTCGATGACATCATGGTCCTGCTCAAGCCGCGCGTTATGTCGCTGGCGGTCTTTACCAGTGCTGTCGCGATGGTCATTGCGCCGGGGCCATTGCATCCGGTGATCGCATTGGCCTCAATCCTCTATATTGCGATCGGCGCGGGCGCCGCCGGGGCGCTGAATATGTGGTGGGATTGCGATATCGACTACCAGATGCGGCGTACGCGCAGTCGCCCGGTTCCCGGAAAGCGCCTTGACCGACAGGATGCTTTCCAGATCGGTATGTGGCTGTCCGGCTTCTCCGTTGTCATGTTGGCCCTGACAGCCAATCTTCTAGCGGGTTTGCTGCTCGCCCTGACGATTTTTTACTATGTTGTGGTCTATACCATCTTTTTGAAACGTCGGACGTCACAAAATATCGTCATCGGCGGTGCGGCAGGCGCGTTGCCACCTGTCATTGGCTGGGCGGTATCTGCGGGATCCATGCCATTGGAAGCCTGGCTGTTATTTCTCATCATTTTTCTGTGGACTCCGCCGCATTTCTGGGCGTTGGCTCTCTACTCTGCTGATGATTACCGCAGGGCAGGGGTTCCCGTGCTCAATATTACCCATGGAGACCGTGCGACGCGGCGACAGATTCTGTTATACTCCCTGTCATTGGCACCGGTTTCAGCCGTTATCGCCGTCAGCTCAGTCGGGGGTCCCGTTTTCGCTGTCGCGGCCATTGTGATGAATGGCGAGTTTTTGCGGCGGGTCTGGCTCCTTTGGCGCCGCGAACAAGAGGTTGCAAAAACTGATCGATTTCTTGTCGAACGCAAGTTTTTCCGTTTTTCGTTGTTCTACCTGTTTGTCCTTTTTCTGGCCCTGGCCGCTGACAAAGTCTTGCTTATGGCGACAGGAATTCACTTTCTGACATCCGGTTCCATATGACCAGAGATCAGGAGACGTCACATCTGCACATGCGCCGGGCCAAGCGCAACATCGCTGTTGGCTGGATTTTGGCTGCCTTCGTTGTGGTCGTTTTTGCCGTGACCGTGGTGAAACTGGCAGACGGTCAGGCGATGCAGGCTTTCGACCATTCCTTGCGCCCGTCACTGCTGGAATCCGCACAATGAGCCTGATCGAGAAAAACCGACGGGTCATGACAGCATTGGTGGCAGTGGTGGCGATTGCCGGCGGGGCTTCATGGGCCTCAATCCCCCTGTATGATTGGTTTTGTCGGGTCACCGGCTATGGCGGGGAAACAGCGCGGGCGGAGGCATCGGCAAGCGACATTCTCGATCGTCGGATCAAGATCCGGTTTGATGCATCCATTGAACGCGGCATGCCATGGGACTTTCGTCCCCTTGAGCGCGAGATCGAGGTTCGGATCGGCGAGACCTCGCTGGCCTATTATGAAGCTGTCAACCCTGCTGATGTCGCTGTTGCCGGGACTGCAAGCTTCAACGTGTATCCTTTTACCGCCGGCAACTATTTTGTGAAGGTTGACTGTTTCTGCTTCGAGCATCAGGTGTTGCAGCCCGGCGAACGGGTTATCATGCCTGTGAGCTTTTACGTCGATCCGGACATCGTGAATGATCAGGAAGCGGCATCGGCTTCGGTGATTACGCTCTCCTACACCTATCACCAGACAGCCGTGACGGCAGACAGTCACACGACCCCACAGCCAACTCTACAGGACTCAAACTTGAGGGACATTTGAACATGGCGCACGCACACAATCATGACTATCACATCTTGAATCCCTCGCTCTGGCCATTTCTGGGTGCCGTTGGCGGGTTTGTCATGTTGTTCGGCGCGGTGTTGTTTTTTCACGGCTACGGCCCGTGGCTGTTGCTGATTGGGGCAGCAACGGTGATCTACGTCATGGTCGCGTGGTGGGGAGATGTCATTCGCGAGTCACAAGGCGGGGACCACACCCCGGTGGTGAAAATAGGACTGCGTTTCGGATTCATTCTGTTTATCATGTCTGAAATCATGTTCTTCGTGGCATGGTTCTGGAATTTCTTCAAACACGCCTTGTACCCGATGGAAGAAGGGGCCGGGGGCGTGTGGCCGCCCACCGGAATTGAAACGTTCGATCCATGGCACTTGCCATTGATCAATACTCTGGTTTTGTTGGCATCCGGTGCCGCCTGTACCTGGGCGCACCATGCTCTCGCTCATGAAAATAACCGTCGTGACCTGATCAATGGACTCACACTGGCCATTATACTTGGCGTTGCCTTTACCGGGCTTCAAATCTATGAATATTCACACGCGGCCTTTGGTTTTTCCGGCAATATCTACGGGGCCACTTTTTTCATGGCGACGGGTTTTCACGGTGCCCATGTCATTATCGGCTCGCTGTTTCTGTTCGTCTGTTTGCTGCGGGCACAGGCGGGTCAAATGTCCCAGGACTCGCATATCGGCCTCGAGACGGCAGCCTGGTACTGGCATTTTGTCGATGTCGTCTGGCTTTTCCTGTTTGCGGCGGTTTACATCTGGGGATCATGATGGCCGCCGGGTCTTGAGTTCCCGAGGCATGAGCAGCAGTCGGGCCGATTCACATTGCCCAGACAGATGCAAGGATCTGCGGTAATCTGCATTGACGTTTCGGTCGTCGGCACGGTTGTCTGACGTGAAAAAGATATCATCTGGCGGTCAGGGCGGGGATACGAACCCTGCCGGCGAAACGGGATGCTGTTCCCCTGGCGACCGGCGCCCGGATGCTCAGCAGGGTCAATGTCGCCTGCGGTCGGCTCACATGATCGTTGACGTCGATCCCGTGATGATCACGGCTGCCGGTCTGCGGCTTGGCTAGCGCGAAACCGGAGATTCTCATTCAACATCGTATGACATTTCCGCTGGCTCTCGGCATCAGTGGAATCATCATTCTCTGTTCCCTGGGAACCTGGCAGCTGCAGCGGTTGCAGTGGAAACAGCAGATACTGACGCAGATTGATACTGAGATCGCCGCGGTACCCACGGCGATTCCCGGCAATCCGAATCGTGACCGGGACAATTATCTGTCGGTCATAGCCAGCGGAGACATCCGTCCCGGCGAATTGCTGGTCCTGCTCAGTCGCCCGGGATTCGGGCCCGGTTATCGGGTGATCGTGCCATTTGAAACCAATGGACGTCGTGTACTTCTCGATCGCGGATTCACGTCACATGGAAACAGGCCTGACATTCGCCCGCCCGGTTCGGCAACGGTGATTGGCAATCTGCATTGGCCCGATGAGACGGATCGTCTGTTTACCCCATCCCCCGACGGCAATTTGTGGTTTTCCCGCGATGTCCAGGCAATGGCCAACTTCCTGGAAACCGAGCCATTGCTTGTCGTCGCCCGCGAGGTGGTACCCGCTGCCGCACAGATTATTCCCTGGTCCGTCGATAGCCGTGCGATTCCCAACAACCATCGAAATTATGCAATAACCTGGTTTCTTCTGGCTGCCGCATGGTGCGCGATGACGATATTCTGGTTATGGAAGATCAAACGGAGCCCCAGTGAATGAGCGGGTGCAAAGGCGTGAAGAGAATGCAGTATATTTCGACTCGAGGACATTCACGACCCTTGGGATTCGCTGACACGTTGCTGACGGGCCTGGCGCCGGACGGTGGGCTCTACCTGCCAAACGAGTGGCCACGTCTCACGCGTGAGACTTTGGAAAAGCTACAGGGATCCGATTACGGGGAGATTGTCCTCGAAACCCTGCTTCCCTTCGTGGGTGAAGATTTTTCCCGCGACGAGCTGACGCGGTTGATTCAGGATGCTTATGCGCAGTTTCGTCATCCGGCAATCTGCCCGCTCATCCAGCTGGCGCCGCACCTGCATCTGCTCGAACTTTTTCATGGCCCGACCCTGGCCTTCAAGGATTTTGCCTTGCAGCTTGTCGGGCGCATGTTTGCGCACATCCTCGAACAGCGTGGTCGACGTGTCACGATTGTCGGGGCAACCAGCGGTGATACCGGTTCGGCCGCAATTGAAGCCTTCCGTGGGCTCGATTCAGCCGATATTTTCATTCTCTATCCCTTTGGTCGTGTGTCGGAAATCCAGCGCCGTCAAATGACAGTCCCCGATGACGAAAATGTTCATGCGATTGCCGTTGATGGCGACTTCGACGCCTGTCAGGCACTGGTCAAGGCGATGTTCAATGACGAGGATTTTCGTCATCAATATCAACTCGGAGCTGTCAATTCGATCAACTGGGCACGGATTGTCGCGCAAGCGGCCTATTATATTGCCGCTGGTGTCACTCTGGGTTCACCCGATCGTCAAGTGTCATTCGTTGTGCCCACAGGCAATTTCGGTGATATTTTTGCCGGATATACGGCCAAGAGGATGGGTTTGCCGATTGACAGGCTTGTGGTTGCAACCAACCAGAATGACATTCTTCACCGCTTTCTGTCTTCGGGTCATGCCCGGATCAACGCGGTCTTGCCATCCATCAGTCCGTCAATGGATATACAGGTGAGCTCGAATTTTGAGCGGGCTCTGTTTGAAGCCAGCGACCGGGATGCCGGCTGCCTGAGGGCATTGATGGAGCAGGCACAGACAGGCGAGATGATGATACCTGGATCAACATTGCATCAGTTGCAGGAAGTTTATGCAAGTGGGCGTGCTTCGGAACAGCAAACGCAGGATTGCATGGCGGTCGTTCTCAAGGAGACCGAACAATTGGTGTGTCCGCATAGTGCGGTGGGAATACACGTTGCGCGTTCCCTGCGGAACGAGACGTCGAGCCCCCTGATTTCCCTGGCCACGGCGCATCCGGCAAAATTTCCGGATGCGGTGCAAGCGGCAACGGGGATGATTCCAGCTTTGCCAACTGATATGCAAGATCTGTTTGACCGCAAAGAGCGGATCATGAGAGCCCCCGACGATCTCAGGGCTGTTCAGTCGATCATTCGTGAGAGGTGCGACCGATGAGTGCGCAACTGAGCAAATTGGGCAATGGATTTCGCGTGGCAACGGATCAGATGCCGGGTTTGAAATCGGCGGCCGTCGCCGTCCATGTCAAGGTGGGGGCACGCAACGAATCGGCCCGACTGAACGGAATCGCCCATTTTCTCGAACATATGGCGTTCAAGGGCACCCGAACACGCTCAGCGATTCAGATCTCTGAAACGATCGAAGAGGTTGGAGGTTTCCTCAATGCCTATACAAGCCGCGAGTCGACGGTTTACCAGGCCGGCGTGTTGGAGGATGATGTTCCGCTTGCGATTGAGTTGATCGGTGACATTCTGCGTCATTCGATTTTTGATCCGAACGAGATCGAGGTGGAACGCGGTGTCATTCTGAGCGAAATTGGTGAATATGAAGATTCACCAGTGGATGTTGTTTTTGATGCGCTTCAGCGGACGATTTATCCTGAGCAGCAATTTGGGCGCCCCATTATTGGGACAAGCCAGACCGTCTCGAGTTTTCGACAACCTGACTTCCGGTCATTCGTGGACAAACATTACGGGCCGGAGAGAATGATTTTGACAGTTGCCGGTTCTGTCCAGCATGATCAGATCGTGCGGCTCGCCGAAGCGCATTTCGGTGATGCCATGCCGCAGAAAGCTACGCGCCGCCGTCGTCCGCATTTTGTCGGCGGTGAATACAGGAAGAGTCGGGATATCGAGCAAGCGCAGTTCGCATTCGCGTTTCCGGGCCCCAGTCTGCGTGAGAAGATCTCATATGTTGCGCGCGTCTTTGGTGTCGTGCTCGGTGGTGGATCATCATCACGGTTATTCACCGAGGCACGGGAAAAACGTGGATTATGTTACTCGGTTTCATCCCACGCTGCGCCGGGTCCCGACACGGGCCTGTTTGTCCTTCATGCCAGTACCGGCGCGCACGAACTCGGCGAATTGGTCAAACTGTGTGCTGATGAGATTCGGAGATCTGCCGACACGATCACGGCACGGGAGGTCGAGCGGGCGAAGACGCAGATTCGTGTTGCCATCCTGATGGGGGCCGAGAGTCCGGCAAACCGGATCGAAAGGATGGGCAGTCTCGTGGGGCTGCGCGGCCAGTTGGAAACGTTGGAAGCGACAATCGCTCGCTATGACTCGGTAACGCTGGACGCGGTTGCAGAATATGCCCACGCCCTGGCGGGGAGCCAGTCGGCTGCCATGGCAGTTTATGGGCCGGTACAAGCTGCGCCCTTCCGCGATGACTTCCTCGGGTGGCTCCAGTCGTGAGGTTTCGCAAGAACAAGATCCCGGTGCTGAACACGCAACGGTTGCGGTTGCGTCTGCCGGAAACAGGTGACCATTCCAAATGGTCACAACTGCGATTGGAAAGCCGCGCCTTTCTTGAGCCGTGGGAGCCCGCCTGGGCTGATAATCATCTGACGAGAGACGCATTTTTTTCCCGGGTTGAATGGGCAGAGAGTGCCGCAATTCAATTGACCGGATTGTCATTCTTGCTGGAACGGCGGGAAGATAACGAGATTCTGGGTGCCATCACTCTCGATCAAATTGAGTTTGGTCCTTCGAAGTCAGGTAAAGTTGGCTATTGGATGGGGGCACGATTTACCCGGCAGGGTTACATGAAGGAAGCGATCCAGTCGCTTGTCCATCATGCCTTTACCACGGTCGGAATCAGCCGGATAGAAGCTGCATGTGTTCCCGACAACAATCCTTCGCGGCGCCTTCTGGAAAATGTCGGTTTCAAGTATGAAGGGGTTGCGCAAAGCTATCTCGAAGTTGCCGGAAGATGGAGAACGCATGTCTTGTACGCCAATCTCCGGCATGACAGGCGCGGACGCACAGATGCAGATTGAAAACCGGGTCAACATGATGCGATCACATCCATTATGGCTACCGATGCTGATGAGGGTGCATCCAACGACATGCAGTTGAATCCTGCGGGTGCGGAGCTTCTTGATAACATCAAGTCCGCCGCACCGGGATCTGTGATCCTTGATTCCGAAGAACGTTACCGCACAGATCCACGGCAACGACGCAATGGACAGGAGGGTTTGGTTGTTGCACCGAAGAGTGTCGCGCAAGTTGCGGCAATTGCTTCTCTTTGCAATCAGCATCGGGTCGCATTGGTGCCATTTGGCGGTGGGACCGGGCTTGTCGGGGGACAATTGGCGTATGATTTGCCCCGCCCGTGCATTCTTTCGTTGGAACGTTTGAATCGAATTCGGGAGGTCAACCCGTCTGCGACCCTGGTCACGGTAGAAGCCGGCTGCACATTGCAGCAGGTGCAGGCGGTGGCGACGGACAAGGCACGCGTGTTCCCACTCTCGCTGGCATCCAAGGGAAGCTGTCAAATCGGTGGCAACCTGGCCACCAATGCAGGGGGTTCAAATGTCATTCGCTATGGCAACATGCGTCACTTGTGCCTTGGGATTGAAGCCGTGTTTGCTGATGGGGGTGTCTGGAATGGATTGAGTGGACTGTGCAAGGACAATCGTGGATTTGATTTGCGTGATCTGTTGATTGGATCCGAAGGGACACTCGCGATCATGACTGCCGCTTGCCTGAAGCTGGTCTCTGTCCCATCTGATCGCGTGGTCTTTCTGGCATCTCTTGCTCACCCGGAAGCCGGATTGCGGTTGCTGGAAAAGGCGCGTTTGCGTTTTGATTCGATTCTTTCGGCCTTCGAGCTGATATCCCGTGTTGGAATTGATTTCCTCATGGAGACGGATGCAGATTTTCATGCGCCGTTTGACCCTTTGCCGGACTGGATGGTTCTGGTGGATATTGGTTCGGAATGTGACATGGAGTTATCCGAACGCGTAACCGATATGCTCGAGGAAGCGGTCAGCGAGTCGGTCATTGGTGATGCCATTTTCGCCTCTTCCGGGGCGCAGATCGAGTCTCTCTGGTCGCTGCGTGACTCGATTCCAGCGGCCAATCGACGCATTGGTGCTGTGGCATCGCATGACATTTCTCTTCCCCTTGACGCTCTGGTGGACTTCATGACCGATTGTGAAGCCGCACTGGCGGCGATCGGAGAATTCAGAGTGAACTGTTTTGGTCATCTTGGTGATGGAAATCTGCATTATAATGTCTTTCCGCCGCGCGGTGTGAATGCCGTCGAGTTGGCAGGTTTACAGGAACAGGTGCGCCATTGTGTCTATGAAACGGTGCGCAGTTTCGGTGGCTCGACTTCAGCCGAGCATGGCACCGGACGCGTTCTGGCCGAGGAACTGCAACAATTCAGTGACTCGGCATATATGGGTGCGATGGCAGCGATCAAGGCTGCCCTCGACCCCCACGGAATTCTGAATCCAGGTGCGGTTCTCACCCACCCGTTCGGATCTTGAACGCCATTGCAGCCACCGCATACCGCATCAATGGGTCTGCCATGTTCGCCGGGTGATGCGAGAATTGACCCATGACTGCGGGGTTTCCGGCGGTCAACTGTCGCCAATCCGTATCTGCCATGCGCCGGACAGGGGTCATGCAGGAATTGCGAAACCCGTTGGAAACTGAATGCGAAGATCGACATGTCGGGATTGTTCGGGTTGCAATTGTGGGTGCCAGCCCCCGACACAATCCGTAGATATGTCTGTGGTCTTGGCGATTTCGGAGACGCTGATGGGAGCAAACTCTTTTGAGTTTTGCGCGTGGCTGCGTTACATTCCGGGGTCAGGAACGGGGCGAGACTGCCATGACACGACCCGAAATTGCGCGTTTGCGGTCGTTTACGCGATGGACAGACCGTCAGCTCACACCGTTCTTTGCCGGTCGCGTAGCCGAACGTCACCTGATTCACGGACGTATTGAGGACGTCGCACAGCAGGCTTTCGAAGGGCACAGCATCATGCCGGCTGAAGGACAGACGCTGTTGATTACCGGCGCCCCGGGTGCAGGGAAGACAGCCCTTGCGCGCAAGGTCGGTGACCACCTGCATGAGCATGGGGGTGGGATTGTCCTGCCCCTTGCACTTGAGACCCTTGCCGATCCGATGGATCTCCGGAAGGCCCTCGAAGCCCAGTTTTCTCCTGACCGTCTCAGGCTTGTTCTGGAAAAGACGGTGGACCTGTTGCGCCGTGCCGGTGCCGCCCTGCCAGCGGCCCTGTCGGCGGCGATTGATGGCCCTGTTGCGGAGGTGGCCGCGTCCGTCATGGCGCATGTGGTGGGTGCGACGATCAAGAAACAAGGTCATTCCAAGTTTGAACTGCCCTGTCCGGTTGTGCTGTTTATCGATGAGATCCAGGTTATCAATCCTTCCGTGCATGCACGAGAATGTGCGGCACTCAGGAACCTTCACCTTGGTATCCATGGCCAGCCCATCCTGCCGCTGCTGGTCGGCCTCGCCACGGCCAGGGATCGGCTGAGTGACGCCGGACTGTCCCGCCTGAGTGCCGATTCAATCATAACGCTGGGGTGTCTCTCGGGAGATGAGGCGGCCCTGTCAGCCCGGGCATTCTGTGCCGATCATCGTGTGCAGGGCGATACGGACAGTTGGACGCAGAAGATCGCTGACTGGTCAGATGGCTGGCCCATGCATGTGCACAATACGCTCCGTGCGATCGCTGAACAACTGGTGACGCAGGCCGATCAACGGATGGGAACAGGTGATCCTGCCATTGCACGGGGTGCACATGCTGCGATCGGTCATCTTGATCATATTGATGAGATGGCGATCCGCCGCCGCGCGGCACATTTGCGGGCAGATTATTACAGCGCCCGGCTGTCCGGCCCCTTGTCGGAATGCGATGAATTGATTGCCCATCTCATCCACCGTGTCGAGAGGTCGATGAAGAAAAGTGAGATCAGAAGATTGATCCATGAGGACTATCCACGATTCGTGCAGGATCAACCCTGGCTTGCGGACTCGCTGCCCGTTTCCGATCTGTTCGATCAGATGCTGCGCCGCGGTCTCTTGCAACTGACCGCAGATGCTGGAGAAGACCTTTACGATTGTCCGATCCCGTCGCTGCGCAACTATTGCGTGCTCCGCGCGGCCTCACGGCTGCATGTGCGGGCATATCTCGGTGATCTGGATGGTGTGCAGGATGAATTGAATGGTGGCGGCGATGCCATGATGCGTGATCTTTGCGGCAGGACAGCTGCAGATGTTGCCGCGGAGGAAGGCTGGACGGCACTCCATGCAGGGTTTCAGAGTTTTGCGCCGGGAAATCGCCCACGGCAAGCGGCAGGCACAAGCCCCTGAGATGCGCGCAGCCATGTCCGGAGATCGATTGTGGTGAGAGGACACTCGCCTGTTCCTTCGTCGCGGTCAGCCTCAGGCGTGTTTATTGTCCGGAGAATTCACAGAGGGTCTGGACCCGCATTCCCATCTGTTCGAGTCGTGTACGCCCACCCAGTTCGGGAAGATCGATGATAAAGGCGCATCCCTCAATGACTGCACCCAGGCGCTCAAGCAGTTGAATTCCGGCAACCGCGGTTCCGCCTGTTGCCAGAAGATCATCAATCAGCAGCACTTTCTCGCCTGCACTGATCGCATCCTGATGGATTTCCATGACGCCAGTGCCATATTCGAGCGCATAATCCTGGGAAAATACCGGTCCCGGCAACTTTCCTTGCTTGCGGATCAATACAAATCCAGCTGATGTCTGATGGGCAACGGCTCCGCCGATGACAAACCCCCGAGCTTCCAGCGCCGCGACCTTGTCAATTCTTCCCCCGCTCCATGGGTGCAGCAACTGGTCCACAGCCATACGCAACCCGCGTGGGTCCGCAAGCAGAGTCGTGACATCACGGAACATGATTCCCGGGTGAGGAAAGTCCGGGATGGTCCGAATATAGTCCTTGATCTGACTGGGGTTGCCGTGTTCCGTCTTCATCATCTTGACCAATTCATAACCTTTTCAATGGGGCAATACCCGGCCCGCGATGACACGCAGTCTTTCGGCCAGTGCGGGGTCCAGCATCTCGTGCGATGTGATGATCGCAGTGTCGAGGGAGCGGTCGCAACCATGAGGGCAGGGGGATTCTTCGGTGAATTCCTCTGCAACCAATGCCCGCACCAATGACCTGGCCGCTTCACTGTTGGCTGCAAGGGTGGCCATCACCTGGCTGACATCAATCTCACCATGTTCAGGGTGCCAGCTGTCATAATCAGTCACCATTGCTGCGGTCGCGTAACAGATTTCAGCTTCGCGGGCGAGCTTGGCTTCCGGCATGTTGGTCATCCCGATGACATCACAGTTCCAATTCTGACGAAACATCCGCGACTCGGCCAATGTCGAAAATTGTGGTCCTTCCATCGCCAGATAGGTTCCTCCGTCGTGACCGACAATATGACATGATTGGGCCGCGCGCAGACAGGCTTTCCGCAGTCTTTGACAGGTCGGATGGGCAAAAGGGACATGTCCGACGCAGCCTGTATCAAAAAAACTCCCGGCACGTGTAAAAGTCCGGTCGATGAACTGATCGACGAAGACGAAATCGCCTGGTGCGAAATCTTCACGAAGTGAACCACATGCTGACAGAGACACGATATTGGCAACACCCAGGATCTTTAACGCCGCAATATTGGCCCGGTAGGGAACTGTCCCCGGCGCGTAGACATGTCCACGCCCGTGCCGCGGAAGAAAGGCGGTACTGACACCGTCCAGTATGCCAATCAGAATTTCATCGGAAGGCTTTCCCCAAGGTGTGTCGACGGCCACCCATCGCGCATCTTCCATCCCTTCAAGCTCATAGATTCCGGATCCGCCGATAAATCCGAGTTGTCTTCTCTCTGTGCTCATATCCCGGCTTTCATGCCACCGCTGTCAATTGTTCTTGACTGACTGAGAGGGGAAGCCCGGGTGAACACACGCGGTCAAGCCTGGTGTCGTTCGCTGCGTACGCCAGCACGGACACCGCGTGGCACTTGCGACATCGGGCATCGGTCAACAGGCTGTCGTGGCCGTGATCACGTCTGAAAGATGCAAGAGGTGACATTGCCAACATCAGCCCGTGTTTCTGACCATGCTGAAACTGGAAGTGACCGAGCAATAATCGAGGTAACCCAGTCTCCCGAGAGGCGAAAAACGCAGGATGTCGAAACGGCCATCGGATAGACAATCGTCGCGAAGATGGACACCGATAACCTCGGCGAATACAACATAATTGTACAAGCCTGCGAGTTCAGTCATTTGGGTCATTTTGCATTCCAGATTGGCCGGCGCATGCGCTACGCGCAGGCAAGAGATTGTTTCACATTCGCAACTTTCAATTCCCGCCTGTTTGAACTCACTGACGCTTCCGTCAAAAGGACCCGATGAGACATTCATCTGATCCCGCATGGCGGTCTCCACGACATTGACGCAGAAAACGCCGGTCTCGCGTATATTCTCGGTGCTGTCTTTGCCAAAAACGCGATCCGGCTTTTCCCCGGTCGATGCGAACATGACCTGCGGAGGATCATATGCGACAGCGTTGAAGAACGAATAAGGTGCCAAATTATCTCCGCACCTGCCGCGTGAGGAGATCCAGCCGATCGGCCTTGGGGTAATGATCGCGTTGAAGGGATTGTGCGGAAGGCCGTGGCCGTCGGAAGGGCGATAGAACATGAACTGGAATTACTGTTTGCTGAACCGGAAGCCATGAGATACGAGCTTTTTGCTTGAAATTGCAATATGGTGGTCGATGTTCAAGCTGCGCCAGGAAACTCCTGAAGACAGTTGGGAAGTGGAGGCGCTGCTCGACAGTGCGTTTGGAACTGAAAGGCTTGCCCTGTCGTCCTACCGGTTGCGCACGGGAGTTTCTCACTTACTGGCGCTGTCAGCGGTGGCACACGACCAATTTGGCATCCTCTGTGGCGCGATTCGATTCTGGCCAGTCAAAGTGGGCGTGCATGACAGTTTGCTCCTCGGACCCATCGCTGTCCACCCGACCCGGCAAGGTGAGGGTCTCGGAGGCATTCTGATGCGTGCAGGACTTCAGCGGGCAGAGCAGGACGGATGGCAGCATGTCCTCCTGGTCGGTGATGCGCCCTATTATCGCCGATTTGGTTTTGCCGTCGCTGTGGATATACATTTCCCACTTCCCACGGACCCTCAGAGAGTCCTGTATTTATCCTTGGGGCAAACACCAACACAGGCAATTGCGGGTCGTGTTTCAAAGTGGAAACAGCCCGCGGAATGATGAGATGTTCCCCTGTTCAGCAGGCACATGTCAGCGGGCCGATCAGGGGGTCAGAATATGCTCGACGCCGATTTCGCTTGCCAGTCTTGTGCGAAGATCCTCGGTGCCGTCGGTTTCTGCCGCTTCTATGGCAGCACGAACAGCCGACAGGTCCGAATGTCTGATCAGATGTTTGGTGCTGCCGACCGATGATGCACGCATTGAAAGCTGTCTCAACCCGATGGCAGCAAGACAGACCGCCTCGAGCGGCCGCCCCGCAGCTTCGCCACAATAGCTGAGCATGACGTCAAATTTTGCGCAACGCTCAACGATAAACCGGACAAAACGCAGGTAACTGATATTCAGCGTTCCATAGCGTCGGCGTACCAACTCATTCTGGCGATCCGCGGCGAAAAAGAACTGCTGGAGATCATTACCGCCGATGGAGAGATAGTCAACCTGCTGAAAAAAACGATCCGGAGCAAAAGCAAGCGATGGTGTCTCAAGCATCGCGCCAATTTTCAGATCGCTCGATATCGCTCGATTTCGTGCTGTCTCGTTCCTGATGACATCAAGAAAAATTGTCCGTGCCTGCTCAAATTCGCTGGTTTCGGCAACCAGTGGAAACATGACTGACAATGGGCGCCCATTGGCCGCGCGAACGAGGGCCTGTAACTGCATCTTGAGCACATAGGGGCGATCCAGTCCAACCCGTATAGCCCGCCATCCCATTGCGGGATTGGGTTCCTCGTCGCGCTTCATGTAGCGCAGCAGTTTATCAGAACCGATATCCAATGTCCGAAAACAGACCGGACAGCCTTTTGCAGAATCGAGCACCAGTCGGTAATATTGGACCAGTTCCTCGCGCCGGGGCATGCGGTTGGTTGCAAGGAATTTCAACTCGGTGCGAAACAGACCAACACCGTCAGCGCCCGAACGCGCAAAGTTGGGAAGATGTGGGAGAAGACCGGCATTGATATTCAGGCTGATTGTCACACCGTCCCGGGAAATCGCGGGAAGATCACGCAAACCCTGGTAGCGCAACTCCAGCTGTTTGCGTTGCGCAATCTTGTTGCGTACGGTGACGGCGATCTTTTTGGAAGGTCGAAGATATGCGGTTCCTGAATCGCCGTCGACGAGTATGGGGTCGCCGTTGAGCGCCTCGCTGAGGATCCCTTCGGTATGGACCAGCAGCGGTATCGCGTTGGCCCGCGCAATAATTGCCGCATGCGATCCGACAGAGCCTTCTTCAAGTACCACGGCCTTCAGTTTTGCCCCGTATTCGATCAGTTCGCCAGTCCCGATTTGCCGGGCCACGAGGATTGGGTTCCTGGGAATTTTCTGTCGATCAAGACGTGCCTGTCCGGTCAGCAGCCGCAGCAGGCGAATTGACAGATCATCAAGATCATGGAGGCGGTCACGCAGGTAAGGCTCGGCACGGCTCATCCGCGTCCGGGTGTCAGACTGTTCTTTCTCAACCGACGCTTCGGCGGATAGACCGCTGCGGATATTGGCTTCCATACGCTGCACCCAACCGCGCGAATTGGCGAACATCCGATAGGTTTCAATGATTGCGCGTTGCTCATCGGTGGCATTGAGCGTTGATGTTGCCGTCATTTCGTCGACCTGCCCCCGCAGTTTTTCCAAAGCCTTACTGAGGCGCAGAATCTCCTTTTCCGGATCATCAGTGATGGGATTGGCGACAACCACCCGTGACTCGTGCAGCAGGACCTGTCCTTCAGCGATCCCTTCCTGGCCAATGCTGCCTTGAAATTGTGCCGGTCGGGTATGCGGTGCCGAGATGGCGTACTGATCGCTTACGAATTTGCCGAGCTCTGTCATATCAGCAAGAGCGCTGGCGACGACCTTTAATATTTGTGTTTCGGCCTCAGAGAATCTGCGCGATTCCTTTGATTGCACGACGAGGACGCCGAGAGGTGTCCCCCGCTGCAAAATGGGGACCCCAAGAAAGGATGCATACATTTCCTCGCCGGTTTCCGGCATGTAACGGAAACCCGGCTCAGTGGGTGCATTCGCTGTATTGATGGGGATCAGTTCCTGCGCCACGCGCCCGACGAGCCCCTCTCCCATTTGCATACGCGTGACATGGACAGCTTGTGGATTCAGGCCCTGGGTTGCGCACAGTTCCAAACTGTCTGCAGTGCGGAGCAGGTAGACTGAACAGACATCAGTTTCCAGGATGGTGGTGATCCTGTCGGTAATCCTGTCAAGCCGTGCCTGGCCGTCATCGATACTTTCCAGAATCTCCAGCAGCCCATCGAGGAGTCGACGGGATCTGTCGGCAACCTCGAGCCCGTTATATTCCGGCTCCATAATTCAGCCTTCGTGCAGTCCGAACGCGTCGTGCAGAGCCTGAACACCAAGCTCCATGAACTTACGGTCCACCAGAACCGAGATCTTGATTTCCGAGGTTGCAATCACCAGAATATTGATGCCGTAATCGGCAAGGGCCTGGAACATCCGTGCAGCGACGCCAGACTGCGACCGCATGCCAATTCCAACGACTGACAATTTGCAGACTTCGGTATTCAACGCCAGAGAATGAAAGTTGACCTGCCCGCTCTCCTTGAGATTTTGCAGACATTGTTCCGCCTGTCTGATCTGTTGAACCGGGCAGGAGAATGTCAGATCGGTGCGTCCGCTGGCCGAGATATTCTGAACGATCATGTCAACATTGACCAGGGATTGCGACAGCGGGCCGAAGACCGCGGCAGCAATACCGGGGCGGTCGGCAACAGAAAGAAGTGTTACTTTGGCTTCATCGCGAGAATGCGCCACCCCCGAGACGGCGTTGGTTTCCATGATTTCCTCCTCATCGCAAATCAATGTTCCGTCTGCATCATTAAAGCTTGATCGTACACAGAGTCGGACATGATGTCGCATGGCCAGTTCGACCGATCTGGCTTGCAGGACCTTGGCCCCAAGCGATGCCAGTTCCAGCATCTCCTCGTAGGTCAGGCGATCGAGTTTGCGGGCCTTGCCAACCAATCTTGGGTCGGCCGTATAGACACCATCGACATCGGTATAGATATCACATCTTTCAACACCAAAGGCAGCGGCGATCGCGACGGCAGACGTATCCGAGCCGCCCCGGCCCAGGGTCGACACCCGATTCTCCGGTGAGACTCCCTGGAAACCAGCGACCACAGCCGCCCGCATGCCTGCGGTGAATTTTGCGTTTAACAGCGTCGTGCCAATATCGATGACATGTGCGGCACCATACGCCGAATTGGTTGTTATGGGCACCTGCCAACCCTGCCAGCTGCGCGCCGGGACGCCGATCTCCTGCAGCGCCAGCGCCATCAGTCCGGCGGTTTGGATTTCTCCACTGGAAACAACAACATCATATTCTCGTGCATCAAACAGCGGTGAAATCGACTCGACCTCTTGCGAGAGCATGTTGGTTCGCCCCGACATTGCAGAAACCACGGCGATGACATCGTAGCCGTTGTCGACTTCGTGCTTGATACGCCCGGCGGCGCTCTTGATGCGCTCCACGCCAGCTACAGACGTGCCACCGAATTTCATAACGAGCTGAGGCATATTCTGCTCACCAATCAGTTGCTGGAGGCGAGAGGTGCGTTATGGAAGATAAATTGTCAAACGTCGAGACGGTGAAATTTGCAAAAAGAACAAAAGTTCAGATTCTGCCCGACTCTCAGTTTGATCGTCTCGATTCGTTCGACCATGGCAACGGGGCCACGGGGATGCCATCTTCGATAAGAGCGACGGCTTCGCGGAGATTGGTTTCACCAATAATCGACCTTTTCTTGACCTCTCCGTTATGCATGGCCCGCGCTTCGGCGGCAAACTTGCGGCCAACATTCTCGAATTTCTTGTCAACGATTTGACGCAGTTGTTGCACAGCCATTTCGGTACGCGACAGCGGCTTTGCAAGGTCGGGAGTCTTTTCCTCTCTTTCCGGTGCCGTTGAACCACGGACCTGCGGCGTCATGACATTCTTTTTGATCATGTCAGACCCGCAAACCGGACATGACAGCATATTCGACGATTTCAGGCTGTCGAATGCCGCGCTGGACTGAAACCAGCTGTCAAACACGTGGTCATGGTCACAGCGCAGGGAAAATTTAATCATGCGGCTAATCTAATGCCGATCAGGGGGCAATTTCAACTCCATCGCAATTCGAGACCCAGATGTCGGTGCGCAGGTGTGGTTGCGCCTTGGCCATGACGCTGTCAGGACAGGAGGGAATTCTTCCGGTTCGATCAGTGCAGGATTTCAGAAGGTGACCGTCACGACGCCGCGCAGCCCGTATGTTGCGGCATCTATGCGGGCATGGCGGCAAGTTTCAGCGGGTCAAAATTGCGCAGGATCGGTTTGAGCGTTGGATCGCTTACGCGTTCTGCCGCTTTGGATGGACTCAGCCAAACCCGTTGACGGGCACCATGTTCGGGATAGTCGGTCAAGATATCATCGACCTTCACAGGATAGACTGCGACAATACACAATACGGAAGATTTGTCCGATATCCGCTTTTTATAGGAAAAATGACCAACACATTGGTTGATGGGTCGTCCGCGAACACCGGCTTCCTCGTACGCTTCTCTCAGGGCCGATTGTGCCGGTGTCTTGCCGTTCATTGGCCAACCTTTGGGAATGACCCACCGACCGCTTCGACGGGAACTGATCAGGAGAACACGGGTTTTCTGCTTCCTCTTGACCGATTTGAAACATAATGCTGCAAACTGTGTCCGGGCTTCTCGTTTGCCTGACGTGAGGGGCAGTTTCATCTGACTTTTTGGCATGGCACCTGCTCTTTGCTCTTCTTGTTGAATTTATGCCGTCAGGATTAAACTCTATTTGGTGCAAGTTCAAATCAGGGATATGTCACGCGTGAAGTTCAAGCCCAACCTTGCCGTGTCTGGGTTGCGATGGGCGGGCAGGGACATATTTTCTTTATGCGTCGTCATCCCTGGCATGGCACGGTATGGCATCTGCAATGGCTTGGTATATTTGCCGGTTTGGCGAAAAATGTCCCAGGTCCGGGCTGGAGATTGCAACTGAATGGTGAACATAACATTCTGTTGTGCAAACAGGATGATTGTGAAAGTCAGCGAGAGCAAGGGTGGTGAGCAATATGACGGCGTTGGATGGAATACGGGTCCTGGACTTTACCCATGTTCAGTCGGGACCATCCTGCACCCAGATGCTCGCGTGGCTGGGTGCTGATGTCATTAAACTGGAACATCCTGAGACCGGAGATGCGACTCGCCGTCAATTGATGGATGTCCCGGATGTGGACAGTCTCTATTTCACAATGCTCAATCACAATAAGCGATCCATGGCATTGGATGCCAGGAATCCGGTTGGCAAGGACGTGCTGACGCGTCTGATTGGCACTTGTGACGTTCTGGTGGAGAATTTCGCGCCCGGTGCATTGGATCGAATGGGATTCAGCTGGGAGCGGATTCACGCGATGAACCCACAGATTATTTTGGCTTCTGTCAAGGGTTTTGGACCCGGCGCAAATCAGGATTGCAAGGTTTATGAGAATGTCGCCCAATGTATTGGCGGTGCGGCCTCGACCACCGGATTTCCTGACGGGGTACCGCTGATTACGAGCGCCCAGATTGGCGATGCAGGCACCGGCCTGCACTTGGCATTGGGTATCGTGGCGGCGTTGTTTCAGCGCATCAGGACCGGGCGTGGCCAAAGAGTCCTGGCGCCCATGCAGGATGGCGTGGTCAATCTTTGTCGGGTGAAACTACGTGATCAACAACGCCTGCAATCGGGCCCATTGGAGGAATATTCCCAGCATGGACGCGGGATTCCTTTTGGTGATGCGACGCCGCGTGCCGGTAATGATTCGGGTGGGGGGCAACCGGGGAGAATTCTCAAATGCAAAGGATGGGAAACCGATCCCAACGCTTATATCTATTTCGTCACACAGGCGGCTGTGTGGGAGAGTATTTGTGAACTCATTGGCAAGCCTGAATGGCAAGACGATCCCGAATATACCAGCTTGCCTGCACGATTGCCGAAATTGGATGAGATTTTTGCGGCGATTGAGGACTGGACCCAGACAAAGACCAAGTTTGAGGTGTTGGAAATTTGCAATCCGCGCGGCATTCCCGTGGGGCCCATTCTCTCGATGAAGGAGATCGCAGACGATGAGGATTTGCGTCGCAACCGGACGATCGTCAGTGTCCCTCATCCGGAGAGAGGAGACTATCTGTCGGTGGGTTGCCCCATCAAGTTTTCTGATTTCGAAGTTGCCGTTGAACGTTCGCCGCTTCTGGGCGAACATACCACCGAGATCCTGCAGGACCTGCTGGGATATTCAGGCGATGCACTCGATCGCGTGATGGCTTCCGGTGCCGTTGGCAAGTCATGAACGGCTGAATTGTGCTGCCGCGGGAACATATCCACCCGGTTCACTGAGTGAACATCGCGCCGCCACATACATGCCGTGGCACCATGAAAGCTGGTGTTGGCCGCGTGCATTTCCGTTCCGGGCGAAAAGAGCATATAACCTTGGAATTCATGACACATCGAAATCAGGGCGCTATGGCATCGGATATTGAAATCGCGCGCAATGCGAACAAGAAACCCATTGCGGACATCGGGGCATGTCTTGGCATTCTCCCGGATTGTTTGGTTCCGTTTGGTCATGACAAGGCCAAGCTCAACGAGGATTTCACACAATCCCTGCAGGACCGAAAAGACGGCAAGCTCATTCTGGTGACCGCCATCAGCCCAACTCCGGCCGGCGAAGGCAAGACCACAACGACTGTCGGTCTTGGTGATGGTCTCAATCGCATTGGCCAACAGGCAACAATCTGTATTCGTGAAGCATCGCTGGGGCCCTGTTTTGGCATGAAGGGCGGTGCTGCTGGCGGCGGTCTGGCGCAGGTTGTCCCCATGGAAGACATGAACCTGCATTTTACCGGTGATTTTCATGCCATAACTTCAGCACATAATTTGCTGTCGGCGATGATTGATAACCATATCTACTGGGGAAATTCTCAGGGAATTGACACCAGACGAGTCGCCTGGCGGCGCGTCGTCGACATGAATGACCGCGCTTTGCGGCAAATCACCTGTGGACTGGGCGGCCCGGCGAACGGTTTTCCGCGTGAAGCCGGTTTTGACATTACGGTTGCCTCTGAAGTGATGGCGATTTTGTGCCTGGCTTCAGATATCGATGACCTGCATCGTCGTCTCGGAGATATTATTGTCGCAGAAAGGGCTGATCGCAGCCCGGTCACCTGCCGTGATCTGAAGGCCGAAGGTGCCATGACGGTTCTGTTGCGCCAGGCCATGCAGCCCAATTTGGTGCAGACACTGGAAAATAACCCGGTTCTTGTCCATGGCGGACCATTCGCCAATATTGCGCATGGCTGCAACTCTGTCATCGCCACCCGGACGGCATTGAAACTGAGCGATTATGTCGTCACTGAGGCGGGATTTGGGGCCGACCTCGGGGCTGAGAAGTTCCTCAATATCAAATGTCGACAGGCAGGACTGTCGCCGGACATGGTGGTCATCGTTGCCACGATCCGCGCCCTGAAGATCAATGGTGGCGTTCAATTTGGTGATCATGGTGCAGAAAATGTCGCCGCCGTGCGGGCAGGATGCACAAATCTGGGGCGACATATCGAGAATTTGGCCAAATTCGGTATTCCTGCGATCGTTGCGATCAACCATATTGTCGGTGATACAGATACGGAGATTCAGGTCGTCAAGGAATTTGTGGCGGGCCAGGGCAACGAAGCGATCATCTGTCGCCACTGGGAAATGGGATCAGCCGGCAGCGAGGCGCTGGCGCAAGCCGTGGTTGATACCTGTCATACGGCATCGGGTAAATTTGCGCCGCTCTATGACGATCATCTGGGTCTGATGGAAAAGATGGAAACCATCGCAAAGGAAATCTATCGCGCCGATACCGTCGTTGCGGATCAGAAGATTCGCCGACAATTGCAGCTTTGGGAGGAAGGTGGCTACAGGCATGTGCCTGTCTGTATGGCCAAGACTCAATACAGTTTTTCAGTAGATCCGGATATTCGTGGGGCTCCAACAGGCCACAAGATTCCGATCCGTGACGTCCGCCTGTCGGCCGGTGCTGGTTTCGTGGTGGCAATTTGTGGTGAGATCATGACGATGCCCGGTCTGCCACGCGTGCCGGCCGCCGAAGCGATCGGTTTGAACGAAACGCGGCAGGTTGAGGGGCTTTTCTGACGACGGCTCGAGGTGATGATGATTGATCCTGGACAAGAAAACGGCACCCGGCGACTGGCGGGTGGGGTGTGGAGAGTTTCAGTCGCGCCGTGGTGATCTTGAATGGGCCCGCGGTGACCTTATGTCTGCCTTGATGGAACGCGCGTGATGTCGGATCGAAGCCGCAGAAAATCAGGATTTTGAAATGTCATGGACTGAAGAGCGTGTTGAGCGGCTCAGGAAACTGTGGGCAAAAGGCTGGCCTGCGGCCCGAATTGCGGATGAACTCGGAGAGGTCACGCGCAATGCGGTGATCGGCAAAATCTACCGTCTGGGCCTCGCGCAGAAGCGACCAAAGAGGCCCAGAGACGCCGGCGGCAAAAAACGCGCACCACGTTCCAATACCGCGGCTGAAGTGAAACAGAACAATGAGACGTCAAAGGTGAGACGCGATTCTCGGGCCGAACAACAGCCATCTGAGGACACGTGTTCCTTGGCTGCTATCGACGATTCCGGGATCGTCACGGAGGATCATGCGGAGACGGCCAAACGTATCGAAGAAGAATCGCTGAAATTGAGCCTGATGCAGTTGACGGACAGAACCTGCAGATGGCCCATCGGTGATCCGTCCACCGAAGATTTTTGGTTTTGTGGCCATCCCAGTGAGCCGGGCAAGCCCTATTGCAAGACGCATAATCGTATCGCTGCCCAGCCCATGACCACAAAACGGGACAGGAAGGCACAGCGTCCGCAAAGTCTGTCGAACTTTTTGCGGCGCTCATAGCCTGAGCGTCATTTTCTCTGGGAGGGACAAGCCACGCGTGATTCACGCGGCTGAAGAGTGTGTCTGCATGATCGGAGTTGCCGTCAACGTCATGAATGCACGGCAACACCGGGAATCGCTTCCTGTTTCATACCCATAAAATAAAATGGCCTCGGCTGTACTTTTTTCGGTCACGGCGAAAGGGTTTGCGCCTGTTCCGCTCCTTCAAGCTTGATCATAACGAAATTGTGCACCGAGACTTTCATACGTCCCGATCGTTCAAAGACATTGTTGGAAGTTTTGAGTTTTTCAGCGTGAAGATGTAGATTGTGCTTTGCCAAAGCTATAGTTTGGTGGAAATCCGGGTTACGTCGTGATGCCCGCTGGACCCGCGTGCATCAGTGTCGCGGGGCGCCATTTTTCTTCCGGGAGATTGTTGATGATTCCTCATGTCATGCCGACTTATGCGCGGGCACCAATGACTTTTGTCAAGGGTGAAGGCAGTTGGCTGATGGACAAGAGCGGTGAACGCTGGCTCGATGCCGGTGGCGGGATCGCTGTGAATATTCTGGGTCATGCGCATCCCCGCCTGACGGCGGCTCTGACCGAACAGGCACAACGGCTTTGGCACACGTCGAATCTCTACCATATTGAAGAGCAGGAATTGCTTGCCGCGCGGTTGGTGGAAATGACTTTTGCTGATACTGTTTTCTTCACCAATTCCGGAGCGGAGGCTTGTGAAGCTGCCATCAAGGTGGCCCGCCGCCACTGGTATGTCGCAGGGCATGAGGAGAAGACCGAGATCATCACCTTGAGTTCGTCATTTCACGGGCGGACATGGGCGATGATTTCCGCATCCGGCAATGAGAAACATATTTCGGGTTTCGCCCCGCTTGCTCCTGGCTTTGTGCAGGTTCCTCCCAATGATATTGATGCGGTGCAGGGCGCTGTCTCCAGCCAGACGGCAGCGATCATGGTCGAGCCCGTCATTGGGGAAGGAGGAATCGTCCCGCTGTCAGATGGTTTTCTCAAACAGTTGCGGGTGCTTTGTGATACGCATGGTTTGTTGCTGATTCTGGATGAAGTGCAATGCGGAATGGGGCGGACCGGGAAGCTGTTCGCGCATGAATGGGCCGGAATCAGTCCGGACATCATGACCATCGCCAAGGGTATAGGGGGTGGTTTTCCGCTTGGTGCGTGTCTGGCGAAGTCTGATGCCGCGAAAGGAATGACAGCGGGGACGCATGGTTCAACTTACGGCGGTAATCCACTCGCATGCCGTATCGGCCGCGAAGTTCTTGATATTGTTTCCAAGAACGAATTTCTGGACGATGTGCGGCGGCGGGCCGGATTCCTGCGGCAACGATTGGAATCGGTTACAGCCGAGCATCCCCGTTTATTTCGGGAATTACGGGGTACCGGGCTGATGCTGGGGTTGGTGTGTCGTGGGGCGAATTCACCTGTCATCGCGGCCGCCCATGATCAACGTCTGTTGCTCGTGCCGGCCGGTGGGGACGTGATCCGCATACTGCCGCCGCTCAATATGGATGAAGCTGAACTCCGCCAGGTTTGCGACAGGATTTCTGCGGCTGCGCGGCAGGTTGAAATGGCAACAAATGCCTGATTTTCTTGATATTTGTCAGGTTGATCCGGTGGACCTGCGGGCGATTCTGGATCAGGCTACAGACATGAAAAAGCGCCGCGCTGGACTGAATCGTGGGGCGATTGATCAGGATGCGCCGCTTGCCGGGATGATCACGGCATTGATTTTTGAGAAACCCTCCACGCGGACCCGGATTTCATTTGATGTCGGAGTCCGCCAGTTGGGCGGCCAACCCATCCTGCTCTCGGGTGGAGAAACCCATCTTGGGCAGACCGAGTCGGTTTCTGACACGGCGCGCGTGATCAGCCGCTTTGCTGATCTTGCCATGATCCGGACATTTGATGCGTCGTCGCTGCACGAATTTGCGGTAGCGGCGGATATTCCGTTGATCAATGGATTGACTGACCAGTCCCATCCCTGCCAGGTATTGGCTGACATCATGACTTTCGAGGAACATCGCGGGTCGATCAAGGGTAAGCATGTGACGTGGCTGGGTGTCGGTAGCAATGTCTGCAATTCATTTGTCGAGGCCGCCGCACAATTTGGCTTTACTCTGACCTTTTCAGGTCCCGATGACCGCGCTCCTGACGCGGCAGCACTCGGTTTTGCCGAATCGCACGGTACCAAGATCCGCCATCAGCCGGACCCCGAACGTGCGGTCGCTGATGCCGATCTCGTGGTGACTGATGTCTGGAGCTCCATGCATGATTCGGTCGCAGACAAGGATGCGCTCAACGCATCATTGCGTCCCTTTCAGGTCAATGAACAGTTGATGGCACGGACGAAGCCAGAGACTTTGTTTATGCATTGTTTGCCAGCCCATCGTGGGGAGGAGGTGACGTCTGCGGTCCTTGATGGTGCAAAATCGGTGGTTTTCGACGAAGCCGAAAATCGGTTGCATGCGCAGAAGGGCATATTGCGATGGTGCCTTCAAGTCTGAGGGTGGGTCTCGAAATCCCTGATCTCGCAGGGGAAGACGGCTTCAGCGGTTTGAAGCAGAGTTGTCGTTTTTGTCGGATGTCGTCCATGGACTGGAGATTGTCTTTCCGGGTACGGTCGGCTGCCGGGCATGCAGCGGAGGATCGTCGCCTTTCTTCTGTGCTGTCACCGATAAATCGTTGCCTGAAACATTCAGTTGATCCCGCTGGAGGTTTGACGCCACGGGCAGCTTGAGAGTTCCTTCCATCCGCGCGACCGCCGTCAACAGCAGGCCAGCGGCAAATCCAGCGAGGTGGATGGTATAGGCGATGTTGGATTCGAAGCCGCTGTAGGCACCAAGGAAATTCAGCAAGGCCCAGATCCCGAGATAAATCCATGCTGGAATGCCAAAGGTCAAGAACAGGATGGGGAAATATCCCCAGATTTTGGCCTTCCAGAAAATCCGGATGATGATCGAGAATGGCCACAAAATATTGGGGAGAAGCAGCAAGGATACAATCTTCGCACGTGGAAACAACAGAAGATAGCCGCCCATGATCCCGGCAATCGCACCCGATGCGCCGCCCGCCGGGATCAGCGGGTCCGGTTCTGTCAGCGCAAAAAATATCCCGCCTGCCAGGCCACATACCAAATAAAATATGTAACTACTTGCCCCCGTTATCAGCTACCTTCGTAGAGGCAGTCAACGGCCTTTT